>JAFTUP010000160.1 GCA_017466205.1 Clostridia bacterium
ACATAAATGGTTGTATCCTGTGGCTCATAAGTATTATTTACAACACAATATTTGTTGTTCTTCACATAAGCGTGAACTTCAACATTGTAGTTTGTTGAATACCAACGGAGAAGCTCATCTTCAGCATTTGCACTCCACAATACAGCACGATAAAGCACTCGGCTGTTTTCAAATGAATATGGCAATCCGCTGATGTAAACACCTCTGCCTTTACCGAAGTTTTTAACTGCCATCTGAACTTCTTCGGCATGTCTTACGGCAAACGGAAGCTCTGTTGCATTTTGAATAAGAACAGTTGTACCCTCAAGGGCAACTATATTTTTCTTGCCTTCACCAAAATCAACATTACCATTTGTATCAGCAAGAATAAAGTGGTCTCTGTGCTCTTCAGTGTTGTATCTACGAGTATTAAGAGTAAATCCATTCTCTCTTTCAACACCGAGTATGTCATCAAGCTGGAAGAATTTGCCCTGCCATTGATGTGCAGCAGGTTCACCAACACCGATAAATCCGCCACCGTTATATACAAACTTCTTTATAGCAGTAATAATTTGCTCGTCAGCCCAGTATTCGCCACCTGATTGTGCAGTATCTGCATCACCGACATTGATGATAGTGTCAAAGTTATCAAGGATTGAACTGTCATTTTTAATATCATCAAAGCTGATAAATGATACATCAAAAGGTGCACCGCTTAATGCCTCAATAACACCGAAGTAAGAATAATTTTGTCTGTAATACAAACCATGATGTACCATATGATTTGACCAGGAACGCATTTTGCCCCAGCAATTAAGCACAGCTACTCTTTTTACATAGTAAGGTGTTACGCCCTGAATATTGTCATAAAGAGTACGGAATTCATCGCAAACACTCTTGATATAATCTACAAATTCAGGGAATTTAAGTGCGAGTTTAAGATAACCGCCATAGCCGATACGCTGAATGGGACTTCTTAAAATAGCACGTCTTGCTGTTACCCAATTTACCTTTGCCTCATAAATCGGGTCGCCTCCCTCACAGAATACATCGGGGAAGAAATAAGGTAAGAATCTGCCTTCTGTATATTTAACATTTTTAATGTCGCTGAACAAACGAAGTGTAGCACCGTTACCGACACTACCTACAACTGCATCAAGTCAGATTGATGCAAAATCATCCATAAACGGCTCCATACCAATCCAATGGTCACCCATAAACATCATGGCTTCTTTGCCATATTCGTGAACAATGTCAACCATTTCTTTAGCAAGAAGTGCAACTTCACGCATCTGGAATTTCTGGAAATCCTTGAATTCCTTTGACGGAATACGGTATGTGTTGTTCATATAGCCTTGGTCAATGATGAATTCAGGACGGAATTTGTATCCCACTTCCTGTTCAAACTGTTCAAGAATATATGGGCTTACAGATGCTGAATAGCCAAACCAGTCAACAAATTTTTCACGAGCAAGTTCATCAAACACAAGAGTAAACTGATGGAAAAATGTTGTAAATCTTACAACATCGACATATTCGTGAGTTTCAAGGAATCTGCGAAGTCTTTTTAATGAATGAGCCTTGGTTTTCGGTTGACGAACATCAAAAGTGATTTGAGGCTCAACATCCTTCCACTCATTTACAACAGCGTTATACATGTGTACCGGATCCCACATAATATAAGCCAAGAAGCTTACGGTATATTCATGGAACAAAGTTACATTGTTAATGGTTACATTACCGCTTGTTTCATCATAAGTCCAACAGTCAGGAGAAACCGGTTCACCTGTTGTACGGTCAATTACTTCCCACCATCTTGTAATATCATCATGGTTGTTCACCTTGAGCATATCAGGATAAAGATGGTCCATAAGATGAATTTTCAATGTGCTGTCAACAGCAGTATAAAATGGTGTCATAATATACATCTGCTGAACTTCATCAAGATTAGCTCTTGCCCATTCATTATCCTTTCTTGTTGTGTAGTAGGTGGCATAAATTTTTGCTCCTGTATCCTTTAATTCCTGCGGAAACTCCGTACCGTCACAGTCACGGATAGCATCAGCACCCCACTCTTCCATAATCTCAAGTGTTTCTTTAACAACATCCATATCGGTAGGAATTGTTACGCGTCCTTTTTTTATTGCCATATCGCACCTCGTTAATCAATAATAGTAATTTTGTTGTTTTTTAATGTCATTTTTCCGTGATTACGCTTTCTTTTAAGGGGAACACCTTTACGCATATAGAATTCGTTGTCGGCAACGTATGCGTCAGGATTACCCGATGGGCTTAGTATGCCGCCTAAATCATCGTAACTGACATTATTTGTAAATGTGTTATTCACTGCTTCGCCGAGGCAGAACATTATGCAACCGCCCTCGTTAAGTCTTGAATAATTATATTTGTAGGTTGTACCGTCACCTGAGTCGGCATCATAAGCCATACCGTCTTGGTTAAGTTTTGTATCAACAGCCTCATTGTAAACAAGAAGGGCATCCTTGCATTTCCAAGGCCATATTGCCGCCGCAACCTTACCCATTCGCTTTCCTGCTTTTGTATAATAACGGTCATTTATTTCCAAAGCACAGCTGTCGGACACATTGTGCTCAACAAGTGGCTTCAATGCGTACATTGGAGTTATTGCATCGCCACCTACATTTTTAAGATAATTACCTGTTATCAAAATGTTTTCATTACCGAATTTTTTGAATGTTTCATCATCAAGAAACTTTGTTGCAAAATCAGCGTGGCGGTATGTATAACCCACTGCAATTCCCCAACGACTGACATTCTTTACATAACACCCGTCAACTGTTACACCGTCATATCTTGCAACGCCCGTTTTTTCTTCATCTGCAGGTTTAAAGGCTGTCATATAAATTCCGCCGTTGTTCATGTGCTTGTTATAAACATTGCCGTTAACATCGTGAATAAAGAGATTTTTCAAGGTGATAGAATGTAATGTGCCTCTGTTCTGAGCAACCACAGCAACACCTGTTCTGTCCATTTTATCGGGTGCAGAGTAATCTTCAAGAGTTGTAAACTCTTCTTTATTTGCAATTTCAATATCTTTAACAATAATATTTTCAACATCGTAAAGCAAAACTGATGATGACACATTACCCTTATAAACGTGACCTCTGTAATCGAGTGGCACACCATAATCCTGAAACCATATTCCGTTACCGTTTGTGTTTATGATAGGAGGTCTGTCGCTGTCACCGTAAGATGCAATTTCAATAGGCTCGCTGTTTATGTCGCCACAGTTTTTCAAATGTAAAAACTGATTGTCAAATACGGAGCCCTTTTCGAGCAGAATTTTATCTCCTGCGTTAATCGAAAGACCGTTGATTTTATCAAGAGTTAAAAACGGTGATTGAGGTGTTAAACCGTCGTTGTCGTCATTTCCGTTAAGAGAGCTGACGTAATATAGCGTTGATTTCTTCATCGTATTGCTCCTCTCTTATCTTTTTATACACAACCATTTTGGATTCTCTGAATTTGAACTTTTCGCCATGATATCTTGTAAACAAATCTCTGTTATTCTTGTAATAATCTTTAAGTTGTTTCTTCTCAATGGGCGAATAAGTGTAATTATTTTTAATTACATCCTTTTCAGAAGCGAAATCCAGTCTGAAACGTGTTAACTCATAGTCAAGATATACGGGCAGGGTAAATTGCTTTAATCCATAAACAATTTCACCGTTTTCGAGTGCTTGACGACGTTTTTCATTTTCTTCGTTACATCTATGGGCAACTGCCTCAAGACTGTCGTCATCAATAAGCCCAATCTTCCGGGCAAACGCAAGACAAGCCAAAGTATATTGCTTTTGCTGATCATTTGTGAAATAAAATGAATTCATAATAATTCTCCTACTTGGCATAATTCATTATTTTACCATTAAATTATAATATTATATACCGATTATTTCAAGTATTAGTTTAATTTATTTGGCAGAATTTTCACTACAATAAAAAGGTGATGAAAATAATATTTCAAGACCTAAATTGTGCTATCGCTTTTATGGTTTAAAATTTTATTGTGGGCTTTTATATGATAGTTTTATGGGTAATTGTATTTCATAAAATAAAAGAAGCCCTGAAACCAAACTGAACTGCCCCAAGTTGTGCAGACAGAACAAAAAAGCCTACTTGGTGTAGAAAATTAAATTTAAGCAACAAACTGATTTCGTTTTTCTAACGGAGTCAGTTTTGTTTTTGTTTGAATACGATAATTGTTGTAAAAGTTAAT
>JAFTUP010000161.1 GCA_017466205.1 Clostridia bacterium
AAGATGATTCAGATGAATACACTGATGAAGAGTGGAACAGCGAGCCTGTTAAGCAATATACTATGCCTCCGATTGATTTGCTCAATCTTCCTAAGAACCTGAATTCTTCTGATTATGAAAATGAACAGAAATATAATGAAAGAAAATTAATAGATACCTTAAATAGCTTCGGTGTTTCTACAAGACTTGTTGGTGTATCCCGTGGGCCTTCCGTAACACGTTATGAAATCCAGCCCGCAGCAGGTGTTAAAATCAGTAAAATTACTAATCTTGCAGATGATATTGCTTTAAATCTTGCTGCATCAGGAGTTCGTATAGAAGCACCTATTCCGAATAAGGCAGCTGTTGGTATTGAAATTCCAAATAAGAGTCGTCAATCAGTTACACTTCGTGAAGTCATTGACCAGCAACAATATAAAAATGCAAAATCTAAATTAACAGTTGCTTTGGGTAAGGATATTACAGGTGAATTTGTTTATTCTGACCTTGTTAAAATGCCACATTTGCTCATTGCAGGTACAACAGGCTCTGGTAAATCTGTTTGTCTTAACGCAATGATTGTGAGCATTTTATATAATGCGACACCTGATGAAGTCAAGCTTTTGATGATTGACCCTAAACAAGTTGAATTTACAATTTATAACGGAATTCCGCATTTGCTTGTTCCGGTTGTTTCCGACCCTAGAAAGGCTTCAGGTGCACTTGCCTGGGCTGTAACAGAAATGCTTACAAGATATAAAACTTTTTCTGAAAACAGTGTCAGAGATATTGCAGGATATAACAGCATTTGTGAAAGTCAGGGCAAAAAGAAAATGCCTCAGATAGTAATATTTATTGATGAGTTGTCTGACCTTATGATGGCTGCTCCAAATGAAGTTGAAGATTCAATTTGCCGTCTTGCACAGATGGCGCGTGCAGCAGGAATGCATCTTGTTATTGCTACTCAAAGACCGTCTGTTGATGTTATTACAGGTATAATTAAGGCTAATATTCCAAGCCGAATTTCTCTTTCTGTTTCATCACAGGTTGACTCTCGTACAATTATTGATTCAGTTGGTGCTGAAAAGCTTCTTGGTAATGGTGATATGCTTTATTATCCTGTTGGTATTCCAAAGCCAATTCGTGTTCAGGGCTGTTATTTGTCAGACAAGGAAGTCGAAAATGTTGTAACTTTTATTAAATCGCAGGAACAGACTGTTTATGATGATTCTGTCATGAAAGAAATTGATAAACAAGCAGCACAAACAGGTGTTAAAAAGAAGGATACATCTTCATCAAATGATAATGGAGAAACAGGTCCTGCTGACGAAATGCTTCCAAAGGCTATTGAGGTTGTTATAGAAGCACAGTCTGCCTCTACAACATTACTTCAAAGAAAGCTTAAACTCGGATATGCTCGTGCTGCAAGAATTATTGATGAACTTGAAACAAGTGGTATAATCGGTCCTTATGAAGGTGCAAAGCCTCGTAAAGTTCTTGTTACTAAACAACAATGGTATGAAATGAATGCTTTAGCACAAGGTGGAGCAAATAAAGCATACGGTGAAGATGAAGAGAATAACGATGAAGAATAATCAGTTTTTACCAATTTCAAAAGAAGATATGATTTCCCGAGGCTGGGATGAAGTTGATTTTGTTTATGTATCAGGAGATGCATACGTCGACCATCCCAGCTTCGGCGTGTCCATAATTACAAGAGTGCTTGAAAATGCAGGTTATAGGGTTGGCATTATTTCTCAACCTGATTGGAGAAATAATAAATCTTTTATGACGTTTGGTAAACCAAGATTAGGTTTCTTTGTTTCATCAGGCAATATTGATTCAATGGTTGCCCACTATACAGTTGCGAAGAAAAAACGCAGTACAGATGCATATTCTCCCGGTGGCAAATTTGGTTTAAGGCCTGATCGAGCAGTTATTGTTTATTGTCGGAAAATTCGTGAAATTTATGATGATATTCCGATTGTCATTGGTGGTTTAGAGGCTTCCTTACGTCGTTTTGCTCATTACGATTATTGGGATGATAAAATCAGACCTTCAATTTTATTTGATTCAGGTGCTGACCTTATTTCTTTTGGTATGGGTGAAAAACAAACTGTTCAGATCGCTGATAGACTCAATAACGGTGAGAATATAAAGGATTTGACTGATATAAAAGGTACGTGTTATGCTGTTCCTGTTACTGAAACACCATATAAAGGTGTTGAATGTCCATCCTTTGAAAATGTTTGCAATTCAAAAAAAGAATATGCTATTTCCTGTCGTATTCAACAGGATGAACAAGACCATATTCGTGGCAAGATTATTAAACAGCGTCATGGTAAAATGATGCTTGTACAGAATGAGCCAATGGAACCGCTGACAACAGAAGAACTTGATGATGTTTATTCACTTCCTTATGTTCGAACATATCATCCAATCTATGAAAAGGATGGGGGAGTGCCCGGCATTCTTGAAGTCCAGTTTTCAATTACTCACAATCGTGGTTGCTTTGGTGCGTGTAATTTCTGTTCAATTGCATTTCATCAAGGCAGATATGTTACTTGCAGAAGTAAAGAATCTATAATTAAGGAAGCAAATTTATTAACTGAAATGGAAGGCTTTAAGGGTTACATTCACGATATTGGTGGTCCTACTGCAAATTTCAGAAGAACATCCTGTGATGTTCAGTTAAAGAAAGGACTTTGTAAAGGAAAAAAATGTCTCGCTCCTGAGCCATGTCCTGCACTTAAAGCTACTCACGAGGAATATCTTGATATTCTTCGTGAAATCCGTAATTTACCAAGGGTTAAAAAGGTTTTTATCCGTTCAGGAATCAGATATGATTATATGCTTTGTGATAAAAATGATGCTTTTTTTAAGGAGCTTGTACAACACCATGTAAGCGGACAATTAAAGGTTGCACCTGAACACTGTTCTGCAGCAGTTCTTGATAAAATGGGTAAACCTAATATAAAAGCATATAAAGAATTTTCAAAAAAATATTTTAATTACACAAAGTCTATAGGAAAAGAACAATATCTTGT
>JAFTUP010000162.1 GCA_017466205.1 Clostridia bacterium
GGACCATCGGGTTCACAAAGACGAGCATATGCTGCCATATATGACGAGGAAGGAAACTACACAGGTTTTATTATGGCGATTATGCTTCTTGAAAACATTAAAGCAGAGACAGTACATACCCTGCTTATATATGCAATCATAACTCTTGTTGCCATACTGATAGAACTTCTAATTTCACACGAAATGTCATCTTCTATCAAAAAAAGCTTGCATGGTTACGAACCAAACGTTTTCTCTGCTATGTTCCAAATCAGACACAATATTCTTGAATCCTTAAATGAGGGATTAATAGCGGTAGACAAAAAAGGTATAATTCATTTTGCAAATAAATCGGCGGCTAAAATGCTTGAAAAAAACGATGTAAAGCAGATGATAGGAACTCCTTTTTCTGAGTGTTGTAACGATTCATTTGTGAAAAACACGATTGAAACAGGAGGTAAGGAATTCAGCATCCGTGCCGACAGTTTTAAGAACTCTAATATTTTGTTTGACAGTATTCCTATAAAAGAAAATAATGAGATAGTAGGTGCTGCGATTATTCTTCATAACAGAGAAGAATACACAAAGCTTATGTAGGATTTGTCAGGAACGCGCTACCTTGTAGATTCAATGAGAGCCAATAACCATGACTTTACTAATAAGCTTCATGTAATAATGGGACTTATCCAGATGGAAATGTATGATGAGGCTGTGTCTTATATAGAAAATATTTCTATTGTTCAGCGTCAGACGATCAGCAAAATAATGTCCGTTGTTGATGAGCCGGCCGTTGCTGCTCTATTAATCGGTAAAAGTGCAAGAGCTTCAGAACTTAATATCAAATTTACATTAAACGATGGAAGTAATTATTCAAAGAATGATCTTATGTTACCGCCTGAACTTATGGTAACAGTAATAGGAAATCTTATTGATAATGCATATGACTCGATGAATGTAAAAGGGAATAAGGAAACAGCGCAGAATGAACTTCATATAGGAATTTATTCAAAAAAAGATAGTGTTCTTATAACAGTTGAAGATACAGGTGAAGGAATAAGCGAAGATAATAAAGAACATATATTTGAGAATGGCTTCTCTACCAAAGGTGAGGGAAGGGGAACAGGTCTTCATCACGTCAAGGAACTAATAGACAGTGTTGGAGGAAAAATAACGGTGGAATCTCAGGAAAAAGTAGGAACTTCATTTACAGTATTATTTTCCAAAGAAGAGAAGGTGATTTAAGATGTATACTGTTTTAATAGTTGAAGACGATCCAATGGTTGCTATGATTAATGAACAATTTGTCAGCAGACATAAGGATTTTAAAGTGATAGAAAAATGCGCAGATGGTGCAAGTGCGCTTCAATATCTTGAGGAAAACAAAGTCGATTTAGTTATAATGGATGTATATATGCCGATTATGGATGGCTTTGAAACTTTAAGACAAATCAGAAAGAAACAGATAGAAGTAGATGTAATTATGGTTACAGCTGCAAACGAAGCAGAATCTCTTAAACAAGGGTTACATCTCGGAGTCGTGGATTATCTGGTAAAGCCATTTACATTTGAAAGATTTAAAATCGCATTAGACAAGTTTTTAGCGCAAGCAGAGGCACTCAAGGATTTGGAAAAGGTGAATCAGAAAAATATAGATTTTCTTATTGATAACACCAGGAAAACTGTTGATGACCTGCATCCGAAAGGAATTCAGGAAAAAACAATGCGAATGATACTTGATCATTTGAGGGAAAACACAAATAAATGGCTTACAGGTGATGAAATAGCTGAAAAAGTAGGCCTTACAGGTGTTACTGTCCGCAGATATATGACACATCTTACTGAAACAGGCTTGGTTATGGGAGATATGAATTACGAAACGGGCGGAAGACCGTGTATGTTGTATAAGATCTCAAAATAAAAACCATTATTTGTAATAAAACTGAGGTAAATCTTTTATCCGGTTTTATGATAAATTAAATAGCCGCAAGTCAACACTTTACATAAATGCATTTGTGCTGACATTTTAGCGACAGAATGGAGGCATTAAAAAATGAAGAAACAGACAATTACGACAGTAGCAGTCGCATTAGGTTGCTTTGTAGCTGTTTTGACGTTGGGAGGTATAGGACATTTGCTATGGACAAGAAGAAAAGAACAATAGGAATAGTTGTATTTGCAATAGTTTCGCTTGCTTTAATGATTGGCACAATTGTCGTAAAATCACCGGGAAGCCATGAATCAATAAGAGAGTTAATGCGTGATGCAGTTCTTCATGAATCGAATAAGATAAGTCTTTTTGGATTCATGGATGTTAATCCGGGACTTATTTCTGCAATTACAGTTACAGGAATAGTTTTTGTATTTGCATTACTCATTAGGGTTTTTGCGATTCCAAGGTTTAAAATGGTTCCCGGAAAGTTTCAACTTGTGCTCGAAATGTTGGTTAGCTTCTTTGATGACCTTGCAAAAACAAACAGTCCGCACCGTAACAAATTTTTGGGAGGATATATTTTTGCTGCAGGTGTGTATATCTTTATAGGAACTATACTTGAACTGTTTGGTATTCAGGTGATAACAACGCAAGGTACATCAATGGCTTTGCCTGCACCTCTTGCTGATATCAACGGAGCAATAATGATTGGATGTCTTTCTTACCTCGTTATTTTATCAGGAGGTATTGCAGAGAACAAATTAAAAGGCATTGGAAAAACATTAAAAGAGTTTTCACTGCCGGTATCAATGAGCTTCAGATTGTTTGGAGCATTATTAAGCGGTGCACTTGTAACCGAGCTTGTATATCATTATATTCATTTGAGCTACGGATTACCTGTGTTGGTAGGAGTATTGTTTACACTGCTTCATGCTGTTATACAGGCTTACGTACTTACGATGCTTACTTCTTTGTTCTACGGAGAAGTATCGGAACCGGAACATAAGATTAAATAAGTTAAATTTGGAGGTTTATGACATGAAAAATATAAAAAGAATTATTACATTAGCTATTTCAGTTGCAATACTGTTTGTGCTTGCAATGCCTGTATTTGCAGCAGGTGAAGATGTAGCAGTTGCTGCTGCAAACAGTGTACTTGGAGATAAAGCACTTGCTGCTGCGATTGCGGTAGGACTAGCTGCCGCTGCAGGTGCTGTAGGTATGGGAATAGCTGTAGCAAAAGCAACAGAAGCGATTTCTCGTCAGCCAGAAGCTGAAAACAAAATTCGAACAACATTAATGCTTGGTCTTGTTTTTGTTGAAACAGCTATTATTTACGCACTTGTTATTGCAATATTGATTATATTCGTATTGTAAGGGAGGAGGAAAATCAATGAATGTACCATTGAATATAGATTGGCAACAGATTCTTCTGCATTTATTGAATTTTGTTCTTTTGTTTGCAATACTTTATTTTCTTCTTTATGCTCCTGTAAAAAAGTTTATGGAAAAAAGATGTGAATATTATAAAAACATCGATGAGGATGCGAAAGATAAATTGCACCAGGCAGAGGAACTGAAAAATGAATATGCAGAGAAACTACGCTTAGCAGATAATGAAATAGAAGAAAAGATGCAAGCTGCAAGTAAAAGCATATCCGAAAAGAATGCTCAAGGTTTAGCTTTGGCAAAACAAGAAGCAGATAAGATTATTGCAGATGCACATGAAAAAGCGGAACAAACTCGCAAGAAAATGATAGAGAGTGCACAGGAAGAAATAACAACTATGGCTGTTAAAGCTGCAGAAAAAATTGTCGCAAATACAAGGACCTCTGATGCATTTGACAGTTTCTTAAGTTCTGCACAAAGGAGCGAGGCTGATGAATGATAAATTAAACAAACAGCCTGCTATCTTATACTCCAATACCCCTCCGAGTAAAGAACAGGAAGAAAGATTTATAGACTTTCTGCAAAAAAAATATAATGATAACATATCTCTTATCTGGAAAAAAACGGACATTCCTGAAGGCGGTTTTAAGTTAAAGGTTGGTTCTGAAATTTTTAATTGGAATGTTGAAGAACATTTATCACAGTTTAAAGAAACGTTGTCTGAAATCAAAACCAAAGGCGAAAATATCATTCCCTTAATCCGTGAAACAATAGATAATTGGACTCCTAAAGCAATAGCGCATGAAATCGGAGAAGTTTTAACTGTAGGTGACGGAATTGCTACAGTCGGAGGACTTGAAAATGCAACCTATGGAGAAATCTTACTCTTTGAGTCAGGAGTAAGAGGAATGGTTCAAGATTTAAGAGATGATGAAATAGGATGTATTCTTTTTGGCAGCGATGATGAAATCACGGAAGGAAGCTCTGTAAAAAGAACAGGCAAAACAGCAGGACTTCCGGTTGGTGATGAGTTCATAGGAAGAGTTATAAATGCTCTTGGTATCCCGATTGATGGAAAAGGCGAAATTCATTCCGATGATTACAGACCAATTGAAAATCCTGCACCGGGAATTATCGACAGACAACCTGTTTCTGCACCAATGGAAACCGGTATTCTTGCAATAGACTCAATGTTCCCGATAGGAAGAGGTCAGCGTGAGCTTATTATCGGTGACCGTCAGACTGGCAAAACTGCCATTGCTGTAGATACAATCCTGAATCAAAAAGGAAAGGATGTTATTTGTATCTATGTAGCCATAGGACAGAAAGCAAGCTCTGTCGCTCAGCTTGTGCAGAATTTAAAAACAAGAGGTGCAATGGACTATACGATTGTTATTAATGCTTCTGCAAGTGATTCTGCACCTCTTCAATATATTGCGCCTTATGCAGGGTGTACGTTGGGCGAATATTTTATGAATAAGGGAAAAGATGTATTGATTGTATATGATGATTTGTCTAAACATGCTATCGCATATCGTTCATTAAGCTTGTTATTAGAGCGTGCTCCGGGACGAGAAGCATATCCCGGTGATGTATTCTACCTTCATTCAAGACTTTTGGAAAGAAGTGCACACTTGAGCGAAGAAAAAGGCGGAGGCAGTATGACTGCTTTGCCTATTGTCGAAACACAGGCGGGGGATGTTTCTGCCTATATTCCGACAAATATAATTTCAATCACGGATGGTCAGATTTTTCTGGAAAGTGACTTGTTTTTTGCAGGTCAGCGTCCTGCGGTTAATGTCGGTCTTTCTGTTTCTCGTGTAGGTGGCGATGCACAAACAAAAGCAATGAAAAAGGCCGCCGGAGCTATTCGTCTTGACTTGGCGCAGTATCGTGAAATGGAAGTGTTTACGCAGTTTGCGAGTGATCTTGATGAAACAACAAAGTCTTTGCTTAATTACGGTCAGGGGCTTATGCAGATTTTGAAGCAGGAACAATATAAACCGTATAAACACCATGAACAAGTTATCATCCTGGTTGTTGTATTGAATCATCTTATGCAGAATGTTGAATTAAAAAACGTATCATCAACTATGTATGATTTGCTTTGTTACTTTAATGAAAAGCATTTTGAAATAGCTGATGAAATCAATCAAAGCGGAAAGCTTGAAGATGAGTGCCGCGAGAGAATTATCCGCATAGCAAAAGAATTTTTGCAGGGACGGTGATAAAATGGCAACCATAAAGGAAATTAAAAACCGAATCAAGAGTGTAAAGGATACGCAGAAAATCACTAATGCAATGTATCTGATTGCATCTACCAAGCTAAGAAAAGCAAAAAGCGAGCTTGATAAAACAAGACCTTATTTTAACAGTGTTCAGGCTGAAATAAAAAGAATTTTCAGAACCTCTGAGGATATTGAAAACAGATATTTCTATCCAATAACCGGAGAGCACGAATTACCCGGTTCCTATGGATATCTTGTTATTACTGCAGATAAGGGATTAGCAGGTGCATATAATCAGAATGTTATAAAAGAAGCGTTAAGATTGATGAAAGAACATCAAAATCCAAAGCTTTTTGTTGTAGGTGAATTTGGAAGACATTATTTCACATCGCATAACATTCCGATAGAACAAAGTTTTCTTTATACAGCACAAAATCCTACAATTCACAGAGCAAGAGAGATTTCTGCAATTCTTCT
Source organism: Clostridia bacterium (assembly GCA_017466205.1). GTDB lineage: Bacteria > Bacillota > Clostridia > Oscillospirales > Acutalibacteraceae > Fimenecus. The sequence continues at coordinate 6,004 of JAFTUP010000162.1, forward strand.
TGATTTGTTTAACAGACAAGAACTTTCAAAGATTTTTGTCATATACACAGATATGAAAGGAGCAATAAATTCTCAGGCATGCTCCACAAGATTGCTACCGTTTCATCGTGCACAGTTTATAACTCCTGAAATACACGAGGAAGAGATTAGGATTCCGTTTGAATTTCAGCCGTCAATTGAAAAGGTTTTGGATAATATTGTTCCAAGTTATGTGACGGGTTTTGTATACAGTGCTCTTATTGATAGCTTTTGCAGTGAGCAAAATGCTAGAATGAATGCGATGGATTCAGCTAACAGAAATGCACAAGAACTGTTGGACGAACTTTCAATCCAGTACAATCACATCCGTCAAGGAGCTATAACGCAAGAAATCACGGAGGTATCATCCGGTGCTAAAAGTATGAAACGAAAAGTAAAATCAAAAAGTCCACGAGGAGGTGTAGAAGGCAAATGAACGGAAAAATAGTGCAAGTATCAGGCTCGGTTGTAGATGTTGAGTTTGAAAAAGGAAAAATGCCTAAAATTAAAGAGGCGCTTACCGTATATTTAGACGGCAAAACGCACGTAATGGAAGTAGCACAGCATATAGGCGGAGGCAGAGTCCGTTGTATTATGCTTTCAGAAAGTGAAGGATTGTACCGTGGAATGGAAGTTACAGCTACGGGAAATAGTATTTGCGTTCCTGTTGGTGCACAAACATTAGGAAGAATGTTTAATGTATTAGGTTAACCTATAGAAGGATGCAATCCAATTGATGACAGATTTGAAAAATTGAACATACATAGAAATGCACCTGTATTTGATGAACAGAGTCCGGCTGTAGAGATACTTGAAACCGGTATTAAGGTAATAGA
>JAFTUP010000163.1 GCA_017466205.1 Clostridia bacterium
ATAAGATAGAACTTGCCACCGTAAACAAGCATATCTTTTGTAAAAAGCGGCTCTGAATCGTAAACGGTAATACCTGTTCTGAAACAGTGGTTTGCAGTTTTGATGTTGCCGTAACCGTGGTCAACACCGATGATGATTACACCATTAATTTTTTTCATTTTGAATTACTCCTTTGAATTAAAAATTTGTTTGATAATAAATTTGGGCATAAAAAATAGCACCCTCTACGGGTGCGGTGAAATAATGGGGCTGTCGCGAATGTTGAAGATTAACACTTCCTTTCTTAAAATATTTTTTGTATGTAAAGTTGGTTAGTGGCTATTTTAGCCATCTACCAGAATTACCAGATGTAAAAGTCTCCAAGTGATACCGAGTATCACTGGGCAAAAATCTAACGCAGTATTCACATCCCGAAATTTAGGTTTTTGGATATAAAAAAACACCTGCTACTTTTGGGGTAACAGGTGTATGTAAACGGATTGAAATTTGTGGTAGGGTTGTGATATAATTACCCTTAGAAACAAGCTTCTGAGAAAGGTTGATGTTATTATGGGTTACGAGGGTTCTTGGAGTGGTATGCGTAAATACCTTGAAAAAGAAATGCTTGCAGATAGCCTAAAAGGTAGAATAAGGTATTTCTGCACGACATATGTAGGAATGGATAGCTGTCGGATTTTTGAAATCAGCATTGATGACAATTATAAAAAACAGTTTTCATGGGATACATTATATGCTGATATGGGTAAAAAAGGATTTGATGACTCAGAAAGAACTTGGAGCAAAATGAGAGATTACGTTGAAAAAAATTCTGTTGAAGTGCGTGAAGTTCACATTTGTGAAGATTTCTGTGAAGCTCTTGCTGAATATCGAAATCAGGATATAAAAAACAGCATTCAATCTGATAACCCTATTGTAAGAATGTTTGCAATACTTGACCGCCGTATAGGTAAGCGTACACTTAAAAGCTTGAAAGATTCCTTGGTCGAACAACCCGAGTGGTTAAAACCATTTTATCTGTTAAGATTTGAAGCTGAAAATCTGTAAAATATAATTGCTATATTGTTCAACTGCTCTCCTCGTGAGGGCAGTTTTTCTTTGCCGCTTTACCTCCCTCTGATATATTAAACTAATTTGGTGGGGGCAGTTAATATAATAACGATTGCAATATATATTTTCCTGTGATATACTGAAAATAATAAATAAATATCATGGAGAACAGTATGAAAAACAAAAAGTATCTGATACCTGAAATTTCGGCACTCAGTATAATTTCAACCGCCCGCAAAACCGACGACGGATATGATTTCTGTTTCGATTCAACATCTATCCCGAATGAATATCGCACAGAAAATACTCTGCAGGATGACTGCCCGATTTTTCATCAGGCTATGTGTATCCTTTACGGAGATGATTTCCGCAATAATGAACTGATATGCGAGGCTCTTCGTGATGTGTTTGTGTATGTTGATTTCTCGGGTATATTTAACCGTATGCCCGTTGGCAGAATACTTGAATTGCATGAGCTCGCAAAAGAGATGTTTAAGCCGAAGGGCATAAAGATTAATTTCGGCAAAGAGGATATGACATATATCGCTTTTGAACGCTCTGCATCTATGAGCCGTGATAACAGACTTTCATTTGTACGCTCGGATATTTATGAGGCACTTAAGGAAAGAATGATGCTGGGTATGACTATCGGCAAATGTCAGCTCAGTAAGCTTTACGCATATAACGCTCTGCTTTTCACAAGCGGTAAAAGATATAACGATGAAGATATCCTTTCCGAAAAGAGCATTATTGTTATTGATAATCCTGAATCAGTTGTAAAAGATGTTGATGTTATTACCGTAACCGATGACGGCACAAACAACCCTGTGCGTGTATATACAAGAGTACAGAAGAAAACAGATGTTAAGATAACGGAGTTTGACGGTGAGGGTCTGATTTCACCAAGGCTCGCAGAAAAGCTTGAAGAAGGACACCACTCATTTCAGATTCGTCTGCCGTATATAAAGGGTGTAGTTCACGAAGTAGATTTTGCTTCACTTTTCAAAGAAATCGGTGTACCGTTTATCACGGATATTTTCGGTGTTAAGCATAATCCTGCCGATGTTGATATTATCCTTACCAAAAGTATGTTCAAGGGCTTCGGATGGATGACGGAAAACGGTCTTTCATGGGCAGAGTATATGCATCGCTGCAGAAAGTACAAGCACGCCCTTTATGTTTCAGGCAAGGACAGAGAATATACACCTGACACTATTGAGCTTAATTATCAGTTTCTCAATACTCTTGCAATAATGAATGATGAATTCCGCCCTGCAGATTTACCTTTAGGATGGAATGAAGCTCCGGAAGCCGAAAAGCAAAACTGGATTACCAAAACAACAGAAAATGCATATTTTAGCTTCATTGGTAATAGGGAAACACGGAAAAACTATCTTCTTGGAAAAGGTGATATTTATTCGGATATAATCCGCAAAAATCCTCTCTTTATTGGTGAGCCTATGTTTCAGTCAGAGCTTTCGGATAAGGCTGAAAGCATAGCCGATAAATACTCTATGGGCAAACTTTTGGTGCCCGGTGATAACCGTTATCTTTCCGATGACCTTATGAAGCTTCTTGCATATATAGTTAGCTCCTCCGAGGGTAAAACAAGTGCATATCAGAGACTTGAAAAAGAGCAGCTTCACGATAACCTGATGTATGCTCCTATGCCTACATACAAAGAAAATGATGTCTATACTCTTCTTCGTAGTCCCCATATAGCAAGAAATGAAGAGGTTATTGCGGTACCGCTCAAGAATGTAGGTGTTATCCGTGAGAAGTATCTTTCGCATCTTCACTATGTAATAATGGTTGACTCCCGTCCTCTTATCCCTGAACGGCTTGGCGGAGCCGATTATGACGGTGATATGATTAAAACCGTTGCAGACCCTCTTGTAAATGCCTGTGTAAAAAGGAGCAGTACAATTCTTCCCGTACTTAAAATACCAACTGCCGAGCCTTTGATTTCTGATGCAAATGATTGGGAGGCAAGATTTGCTACGGTTAAAGCTACCTTCTCTTCCCGTGTGGGTCAGATAAGTAATGCGGCTCTCAGCAGAGGTGTTATTGCTTATGACGAAAGCATTACTGACGAAGAAAGAAAAGCCTTTCTTGAAGATGTTGAAACGCTTGCAATTCTTACGGGTCTTGAAATCGATTCTGCCAAAAGCGGTATCAAGCCTGATTTATCATCGTACCTTGAAGCAAGGAACATAAAAAGAAGCCGTTTCTTGAAATAAAAGGATATTTATGACCAGGGTGACACTGCGGAATGGTATAAGCCTACAAAAGCACAAAAGATGGCAAAATACTTTGGTTGCACTAATTGGGACAGTATTACATCAAACCTTGAAAAGCTACCGTATTATGCTTACATTATGACTATGGAAACAGAAAAGGCAACCGACAAGCCGGCAAAGGACAGTGAGCTTTTCAGCTTTGCCGCAGAACACGATTGGAAAGAAAAGCTTGACAGTACCACTCTCCAAAAGGTTAAGACTCTGATATCCGATTATGAAACTGCACTTAAAAGGATACGCTTTTTAACTCATACTGAAAAAGATATGAAGCGACAAAACGATGTGTACCGTATTCTTATGGCACGGGGTCAAGAAAAGGATTTTTCGGTTGATGAGATTTATTCAGCATTTGATAAAATGAGCAGTTATCAGGTGCGTTTGGCAAGACAACAGCTCATTGCAGGAGATTGGCAGTTCACACCACCCGAAGAAAGAGTGAGGAGGTTTTATGAAATTACAGGCACTGTATGGGATGCAAACATTGTCCGTCTTTTCTGTGATTTCAGA
>JAFTUP010000164.1 GCA_017466205.1 Clostridia bacterium
AAAAATCAGAACCGTACGAAACAGAGGAAGCTTGTCTTTCTCTGCTCGGCGGTCCTCGCAAGTGCAAGCGTTATAAGACAATAAAAGTCAAATGGCAGACAGCTGAAATGCAGACACGTATCAAAACCTTCACAGGTTTTCCTGCACAGATAATTCAGCACGAGATTGACCATTGTGATGGAGTATTGATTTGATAAAGGAAGAAGGAAATAAAGGCGGTGGAGTTATGACGATGGAAAAGAGCATAGAAACAACTCCTGAACAGAGTGATATAAATAAAATTTTAGCTTGGCTTAAAAATGAAAAAAATACTGATAAATATGGAAATGGGTTTTATAACAATAAAAATATTATAATAGATTCCTTTAAATCGGGGAAAACAATCACCCTTAAATATGAAAATGAAAATATAGGTTTGATTACGTGGAGCGATGATGACATACTAGTAAATATTGATATATTTGTGATTCACCCGGATTATAGAAGAATGGGGTTCGGAGAATATTTCTATCGAACTGTTTCAAATTATTTTAAAACCAAAGGATTTAAGGCGATTAAATTATTTTGTGCACCTAAAATGTCTGAAAAATTTTGGAAAAAGATGGGATTAGTTAAGCTCTATAATTGCGGATATACTGAGCCCGAATTAACATATTATGATGTTTTAGTAGAAGTAGCATCAATTATGGACATAAGCAAGAGCGATAAAATTGAATTGTGGGACGTTGAACCTTATCAAGCCACAGAAAAACCACCTCAATGGACTTGGTTTATAGAAATTTGTGAGGATAAACTTAAATTGCCAATCGTTCATCCTTGCAATTGTAATTGGAATCTTTGTTGGAGTAGAAACGGCGTCGTTATAAAGGAAGAAAAGGTTAAATATTTTACAAGAAAAGAATATGAGTTGTTTCGTTCTAAATTTTTATACATTGAAGAATTAAAAATTTAGGATTAATTACATATTTTTACTAAATATGACTATTCGGCTTGTGAGAAGTTTTGTGTTTGGAACGCTGTGTTGATTCAAATGATTATGCAGTTCTTTATTAGACAACAAACATAATAATTTATCTTTTCAATAAAAACTGGATTTGTTACCTTCTTTGTAGTATATGTTTGTTCTATGAAGGATGTGCCGACATGACACGAAAAGTGAATACACTTGAAAAGAGCAGCTTTATTACTGATTAGTATGAAGTCGCTCTAAAATCACTTCACAGTATTATAATGCAACCAATAAATTAATTATGGTTTTTTCTTGTCTCTCAGCCATTTCCTTAAACCGAGCTGCACCGCCGAAGTTGTGGGTAACATAGGTAACGACAACATTAGCCTGCTGTATCATCCATTTGTTTCGCCAGGAGATTGCAAAGCGTTTGGGTACGGCTTCGAGACCTTCGGGGTAGATTGTGTTTATTAAGTTGTCATACTTGTTTTTCTCAGTTGGGAGATAGGCTAAAACTACGCTGTAGGTTATGGGGTAGATGTGAGATAGGTCTTCAAGCTGACGGCGGACCATAGTGTCAAAGTTACCGTTGTTACCTATATAAAACACATTCACATTTTTATTTTCAATCAAATCTATCAGGGTCGACCGTAAGGTCGGCTCTATTTCTTTTGGTGTGTCCTTGTGACCAAAGAAGGTACAAACCATAAAATACCACCTCTTTATATGGGATATATCGCAATTATATCACAAGAATCATAAATATGCGATATGTCCCACACGATTTATCGCAGATTTTATTAAACTTATATTAGCGATATATCGTAAAGGTGGTATAGATATGAATATTAAGGAAGCGGTTGAAAAGAGAATAATTGAGCTTTGCAACGAGAGAAACATTGCAATTAACGCACTTGCAAACATCTCCGGAGTTTCGCCCTCGACAATTTACAGTATGCTTAATGAGAAGAGTAAGAATCCCGGTGTTGTATCAATCAAAAAGATTTGCGACGGTCTTGAAATCAGTATCAGAGAATTCTTTGACAGCGATTTGTTTGACGATTTGGAACAGGAAATAAAGTAACAGCAGGAAGAGCAATCTTCCTGTAATTTTTTTACAAAAGTATTGACACTAACGTTACGTCATAGTTTATAATCATAATCAGAGGTGATGATAATGAAAATGTCTGTCAAGGAATTTGCAGAGCTTACCGGTGTGAGTGTGCGCACACTTCACTATTATGATGAAATCAATCTTTTGAAGCCGGCAGAGATTGACGAAAACAACGGTTACCGATTTTACGACAAAACGGCTCTTGAGCGTATGCAGGAGATTTTGTTTTACCGTGAACTGGATTTCCCTCTTAAAAGCATTTGTGAAATTTTATCTTCACCCGATTATGACAAACAAAAGGCATTGACAGAGCAGAAGAAGCTTCTTATTCTCAAAAAGGAGCGTCTTGAGAGAATTATCTCGGCTATTGACAATGCAGAAGAAAGCGAGGCTGTTATGAAAGCATTAAATAATAATGATTATGAGGTTGCACGCAAGCAATATGAATCAGAAGCCAAAGAAAGATGGGGCAAAACTGAGGCATATAAGGAACACGCCGAGAAAACCAAGGATTATTCAAAGGACAAATGGCAGTCCATTACAGACGGTTTGGACAGCATTTTCGGTGAATTTGCAGAGTGCATGAAAAGCGGTAGCACTCCTGATTCCGAGGCGGCAAAGGCACTTACAGAGAAATTGCAGAAGCACATCACAGACAATTTCTATACCTGCACCAAGGAAATTTTATCGGGTCTCGGTCAGATGTATGTCTGCGATGAACGCTTCACTCAGAACATCGATAAGCATGGTGTCGGTACTGCCAAGTTTGTGAATAAGGCTATAATCGAATACTGTAAATGACAAACATCCCCACAGATTTTTGCTTCTGTGGGGATTGGTTTATACATATATAAGTTCTTCGTTTACGATTTCGGTGGCTCTGTTTTGGATGTTGTTCATTTGCTTCACCCATTCGAGTTGGTTTTGTTCTTTGAGTTGTTCAGTGATGTTTTCGGATTTTATCATTTGAGCTGTGAGGGTGTTGAACATTTGCTGAGCCTGTGTGTCAATCTCTGCGCAGTGTTGGTAGAGGTTACCTTGGGTCAGGAGAGTGGCGAAGATGATGGGGTTGTGCTTTTCTAAATAGTTCTTATGTAGCATGCCCCATTTGCCGAGGCGGAGGGCTGATTCTTCGGGTGGGAGTTTGAGGTTGGGTATCATATAATCATTTACTTGTCTGTATGTTATGTTTGCCATAATGCTTATCCTTTCTTGTTATCGATAAAAGTGTCGTATGTGAATCTTGCACCAAGTCTGAAGCCGTTGGTGAAACTGTCTGCGTTGCAGAGGCTTGAAAACTTAATGTAGGTTGCTACATAGTCGGTGAACAGCTCCTGCTCCTTATCAGCGAGGATTGATGTCAGGTGCTCCTCTTTGCCGGTAAGCTCGCTGAGACTCTTTTTGAGCTTTGGTGTCAGGCCTGTGGTACACTCTTGCGGCTCGATGTTTCCGTAGTAGAAATCTTCAATAAAGTCAGACATATTATCACCCCTACCTTTCAGATTGGTTGATGATTTTTATGAGCAGTTCGTCAACATCTTCTGTGGGGATACCGTCCGAGAGAAGCATATTGCGAAACTCATTCATTCCGTTGATTAAAAGGTTACACTCAAAATCCGTGAGCTTCAGTTTAGTTTTCTTATTAAACATAAAAATGACCTCCTTGTATTTGGTAATACCATTTTACAAGGAGGTTAGTGTTTTGTCGAATGTGTGGAATATACTAATATGTGGGCATACTTTAATATAGAATCTATTCTGAAATTCTCCCCTTAACTATTGACTTTTCCCTTAAATATTGATATATTT
>JAFTUP010000165.1 GCA_017466205.1 Clostridia bacterium
AGATGCAGTACCTTTTTCAGCATTTGAACCTGCAATCACAGCAACTGTGTTAGGTGCAGAATCTCTTGCAGTTTCAGCCATTGAACGAAGACCGTTTGCATCAAGCTCACCTGCATAATAAACTACAAGCTGAATACCATTTACTTGGACTGCACCTGCCATAATACCGGCTGTCTTGAATGAGTTGATTTCTGCTTTAAGTGATGCGATTTCCTTTTCCTTTGCCTTAAGGTCGTTTGCGATTGCAACTGCTTTCTGTGGAAGTGCAGATACATTACCTACCTTAAAGCTTTCTGCAGTAGCGAAAAGAAGGTCATTCTTCTCGTCAATATATTTAAGAACATTCTTACCAGTTACAGCCTGAATTCTGCGAACGCCTGCTGCAACTGAAGATTCAGAAACAATTTTGAAAAGACCGATTTTACCTGTGTTGTCAACATGAGTACCGCCACAAAGCTCTGTTGAGAAATCTCCTGCTTTAACTACACGAACAACATCACCGTATTTTTCACCGAAAAGTGCCATAGCACCCATAGCTTTTGCTTCATCAATAGGCATTTCCTTAATGAGCATTTCTGTTGCGTTGAGAACTTCTTCATTTACAAGGTTTTCAACTGCTTTGAGTTCTTCACCTGTCATACCTGTGAAATGAGTAAAATCAAAACGAACTTCGTTAGCATCTACAAGCTGACCTGCCTGTTCAACATGAGTACCAAGAACAGAACGAAGTGCTGCCTGAAGAAGATGAGCAGCAGTATGATTTCTCATAATTGCTTTTCATTTTTCTTCATTATATACAGTAACTACTGTGTCACCAACCTTAACAGCATCACCCACGAGTGTACCGTGATGAAGAACAACACCGTCAGCATCCTTTGTTGTGTTTGTTACTTCAAATGTGCTGTCACCGATTGTAATAACACCTGTGTCGCCAACCTGTCCGCCACTTTCAGCATAGAAGGATGTTTTATCGAGAACGAGAATTGCATCTCCGGATTCTACAAAATCTTTTCTTTCACCATCACTTACAAGTGCCACAACAGTAGCGTTTGTGTTGTTTTCTGTATAACCTGTAAATTCAGTTTTTGCAATGTCTTTGAATGAAACACCTGAATTTCTCCAGTCTGTTTCAGCACCGTCACGCTTAACGGACTTTGCTTTCATTCTTGCTTCTTCAACAAGAGTTTTGAATGAATCTTCGTCAACTGTCATATTGTTTTCAGCAACGATTTCCTTTGTCAAATCAATTGGGAAACCGAATGTATCCTGAAGCTTGAAAGCATCTTCACCTGAAAGAACATTGTCCTTTGAATTTGCCATCATTTCGTTAAGAAGTCCAAGACCTGAGTCAATTGTCTTATAGAAGCTTTCTTCTTCCATTGCGATAACTTTCTTGATATAATCCTGTTTTTCAACAAGGTTTGGATATGCGTTTGCATTTTCCTTGATTACAGTTTCGCAAACTTCAGCGAGGAATGGTCTGTCAATGCCGATAAGTCTTCCGTGACGAGCAGCACGGCGAAGAAGACGACGAAGAACATAACCACGACCGCTGTTTGACGGAAGAACACCGTCACCAACCATAAATGTTGTACTGCGGATATGGTCAGTAATAACACGAAGTGAAATATCCTTTTTAGCATCCTTATGATATTCGATACCTGAAATATCAATAATATGCTTCATAATATTCTGAACTGTGTCAACCTCAAAGAGATTGTCAACATCCTGCATAATACAAGCAAGACGCTCAAGTCCCATACCTGTATCGATATTTGGGTTTGCAAGACGAGTATAGTTGTTGTTACCGTCATTTTCAAACTGTGTGAAAACAAGGTTCCAGACTTCAATAAATCTGTCACATTCGCAACCAACTTTACAGTCAGGACTTCCGCAACCCTTATCCGGGCCACGGTCAAAGTAAATTTCTGAACAAGGACCACAAGGACCTGCACCGTGTTCCCAGAAGTTATCTTCCTTACCGAAACGAACCATGTGTGATGGGTCAACACCTACTTCTTTAGTCCAGATGTCATAAGCCTCATCATCTTCAAGATAAACGCTGACATAAAGTAATTCTTCAGGGATTTCAAGAACCTTTGTAAAGAATTCCCAAGCCCATGCAGTTGCTTCGTGCTTGAAATAATCACCGAATGAGAAGTTACCGAGCATCTCGAAATATGTTCCGTGACGAGCAGTTTTACCAACATTCTCAATATCAGGTGTACGGATACATTTCTGACAAGTAGTAACACGCTTTTTAGGAGGTGTTACCTCACCTGTGAAGTATTTTTTCATTGGTGTCATACCTGCATTTATAAGCAAAATGCTCTTGTCTCCCTGAGGTACGAGAGAGAAGCTCGGAAGACGCAAATGCTCCTTGCTTTCAAAAAATGCGAGATATTTTTCTCTTAATTCATTAAGACCTGTCCATTTCATACAGACTACTCCTATTTTATAAAAAATTATCCTATAAATTATACAATTATATTGAAAATATGTCAATAGAAAATGCAGAATGCACGAAGGCAGTTACTTCTAATAACACCTTTCAATACATCTGTACTTTTCACCATAATCATACAACAAATCGGAGTTTATCGGGATGTCGCAACAACGCGTAGTGGCAGGCTTCCGTGCCTGCATCCGCTCCCTCTTAGAGGGAGCTGTCGAACGAAGTGAGACTGAGGGAGTAAACGGATAAAACTACAAACTCCCTCCGTCATTTTCTTACGAAAATGCCACCTCCCTCAATGAGGGAGGGAAACATAATGTCCCCGACAAATTATAATTTACATAATAAAAATAACAATGGCGGGGACAAGCCCCGCCAAATTGATTTTGTATATTTATTTAATTTTCATAAATTGTTGTGCTGCCGAAGAGTGAACGGAAGAAGCCACCAATCTTCTGGAAGAAACCGGAATTTGAGTACATTTCAACTGTGTCAGTTGCAAGTACATTACCGTCGATATCGTAAAGTGTTGCTGTAAATGTAGTCCAGCCTTTGTTCTTTGCAATAATCTTTAATACATTACCATCATCGAGTTCTTCTGTATCGAATTTATTGTTATCTGCTGTCCATTCAACATAAGCACCTTCAGGAGCTGTTCCGTCGATATTTGCGTGAAGCTTGATTCCGTCTTTATTACGGATTTCTGTTCTTGACGGTTCAAGAATGCTGAATGTGTAATTATATTCAGGTTCATCAGGAACTATTGATTCATCTTCACCACAACCTGTGCAAGCACCGTTTTCATAAGAGTGAATATGAGGGCCTTCGAACATATCTGACATTTCTGTTGTGTCGTCTGCGAAAGTTACTTCACAAGCATAGAGACCTTCTTCTGTCGGAGCATAAACGCTGTCTGTTTCACCGTTTATTGGTGTGTATTCGTAACCATCTATATATGCTTTAACATATACTGTAGCACCGTCTTCTTCCTGATAAGTATAGAATGTGTAATCTCCGTCCCATTCAGCAGTAAGTTCATAAGATGTTGCATCCGTTGAGTCAACCCATACACCTTCATATGCATCATAATCCCACAAGCCGACACCAGAACGGTAATCACCTGTAAGTTCAACCGTTACTGTGTCACCTTCTTCAAGTGAAACTGTAAAGAAGTCCTGTCCTTCAAAGTTTTCTTCATAAGGAACACCTGACCAGCCTGTTTCTGCATTATAAGATGAGGTCCCCCAATCATAAGTTACAGTATCAGCATTTTCGTCTGTTATTTCTGTTTCTCCTACTTCAACACTGTACCACTGATATGTTGCGTCTGTGTCATCATTGAGCTCAACATAAGGTTCTTCTGCTGTTGGCTGATGAGTAATTGCGTAAGAGTATTCAAGATTATCTGATTTTAAGACATCACCATTTTCAAGTGTAACTTTACAAGCGTATTTTGTACCGATTTCAGGATTCTGTAAAGTTGCATCGGTTTCGCCTTCGATTACCGTGTATTTGTAACTTGTTGTGTAAGCTCTTACTCTCGCATCAGCACTGCAATATGCATATACATAATATATATCATCAGCACTTGCTGTAAAGTAAACAGTTTCATTTGCTGCAAGGTCATACCAATATTCATCATTACTATTATAAGACCAAATTCCAAATTCATCTACATCTTCATTAATAGACATTGAAATCTGCTGTCCTGATTCAAGCTCCACTTCAAAGAAATTTACATCAGCCATATTTGAATATGCAACACCTGTCCAACCGTCTTCTGCATTATAAGTTGCACATTCTTCGCCATCTGCATAACGACCTTTAGCATTTTCGTCTGTTACTTCTGCATCTTCTGATTCAACACTGTACCACTGATAATCTGCTTCAACATCCCAGTTAAGTTCAACATAAGGTTCGCCTGCTGTTGGTTGGTGTGAAATGTCTACATATTTTTCAATAGTATAATCGTATTCAACATCACTATCATAACAGCTTAATTCTATGTAATATGTCTCGCCTGCTTCTGCTTCAAAAATACAGTAGAAGTTATATGTATTTACATAGTCATTGTCATCATCAGATGCGATATTATCACCATTGCTGTCATAAACATCAACATAAGGGTCGATATTATCATCATCGCCACCGTTGTCAGAATAAATTACATATTCGCCTGTTTCTGTTGGTGTAAACTTAACAACAACATCTGCATGTTCTTCCGGAATATAAACAGTATTTGTTTCGTCAAGTTTTGCTTCTGTTATAGGAACTTCTGCACCACATTCATCACAGATTTCGTTAAAGTCATCATCATTGTGAGCACAAACTTCACCACAATTATCGCAAACACCGTTGTTCCAATCGTGACCGAGAGCTTCTGCTGTTTCTACTGTTTCACGGCTTGCTTCTTCGCCACATACTGTACAATAAGTTACAACATCCTTGCTACCTGGTGTTGTACAATCAGGAGAAACAATGTTTTCTTCAACTGCTTCACCGGATGTATGACCAAGTGCTTCTGCTGTTTCTACTGTTTCACGGCTTGTTTCTTCGCCACAAACTGTACAATAAGTTACAACATCCTTGCTACCTGGTGTTGTACAATCAGGAGCAACAACATTTTCTTCAACTGCTTCGCCGGGTGTATGTTCATCAACTGCAGGAATTACTTCACCTGTTAAATATGCTTCGCAGTCGTCACAGTAATAACCTGCTGTATGACCGTCAGCACAAGTAGGAGCTACCTGAGCTTTATAAGCATCATCTGAAATGAAATGGAGTGTTTTGCTGTTAAGGTCTGCGTTTTCTTCATTGATTGAAATTGCATCCCAAGTTTCCTGTGTGCCTTTATAATGAACTACTGAAAGACTGCTGGTATATTGTAAGATATCGTTAGCTATTGTTTCAGCACCTGAACCGATAATCAATGTTTCAAGTTCGAAGGCAGTCCAGAATGCGGCATAATTAATTGCTTTTACAGAATCAGAAATAACAACAGTTTTAACAGAAGAACGAGCAAAACAACCCCTTGGAATTTCTGTAATACCGTTTCCAACTATTATTGTGTCAAGCTCAGAACTCTCAAAAGTATATTCGCCAAGAGTCGTTACTGTATCAGGTATCGTTAATGATTCAAGTGATATATTGAATGAAAATGCAGACTCTTCAATTTTTGTAACATTAGCAGGAATTGTGTATTCAGTACCTGATTTATTTGCAGGATATGCCACAAGAGTCTTTTCGTCCTCTGTAAAAAGAACACCATCAATATCTTTATATGCTGTATTTTCTTCAGCCACATTTATTGATTCAAGGCTATAGTTAGACCAAAAAGCCGTCGTACCAATGTATGTAACTGTTGACGGAACAGATACTGTCACAAGATTATCCGCATAAGCAAAAGCTGTGTCAGGAATTTTTGTGATACCTTCTTCAACGACAACTGATGTTATTGATTCGTTATAGTCTTCCCAAGGTGGTGCATACCAATCAACAACGATAGCACCTGTACCGCTGATAGTAAGCTTACCGTCACTGTCAAGTACCCAGGTAATACCCTCACCTGCTGTACCGTTAGCAACCTCTGTTGCTGCGAACACCATCGGAATAGTTGAAACAATCATAAAGATTGCGAGGACTATTGCCAATGTTTTTTTAATAGTTTTTTTCATAATATTTGCCTCCTTTAAAGGTTTAAATTAACTGATTTATTTTTATCCATCCTGAGATGCATTGTCGATATCTTGTTGCAATCTGGATAATATATATTCTTTAAATTGATTAAATCCATTATCTACAATATCAGAATAATTTGACTCCAGCACTTGCCCGACGACTCGTTCACGGTCTGTCTGAGGTATGTCGAGAATTTTCAACAAACAAGTAAGAACAAGTCTTATTTTATCCTCGATAGGATAATCTTCCGTACAAGGCTCTGTCAATGCGCTTCGTTCGATACAACAATTTACTCGCTCTGCCCTATAAAATCTTTCTAAAGTCCAATCAGGTAATCGTTCTTTCAACAAATTATAATTCTTTTCTGCTGTCCATTCTTTTACAAAATGCATTGTCATTGGGTTAGTATAAATCGCAAGATAAAGGTCACGGATTATTTCGTTATGCTCACAAAGAACAATCTGAAGTGTTATCTCTAAACAATATGCAAAAAGGTTATCCTGATATTTGTCTTTTGTCGATTCTATTGTGATACTGTGAAAATCAGTAATCACTTTTGTAATCTCAAGCAGAATATGTTCCTTTGTGGGATAATAGAAAGTCATATTTCCCGGACTTATATTAAGCTCTGAACAAATTAACTTTGCCGAGGTGTTTGTAAAGCCTTTTTCAAGAAAGTTTTTCGCAGCCACATAAGCTATTTCGTGAATAGTCTTATTTGTTTTTCTGTGCGTCACTTTTTTCGTTTTCAAAGGCACTCACCTCCTGAATTTCCATCAAATTAGTATGCTTACTATTTTCATATATATTTTAGTACGCATACTAATTTTTGTCAATTGTGAATTGTTACAAATTTAACAATATTTCATGTTAAAATTTACTAAATAAATATTTTATATTTTCTTAACTGTAATAATTATGGTTGAAAAAGGAAAATTTATATGTTATTATTATGTTAACAATTTATTTTAAGGTGTGATATTATGGGAAAATATCTTTTAGTTAACGCAGACGACTTCGGTATGTGTCACAGTGCCAACGAAGCAATTTTTGACCTTTTCAGGTCAGGCAGGCTTAAATCTTCTACAATTATGATGCCTTGTCCTGCTGCAAAGGAAGCTGTTGATTTCTCTATTGAAAATCCACAGTATGCTATCGGTGTTCATCTCACAACAACTGCCGAGTGGGAAACATACCGTTGGAAAGCATTGACAAACGGTCCGAGTCTTCACGATGAGGAAGGCTACATGTGGCACACAGGTGAGGATGCTGACAAATACGGTAAATATGACGAGATTGAAAAGGAAATCAGAGCACAGATTGACCTTGCTCATTCCTGGGGCATGAAGCCATCACACGTTGATAACCACATGGGTTCATTATACGGTCACCTTACAGGTCGTTTTTCACTTCTTAAGCTGACTCTTCGTGTTTGTGGTGATTACGGATATGCTTTCCGTATGTTCACTTCTGCTGACAAGCGTGTAGCTCCGAGAGGCACTCCATATTTCCTTTGGAACGCTTGCACTCTCCTTTCAAGAAGCTGGGGAAAAAAATACAATGTAATTATGCCTGATTACCTTCTTTTCCCTGACTGGGATGTTATGCCGACAGACTCTTATGAAAGCTACAGAAAGAAGATTCTTGATATATGGTGCAATATTCCTGACGGAATTACTGAAACCTATGTTCATCCTGCACTTGAAACTGATGAGCTTAAATCTATCGTTCCTCTTTGGGAGCAGAGAGTTTGGGAATATCAGGTTATGAAAGACCCTGAAACTGAAAAATATCTCAACGCTCACGGTGTTGAATTAATCAGCTACAGAGACATTATCAGAATGAAATCCAAATAATACATATAAAAAATAAGCCTTGAGAACTGTTAAAATTCTCAAGGCTTTAATTATGTACTGGTTTAAATTTTTAATTAATAGTGAGCAACACCGCAAGAACAAACGGAATTAAGACGGAAAAGCTTCTGGAAGAAAATCTTGATGTCCCAGAAGAACTTCACAATACCTGTCTTATGACAGTTGCAATCACATTCAACAGGTTCTTCCTCATTGATGATTGTATTACACCAGTCGCAGATGTTGTTCTCATCATCATCCTTACATTCCTCTGCCATTTCGTAGAAGTTGTTACCTGCAAGATATTCATCACATTCTGCACAATAGAGTGCTGTTGAGTGACCGTCTGCCTGACAAGTAGCTTCAACCTCAGGAAGATATGTAAGCTCGTGAGTAACAGTTGTTGTTACCTCAGTAGTTGTACCGTCTTCATTTTCAACTGTTTCAGTTACATCATAAGAATGAGTTTCAGCAAGTTCAAGTGAAAGAGTCCATTTATCTGATAATTCTTCATTATCATAAACACCGATATAGTATGTTTCACCCTTTTCAAACATATATGGAAGTGCAAAGTTGAGCTCATCGTTTGCTAAGTCAATATCATCGTCAACAACGAGAATATTGTCACCTGTCATATCAACAACTACAACTGCAGGGTCAGCAGGCTCGTTAATCGTTGTTTCATCATCAGTGTTATCTGATGTAATAAGATATGCTGCTGTTTTTACAGGATTAAACTGGAACCAATAATATTCAGTATCTGATGAAAGTAAAACCTCATCACCGTCTGCAATTTCTTCACCCGGATAAACCTCACCGCAAGGACAACAGCCTACAAGATTATCAGTTGATTTGTGGTCACAGGGTTCAAAGCAAGTAAGACAAATGCCGCTGCCGTACTTTTCGTGGAAGCATTCAATAGAAACATTCCAGCTTGTTGCATCCTGTACATTGTACATTGCAAGGTAATAAACCTCCCCTGCTTCACAATCAAACTCAAGATAAAAATCACGGTCAGTACCGTTATCGTCAGCCTTAGCTAAAAGCTCATTCATCTGGTCATTATAAACCTCAAGAACAGGGTCACTCTTTGCTCCTTCTGCTGAATCAGAGCTGATAGCAACCAAGCCACTACCGTTAGGAGCAAACTTAACAATTACATAATCAGAATAAACAGCACCCGGAAGATAAACGGTTCTTGTCTCACCGATTTTCATTGTGCAGTCTGATTCAATATCACTTGCTGCAACGGAAACAGCAAAGCAAGAAAGAATCATAACAAGAGCTAAAACTAAAGATAAAACTTTTTTCATAACTTTTTTCTCCTTAAATAAAATATATTTCTGTTTGAAAAAAACTTTCCAATTATATTAAATTTTAACATCAGAGCCAATTATTGTCAATACACACAATCAGATTTTGTGTCGTTTTATCAATAATATATGCCCCGATAGTTTTCACTGTCAGGGCATTTTACTGTTTAGTATGTAATTGAATAATCCTTTATAAATGTAAGACCAACAGTTGCTGAATGAGTGCCGAACAGACTTACAACAACATTGAGTTTTAATGGTGTGGAATAGACTGCGTGAGTCATTCTTCCCGTTGCCTTGTCAATTGTTGCAGTAACCTCACAATCATAATAATCTATTGAAAACTCTTCAAGAAATGACGGTGCTTTTTCTGCCACCTCGTGAGTTTCAATAACATCACAGACAGAACCCACACCTGAGCCTGCCTTTGGATTTTTCTCATCCCTCAGCTTAAAGTAAATCACATATTCTTTACCATTATCTTTGCATTCTGCTTTCTCCACATCAGAAGCTTTAAGGCAGCTTACATAATCCTGATCAGGCACAAGGAAATTCTCTCTGATTTCTTCCTTTGTATCGTAAACAATCGGTTCTGTATCATCTGTCATATAAGTTTTAAGAAGGCTTTCAGCAGTTGATTGAAGAACGTCAGGAACTATAAGCTCCCCAACAACTCTTTTTTCATAATTCTTAACAACCTTAGTTGCATCTGTCTTGACTTTGTTCGCACTCGTATTGAAATACGCAACCATCTCTTCAGTTGATGCAAAGGCACCTTCCTGCTTTTGCTCTTCTTCAGGTGTTTCCGTGTTATCTGTCGGAGTATCAGAAATCACAACATCTGTTGGAGCATCAACTCCACCAACATCTGAAACTGTATTGTCGTCAGTAACAGGTGATGAATTATCTGAATTTACAGAGTCATTATTTGTATTCTGCTGAACATCATTATTAACTGACACCGTATTTTTCTTTACTGTTTCAGCAAAAGTATGTGCAGTTGAAACAACGCTGAAAGTAATTACAACAGCAAGTAAAACTGCGATTGCCGAAACAAATGTATTTGAAAAGTTTTTAGCCTTTATCGCCTTCTTTTCCGCTTTTTCTCTATACTCCTCAGGAGTCAATTGTTTTTTTGCCATACCCATTCCTCTTTTCACATAATTTTTCACTGTGCTTACCAAAATTATTATATCATATCGTCAGATTATTAACAACTATACATAATACACAATAAAAAGCAGAGGAAATTGTTAAAATCTCCTCTGCATAAATATTACCATCTGTTTTCTACATACTCACAGAATGCGTACATATCCTTGATTTCAAGCTTTGTACCGTCGTCAAGAATAACATTACCGTTCCAGTTCCCGTGCACCTGATGAGAATGCATTCTGCCGATTTTAAGGTCAAGGTCTGAATGATAGTCAAAAGTAGGTGTCATTACAAGGTTAAAGCGACCGTCCTCAGAAACAAATTTCCAAGGCTCCATATACTTATCATCCTTAGGGAATGTTTCAACATCAATAGCACCGATTTTATGTGCTTTTCCGTCATAGAAAAGACAGGTTTCAGTAGCATTACTTTCATTACCGATTGCCCAGGTGATTTCAAAACCGAAAATGTGCTTTTCACCATTTTCATCAACAAGGTGTGTAGCACCCATACCCCAGTACCATACCATTTCGTGAATAGTATTTACTCGTCCCCAGTCAAGATGACCGAAAGCAGTTTCCTTTGAGAAAGTATATGTATCGTTACCGATTCTCATTGTACCCTCACAAGGCATACCTGTCTGCTTTGTTGTCATGAAATATCTTGTAGGGTCTTCATCAAACGGCAAAACAGTTGTGATATTTTCCTGACCCGGCATAATATCCATCTTAAAATTACACTCAACAACGCCTCTGTCCTTTGTAGGGCATCTGAACCATAAGGTTCTTTCTGTTTCCTTTGTGTCAAAGTCAAAATCTGCCTTACCGATTTTATCTCTGTAACGGTTCGGAATATCACCCTTTGCAGGCGGAACATGCTTGCTACCACCAAGGAAGAACTGTGTACAATCAATAATCTGTTCACCTTTTACAAGGTCAATAAGCTTTGCTGAAACATAACCACCGATAGTAATATTTGCAAAGCTCAACTGAACCATATATTTTCCGTCAGAAACCTGATAGAAGTCCCATTCCTTTCGGCTCATCATGCCGGTCTTTACAAGATTTCTGTCATACTCAAATACGTTGTGTCTTGCCCATCCTTTGGCATTAAGTGTACCGTCAACATTAAGTAATGGTGTACTTTCTGTGTACTCAATCTGTTTTGACTTTTCCTTCCAATCCCAGAAAGGAACATAGGTTCTTTCCATATTCATCTCTCCTTATAAATAAATCCCTTGAAAATATTATACTAATATATTTTTTCAAATGCAATATTTTATAAGATTTTTTTACAATAATTCCCTCAATTTATCAAGAAAAGCATCTTCACCCAAGGTATTGATTTTAAAGAATGTTGCCTGACTGCCACCTGTAGCTATACCTGAAACAAAAATATCATCGCATGAATAATCCTGAAAAAGAGAAACACTGAGGCTTACACGATTACCGCCTGAATAGCTGTACCGTTCAAATACTCGCACACTGCAACGGGCATTTTCACTTTGAAAATCACTGCTTTCTTCTAAAGAAGCTGATATACTACCGCTGACAATTCCTCTTTCTATCTTCGTTAAGATTTCATCAAAGTCTCCCTGAACGACTTTTTCAAGCTTTGCCATTTATTTTTCCTCCTTTATTCAGCATGAAAATATAAATCATAACCATCAATTGTCATTATCAATAAAGGTTCTTCGGTTTTGTCCTCATAAACTGTTTTTGAAACATTGATATAACCTTCTTTACCATCAAGAAAAATCTTGTAGTCATCGGCATTGTCTGTAACGAGCAGCTCTTCATAAGCACCGTTAAAGGTCTCACTGTTTGTCTTGTCCCAAAGCAAAAGTTCACCATCACCTGCTGTAAGAATTACATTTTCCGCTGATATGTTCAATTCTTTTTCATCAAGCTTTGTTACAGAAGTGAGCTTCCACTCAAAATCTTCAATATTAACTTCATCATTCTTACAGGCAGAAAACATTGTGATAATAAAAACAAAAGCAAAAATTACTGATAATACTTTTTTCATTTTTTACACCTCATACTTTGGAAAAATCTGACTTTCAATACTTACTATATCATAAACATAGATCTGTGTACCGTCAGAAAAATGGAGAAATTTGTTGTGATAGTCATATTTTTTCACATTACCTGTGAAATCAAGATATGCACCACCGTCCTTCAGCTCATCAGCAACGAAATATGTTACTGAAATTTCAGGCTGAGTATTTATATGCTCAATAATATAATTTAATTTGTCGTTAAGAATTGTTTTTTTAGTTTCATCAAGTTCAATTTTTCTGTCAGTAAGTCTTGCGGTTTCACGGATTGCTTCATCGTGACCGGTCAACGCTGCAAAGGGAGAAAACTGTGCAGCACGGTCGTGAAGTGACATCTGCGGTCGTTTTTTTGACTGATAGTGCGGAAGATTTATAATATCTTTGTAATTCTCCATTTATTCACTTCCTTAATAAATCAGAGTTTGTAGGGACAGCTTCTCCTTGAGGAGAAGCTGTCACCGCAAGGTGACTGATGAGGTGTAGGTTGCGACAGCAACCGTTAATTATAATAATAAACAACTTTTCCACCTCATCCGTCAACGCTAACGCGTTGCCACCTTCCCCTCAAGGGGAAGGCCAATTCATCCCGACAAATTATAATTTTTCTTTATGCTTTATGTCCGCCAATCTGACTGTTTCTGTCCTTTGCAGTTGCACCTTCTTCAAGATTCATACCCTTGAGAATCGCATTTTTGCCATACTTCTTCTTTATGCTTAAAACTGCCTCCTGCATACGCTTTTCACGGTCAAGAGTTTCTTCTTCCTGCTTACGTTTTTTCTCTAAAGCCTCGTAGTCCGTAAACAAGTCCAACTGTTCAGGCAGTTTCTCCTGTATATCACATTCTCTTTCAAGTTTACAAGCAGCAATCGTTATTCTTCGCACTAACAAGCTTTTATTTACGATTCTGTCGAATAGTTCCATTGTAGCATCTACAATAAGCTTCGATGAAGATGTCTGTCGCGTAAGATTTGTTGTTCCGTGAGCATATTTTGGAATTTGCCTGCCATAATGGTCAGTAATAATTTCACCTTTATAGGTGCTGCTTATGGTATCGTTTGTTAGGTTTTCTATGTCATAGCCTATGGTCAGAACTATTTGGTTTGTCACAAGTCCTTTTTCTACAAGGTCAAGGACTAAAAGTTCTGTCATTTCTCTTGTTACGAGCTTTGCCTTATTAAAATAATAGGGTGATTGCAACACCTGACCGGAGCTTAAACTGTTCGTTGATGGTTTATATGATTTCACATCTGCTATGGTACAAGGCTCCCAGCCCCAGGCGTGGTCAATGAGCAATTCAGCATTGATTCCAAATAATTTGTACAGAAAATCTTCATCAATAAGTGAATATCTGCAAATATCGCCCATTGTGTAAATGCCATATCTTTCAAGCCTTGATGCAATCCCCTTGCCAACTCGCCAGAAGTCTGTCAAGGGTCTGTGCGACCATAATTTCTCGCGGTAAGACTGTTCGTCAAGCTCTGCGATGCGAACACCGTCTTCGTCTGCAGGAATATGCTTTGCTTCAATATCCATAGCAATTTTCGCGAGATACATATTTGTACCAATTCCTGCAGTTGCGGTAATTCCCGTTGTTTTAAGTACTTCCTGAATAAGTGTCCTTGCAAAATCATGTGCATTCATTTTATATGTTTTAAGATAATGTGTTATATCTATAAAAACCTCGTCAATAGAATAAACATGAATGTCTTCAGGTGCTATATATTTAAGATATACATTATATATACGGGTGCTGTATTCCATATAATACGCCATTCGCGGCGGAGCTACAATATAATCAAGCTGAAGTGCAGAATTTTTCTGAAGCTCGTTAAAGTCTGATGATGCACCTGTAAACTCTGTTTCAGGAGCATTTCTTCGTCTTTGGTTGTTGATTTCCCTGACCTTTTGCACGACTTCAAAAAGTCTCGCTCTGCCGGGAACACCATAAGATTTCAAAGATGGAGTAACAGCAAGACAAATTGTTTTTTCAGTTCTGCTCTTATCTGCCACAACAAGATTTGTCGTAAGCGGATTAAGCCCTCTTTCAATACACTCAACTGAGGCATAGAAAGATTTAAGGTCAATACAAAGATATTTTCTCTCCATTCACTCAGTCCTCTCTGTATTCTTACAGTAATATAATATACTAATTATTTGACTTTTTCAATGATTTTATCAATTCACCATAATTAAGTTATTTTTTTCTTTACATTTTTATGGTTTTAAATTATAATTGTTTTAACAAAAAGGTGAAAGGATGGGGTCAATTATGGAAAATTCCGGACTAAAAAAACAATATGGACTTTTAATGGCTATATGCATGGTTGTCGGTACCGTTGTGGGCTCAGGTGTTTTCTTCAAGGCTCAGGCAGTTCTCAATACAACAAATGGTGATATGCCAATGGGTATCATTGCATGGATTATCGGCGGTCTTGTAATGATTTTCTGTGTTCTCGCATTCTGTGTTATGGCTCAGCAATATGAAAAAGTCAACGGACTTGTTGACTATGCAGAAGCAACAATCGGAAGTAAATATGCTTATATGATGGGTTGGTTTACTACAGTTCTTTATGCTCCTGCAATGACATCAGTTCTTGCATGGCTTACTGCAAGATACTTCCTTACATTTATGGTATCAGTAAATCCTGATTTACAGCTTGCAGGTGACCCTGTAACAGGCTCTGAAACATTCCTTCTTGCAGGATTTATTCTTATCTGTGTTTTTGCTGTAAACACACTTTCTTCAAAGCTTGCAGGCAAGCTTCAGATTAGTGCAACATTCGTCAAGCTTATTCCTCTTCTTTTAATGGCAGTCATTGGTACAATTTATGGTCTTTCACACGATATGACAGGTGCTCCTGTTGATGCAAGTGCTTCAATGCTCAGCACAAACTTCGGAACAGGCACAGGTGATTTTTCAACACTCTTTGGTGCTGTTGTTGCTACTGCGTTCGCTTATGAAGGCTGGATTCTTGCTACATCTATTAACTCTGAAATCAAGAATTCTAAAAAGAATCTTCCTATTGCTCTTATCTTAGGCGGTATCATCATTATTGCTGTTTACCTCTTCTATTACATCGGTATTGCCGGTGGTGCTCCTGTTGCAACTCTTATGAAAGACGGCACAACATCTGCTTTCACAACAGTTTTCGGTAATGTTCTCGGTAACATTCTTAATCTCTTTGTTGCAGTTTCTTGTCTTGGCACTCTCAACGGTCTTCTTATCGGTTGTATCCGTGGTATGTACTCAGTTGCAGTTCGTGGTATGGGTCCTAAAGTTGACCTTATGAAACAGGTTGACCCTGCATCCGGTATGCCATCAAACTCTTGTATCGTCGGTCTTGTAATCGTTGCAGGTTGGCTCGTATATTTCTACGGTGCAAACCTTACTGAAACTCCTTGGTTCGGCAAGTTCAGCTTTGACTCATCAGAGCTTCCGATCATCACAATTTATGCTCTTTATATTCCAATGTTCATTCAGTTTATGAGAAAAGAAAAGAACCTTTCACCTGTTAAGAGATTCGTTCTTCCATCACTCGGTATTATCGGTTCAGCTTGTATGGTAATTGCTGCAATTTATTCACACGGTTACGCACCATACATGGCAGCAAAAGAAAAAGGTGAATTTTCTTGTCCTGTTCTCTTCTACCTTATCGTATTCGTTGTTTTCATGGCTATCGGTGCTCTCTTTATGAAGCCGAAGAAAAAGGCATAATAAAACAGTATAATATTTGTTCACCCTGTGAGGAAAAACCTTACAGGGTGTTTTTTATGAGTAACCACTTCTTAAATCTTGGTCACAATTCTCAGCGGCTACTTTTTCGTCATAACTCGTCCAAAATACTCGTTAATACACAAAGTATTGCCTGCGTTTTTTGACGGTTCTGACAAAAAACTATCTCGCTGATAATCGCAACCCGACTTAATCAGCAGTTACTTGAATCCTTTGATAAATTATTGTATAATATAAAAATTGGAGGTTATCGATATGAGAATTTACCATAATGTATCAGAATTAATAGGAAGAACCCCTCTTTTAGAATTATGTAATTTGGAAAAGGAATTAGGTCTTAAAGCAAAGGTTTTTGCAAAGCTTGAATACTTTAATCCTGCAGGAAGTGTCAAGGACAGAGTTGCACTCAGAATGATTGAAGATGCGGAAGAAAAAGGCATTTTGAAAGAAGGCTCTGTAATTATTGAACCTACAAGCGGAAACACAGGTATCGGTCTTGCTTCTGTTGCAGCATCAAAGGGCTACCGTCTTATTATCACAATGCCTGAAACCATGTCAGCAGAACGCAGAAAGCTTATTGCTGCTTATGGTGCTGAATTAGTGCTTACTGATGGTAGCAAAGGTATGAGTGGTGCAATTCAAAAGGCCGAAGAATTGTCAAAGGAAATTCCGGACAGTATTCTTGCAGGACAGTTTGTAAATCCTGCTAACCCTCAGGCACACCGCAACACCACAGGTCCTGAAATTTGGGAAGATACTGACGGTACTGTTGATATTTTCGTTGCAGGTGTAGGCACAGGCGGTACAATCACAGGCACTGGTGAATATCTCAAATCAAAAAATCCTAATATTCAACTTGTTGGAATTGAGCCTTGTGACTCACCTGTCCTTTCAGGTGGTAAAGCAGGTCCACATCCTTTACAGGGTATCGGTGCAGGATTTATTCCTGAAGTTTTAAACACAGACATTATCGATAAAATCATAACTGTTTCAGGCAATGAAGCTTTTGAGTCAGCACGGCTTCTTGCAAGAAAAGAAGGCGTTCTCGTTGGAATTTCTTCAGGTGCTGCACTTCACACTGCCATTGAGCTTGCAAAAAAGGAAGAAAACACAGACAAAAATATTGTTGTGCTTCTTCCCGATACAGGTGACAGATATTTATCAACGGAGTTATTTTAAACTAAATACAATAAACCAATATGGTTGTCTTGTAGGGGACGTCGACTCGGCGTCCCTTTTATTTCCACTTTTCGGGCTGCCGAGGTCGTCAGCCCTACAACAAAAAGGGTGAGGTTTTGACCTCACCCTACCAAAGCATTATAACTTTTTATCCTTATCAAGTGATGCTTTTACTGCATCCATAACTGCTGTGTCAAATTTTTCTTCCTGAAGCTTTGCCACACCCTCAATTGTTGTTCCGCCGGGTGAACAAACGCTGTTTATGAGTGCCCAAGGATTATTGTCTTTATCTTCAAGAATCATTTTTGCACTGCCGAGAACTGCCTGTGCACAAATTTTCAATGCCTCATCCTTTTTCATTCCATTCTTTACAGCTTCACGAGCCATTGAATCAATGAACATAAAGGCATAAGCAGGTGAACATCCTGCTATAACACCAAACAAAGGAAATTGACTTTCAGGAAGCTCCATTACTTCACCAAAAGACTCGCAAAGTCCTTTTACAAATGTGAGAGCGTTTTCGTCTGCAAAGTCATTTCTGCAAACAGCACTCATTGATGCACCGACTTTTGCATTAATGTTAGGCATTACACGGATAATTGGTGTTTTATCTTTAAGAAAACTACCTATATACTGGAGTGTTTTACCTGCACCGATTGACACAACTGTTGTTTTATTAAGTTTATCTTTAATTTGTGGCAACACTGTCGGAAAAACCTGTGGCTTAACTGCAAGAACAACAAATTCGCAGTTTTCAGCAAGCTCCTCAACAGATGAACAATAGTTTACACCACAAGCCTTTTTAAGGTATTCTGCTTTTCCTATATCCACATCAAAGACACAGATACTCTCACCTTTTAAAAATTCTGAAGAAACTGCACCATTTATTATGGCAGTTGCCATATTGCCACAGCCGATAAAACCAAGCTTATACATAATTATTCAACATCTGATGTACAGTGACAGCACTTTGTAGCATCAATAGCAATTTCACTCTTACAATATGGGCAAACCTTTGTTGTCGGAGCTTCTTCCACAACAGCTTCTTCTTTAGCTGTTTTTGCCTTGAGTGTGTTGATAGCCTTAACAAGACAGAAAATAACAAATGCTACGATAATGAAATCAAGAACAACTGCGATAAAGTTACCGTAAGTAAGGATTGCAGCACCTGCTTCTGTTGCTTCTTCGATAGTTGCATAATCGCCACCGTCAAGTGCAATAAACTTAGTTACAAAATCAGCACCCTTTAATGCAAGACCGATAAGAGGCATAATGATGTCGTTTACAAGTG
Source organism: Clostridia bacterium (assembly GCA_017466205.1). Classification (GTDB taxonomy): domain Bacteria; phylum Bacillota; class Clostridia; order Oscillospirales; family Acutalibacteraceae; genus Fimenecus. The sequence goes on from JAFTUP010000165.1 coordinate 18,718, forward strand.
AGTTGATGATTTTCTGGAATGCACCACCGATGATAACACCGACTGCAAGGTCGATTACGTTACCGCGCATAGCAAATTCTTTGAATTCTTTTAAAAATCCTTTCATATTCAAATCCTTCTTTCTGTTTTAATGTAATAATTATATCATTATTTTTATAGATTTCAATACTATTTTACTCCCGTCATATCAAAATCAGGAATGAAGTCAGTCTTTGCAGATGTCTTTTCCTGCATAAAGCCATTCCGGAGTCCCAGATCAAGGAAATAGTCAACAGCTTTGTTGTATTCTGCAGTTGTGAGTCTTCTGTTAAGTTCTTTGAAATCTCCAATATTTCCGTAAGGTGTGTACTGACTCATAAGGCTTATGTATGTATCTTGAGGCAAATTTTCTTTTATCCACAAAAGTATATTTTTGCTTTCATTCACATTGGCAGGTAAAACAAGATGACGGATTATAAGTCCTTTTTGGATAATACCATCTTTAAACACATTTTCAGGTTGTTGACGATGCATTTCAAGAATTGCTTTACTTGCTTTTTCAAAATAATCAGGACATTTTGCATATTTCATTGATTTTTCACTACTGAAATATTTCAAATCAGGAAGATAGACATCTACAAGTCCTTTAAGTTTCTTTAATGTTTCAACACTGTCATATCCCGAACTGTTATACACGACGGGAACTGATGGTTTATACTTTTCAAGTGCATCAATTATAACATGAGAGAAATGTGTTGGGTTTACAAAATCAATTGTATGTACACCTTTTGCTTCAAGCTCCTTAATTATTTCAATAAGTCTTTCATTGGTAATAGTTTCGCCCTTATTTTCATGACTTATAGGATAATTCTGACAGAAGCAGCATTTAAGACTGCAGCCTGAAAAGAAAATCGCACCTGTCCCCTTTTCACCGCTGATACAAGGCTCTTCCCAGTTATGAACATCTGCACGGGCAAGTACAGGATTCAACGGCATTTTACAAAAGCCATTACCTGTATCTTCAGTTCTTTCTGTATTACATTTTCTCGGACACAAATTACAAATCATATTTTCACCACCGAACAGTTTTGCCTTCCCCTTGAGGGGAAGGTGGATTTTGCGAAGCAAAAGACGGATGAGGTGGAAAAATTATATAACGGATACTTCGTATCCTACACCTCATCAGTCACTTCGTGACAGCTTCTCCTCAAGGAGAAGCCATTATTTATTCCAACCCACAAATATAGTCCAAAGACACATTAAAATAATTTGCATATTTTATCATTATTTCAATGGGTACGCTTCTTTCACCATTTTCATATTTTGATACTGCATTTTGGCTTAACTGCAAAATTTTTCCCATTTCAGTTTGATTTAAGTCAGCATCTTCTCTCAATGCTCTTATCCTGTCATTCCAAATCATAATATCACCTCTTAAACATTATAAATAATACATATTGTACTATTGATTTTTAGTACAGTTTGGTTTATAATCTAAATTGAGGTGATAAATATGGCAAGAGAATTAGAAAAGCTATGGTATTCATATTTGATTGAAACAACTGTTGAACGAACGGATAAAGATGAAGATATTATTAAAAATGTATCAGAAAAATATAATATCTTGCAAGATATGCTTAACAAAGAGCAGCTCATTGCTCTACAAGAATACGATGATGCATTGTTAAAAGTAAGTAGTTTATCTGAAAAGAATTCATTTATTATAGGCTTTAAGTTTGCCGCAAAAATATTACTCGAGACATTGTATGAAAAATAAAATCTGTATTGCTGACTTCACATTTGACCAAAAACTTGCCAATCTTATAATTTTGGAGTATAATGTTTTCATTGATTTTGTGAGGTGATAATATGCTTCTTACAATGGATATAGGAAATACCAATATAAATATCGGTCTTTTTGACGGTGAAGAACTTGCTGTCAGTGCAAGACTTGCTACTGAAAGACAGAAAACCGATGACCAATATGCTATGGATTTCACTAATATTTTTGTAATGCATAAAATTCAGTTTAATGACATTTCGGGTGTTGTAATTTCTTCAGTTGTACCTGAAATTACAGAATCGGTTACAAATGCCATTAAAAAACTTACGGGAAAAGACTCGTTGATTTTATCTCCCGGAGTTAAAACAGGTCTTAATATTCTTATTGATAACCCTGCACAGTTGGGTGCTGACCTTGCAGCAGGTGCTGTTGGTGCTATGACTCAATATCCGTTACCTGCATTCATAATTGACCTTGGAACTGCAACAAAGGTTTGTGCAGTAGATAAAAACAAGAGTTTCAGAGGTTGTATGATTGCACCGGGAGTGCAGATTTCTCTTAAAGCACTTACTGACACAAGTTCACTTTTACCTACTATCAGCCTTGAACCACCAAAAAAAGCTTGCGGAACAAATACAGTTGAGAGTATGCAGAGTGGTGTTGTACTTGGTACTGCTGCTATGATTGACGGTATTCTTGACAAATTTGCAGAAGAACTTGGTGAACCTGCAACAATCGTTGCAACAGGTGGACTTTCATATTTCATTTCACCTGTTTGTAAAAGAGAAATCGTTTATGACCGTCACCTTATCTTAAAGGGACTTAAAGCAATTTACGAAAAAAACAATTAAATATTATTTTCATCAATATTTTGCGTTGCATCCAAAAGGAGCAACAGCAAGGAGGAATATAAATGAAAACAAAAAAAATCGACCGTAACCAAACGGTCAGACTTGCAACTGCAGGTATTCTTACTGCTGTTGTCATAGTCTTTCAATTCATTGGCGCATCAATCAAATTCGGCACATTCTCTGTTTCACTTGTGCTTATCCCGATTGTTGTTGGTGCGGCACTTGGCGGAAAATGGGTCAGCACATGGCTGGGATTTGTGTTCAGCGTTATTGTTCTTCTTTCAGGAGATGCGTCTGCTTTTCTTACCATCGACCCGATAGGTACTGTTATAACAGTAATTCTCAAAGGCTCACTTGCCGGTTTAGTCGGTGGATTTGCCTTTGAATTACTGAAAAAAATCAATACTTATTTCGCGGTTATTGTTTCAGCAATTCTTGTCCCTATGGTAAATACGGGAATTTTCCTTATAGGCTGTAGGCTCTTCTTCTTTGACACAATTAAAGAATGGGCTATCGGCTTAGGCTTTGAAAATGCCTTCACCTATATGATCGTCGGTCTTGTAGGTGTAAATTTCCTTTTTGAGCTTGCAATAAACATTATACTCTCCCCATCAGTTGTAGGAGCAGTAAAAGTGCTCAGTAAAAAGAAACATTAAAAAATTATGACCACTCGTTTTGAGTGGTCTTTTTACGTCTTAAAATATATCAACACTTATCACAAGTCTATCTTTTTTCGTAGTGCGAAGAACACCTTTATAAACAAATCTGCCAAAACCGCGGACAGATATTTTATCACCAATATTTGCAGTTGCTGACGGACTTGTTTTAACTGCACCATTTACGAAAACCTTTTCCGTATGAAAAAGTGGTAGAACCTGACTTCGTGACATTTTGTAAATGGCTGAAATGATTACATCAAGTCTTTCGGAAGATACAATTATTTCTCTGTTTTCAGGTTGTGGCAAAGCATCTGTTGGGATATTCTCTGTCAATTCACATTTGACCTTTGTGTGCCTTACCTGAGTAAGATTTTCGATTATATAATCGGCAATAGTATCAAGGCAGAAAAGATAACCGCAATTTTCATTAATTATTATATCCCCTAACACCTCACGACGGATTCCAAGTCCCATAAGTGAGCCTAAAAAATCACGGTGAGTGAGTGTATCAGCAAATTTTTGATTAACAGGCTTTATGAGAATGCATTTTATTGGATAATCAGTGTTGTCAGGAAAATATTCTCTGTCACCAAAACAAGCAATACATCTTTCAGTATTTTCATATCCACCCCAAAGGGTTACAGGTACAGAAAAACGAACAGCACAAAGCTCCGATATATCGGAAAGACCGAGAAAATCGGAATAAACTGCATATCCTCGTTCATTTGAACGCTGCGCTAATTCTTCAAATCGTTTTTGTTTTTCTGTCATTTATATTACCAAAAACGGCGGGGTCAAGACCCCGCCCTACCAATTAAACATCATAGTATTTTGCCATACGCTTTTTCTTAAAGATATGTGCGATTATGATTACTATCACCACTGCAATTACAGAGAAAAACCCTATGTAGAGTCCCCGGGCATCATTTTCGCCCTTGACTTTCATCCACAAAGAATTCATATACTGCAAAGTATCCGTAGGAAGATTATGAAATTCCTGTGTATTTTTCAGGTTTTCAGGATAAACTGCTTCACTGTTTGCAAGTGAATAATCAGGATTTTCTAAAACTGCCTTGTTAGGTGTTGCGTAATAAATATACTCTGCATTTGCAAGTCCAATTTCAGGCTCCATCATAAAGTTGATAAATGCCTCTGCACCCTTTTTATTCTGAGAAGCAGACGGAATACACATTGCATCATAGAATGTGTTCACACCCTCTTCAGGAAAAACAAAACCTAAATCAGAGTTATTCTCAACCATCAGTTCATAGTCACCTGCATAATAAGTTGCGAAAGCATATTCGCCACTTTCCATTTTAATGAAAACCTCGTCCATTACATATTCGGGTTTAACAAGTTTTCTTTGTTCCATTAAAAGGTCTGCTGCAGCATCCCACTCAGCCTTTTCAGTTGTATTAATGCTTTGTCCAAGCACAAACTGTGCAATAGCAAAAGAGTCACGAGGATTGTTGAACATAAGGACCTTGCCCTTATACTGTTCATCCCATAAGACTTTCCAGCTTATAGGTTCTTCCTTTACTAAATTCTTGTTATAAATAAGAATTGTTGTACCAACATTGTAGATTACTGCATAATCGCTTATACCATTTTCCACAAGCTGACCGTATTTTGCACTATCAAAATACTTGTCATAATTCGGAATGTTACTGTAATCAAGTGGTAAAAGCATATCTTCGGAAATAAGACGCTCAACCATATAGTCAGACGGGATTATAATATCATAACTGACACCACCACCCGAAAGCTTTGAATACATATTTTCATTTGACTCAAATGTTGTATAGTTCACATCACAACCGGTAAGGCGTTCAAATTCACTTACAACATCAAGCTCTTCGTCATCAATATATTCACCCCAGTTATACACATTGAGA
>JAFTUP010000166.1 GCA_017466205.1 Clostridia bacterium
GAACACATTTCGAAAAAACTTAATTTCTCTACACTTGCAAGTATGATAAACGCATCCTACGGTGCAGAAAATCTTGCAGCTCTTACAATACTCACAAATAGCAGAGGTTATATAATGCCTAAAGATTTCAAAAACAACTTTGCCTTATTTGTTCAGTACGAAGGGGATTATTCTGCGATTGTATCCTTCTTCGAATTTGGTGACGGTGTTATAAGTGCAAATATGTCATTTGTAAAGAACGGCGATAAAGACAATGTGTTTATGAGAATGTATGAGATTACTTCTACTGTTGGCGAAGATGGAATTAAAATGGCAAAAGTAGAAAAGTAAACTTTAATGGAGGTCGATTTTATGAAAAAAATCTGTTTAGGTATAGCAATAATTCTATTTGCAATTCTTGTAGAGGTATCACACAACGGATACTTTGCCTATATAACCTCCGGCATTGGTCTTATAGGATTGATAATTGCAATCGCAGGTTGTGTAGGTAAATCAGATTAAAGGAGACGAATGTTTATGAAAAAGATTATATCTCTTGTTTTAACATTATGTATGGTTTTATCTCTTTCCAGCAGCGTTCTTGCTGAAGAAGCCGGTAGCGGAGCAGGATATCCGTATAGCAGCGGAAAGTGGTTTACAACCGTAAAAATACCCTTTCCCGATACAATTGAGGACAGAAACTCTTGGCTTACAAGAGCGAGATACAAAGACTCGGGAGAGGTTATTCCACTTTCAATGTCATATAACGGAAATGTGTATGCAACTGTCCCGATAGAGAATGCGGATAGAAAAATAGAAGCCTTTGTTCCGGAAGAAATTCAATTTGCGGATAATGATGATTCTGATTCAAATTTTCATGATTTCAGAATGTTATCAAGAGTTGGAGTTATAAAGGGCAACGAAAAAGGCGAAGCAAATATCTATGATAATGTAACCCGTGCAGAAGCGGTTGCAATGGTAATGAGATTTTTAGGACTTAATAAAGTCGCAATGCAGGGAACGGTAAGAGTATTTGATGATGTAACAAGTGACAAGTGGTATTATCGTGAAGTTCTTTCTGCATATAATTATGGTCTTGTCAAGGGTGATTCTGAAAAAACATTTTCACCTGAAAGAGATGTAACAAGAGAAGAAATTACAGTTATGGTAGCGAGAGCATTAGAATATGCAAATTTAAGATGTTCAAAGTCTTCCGTTACAAACTATGCCGATGAAGACAAGATTTCGGATTGGGCAAAAGATGCGTATGAATTTATTGGGCAGAATATTGTGTCGGATTATGATAACACCGATCCTGACAATCCTGTAAGAATTCTTAATCCTCAAAAAGCAGCTACAAGAGCAGATGTGGCATATATCCTTAACAACGCGCAAGATGACTGCCAGCTTTATGCATCAGAGCTTGCAGAAATGTTCGGTTTTGATAAGGAAATGCCTGTGATTGATGGCTCAACTTCTACATATCCGTTCACACAGGCGGTATATAGTGCATTATTCTGTAATGGTGAAACACATCCTCGATATCCGCAGAAACACTCGAAGAGTCACGCATCCTATCAGCGACTTATAAACGGAGAAGTTGATATGCTTTTTGCTTCAGTATATCCTGCAAGTGATATTCTGAAAATGGCAGAGGAGAAGGGAGTAGAGCTTGAGCTTATCCCGATTGCATATGATGCAATGATATTCTTCACAAATAAGGATAACCCTGCAACAGGACTTACGAAAGAACAGATCAGTAATATCTATGTAAACGATGCTTATGATAACTGGTCTGAGGTTGGCGGTCCTGATGCACTTATGTATCCTTATTGCAGAAATAATGACTCAGGCAGTCATGCACAGATGGAAAAGCACTTCTTAAACGGAAACGAAATTCATACTGAAGTGCAGAGAGAAACCTCAAAAACAATGTCGGATATACTTACCGATGTTATGGATGCAAAAACTGACGATCCGGTTGGATACGGTTTGGGTTACAGCATTTATTACTATTACCACAATATGCGTTGGTTCTATCCTGTAGAGGAAGAATTAAAGCTCCTTGCTATAGATGGTGTAATGCCGACTGATGAAACAATCGCAGACGGCTCATATCCGCTTTCTAACAACACTTATGTTGTTTTAAGAAAAGATACACCAAAAGATGCTCC
>JAFTUP010000167.1 GCA_017466205.1 Clostridia bacterium
AAGATTTTGACAGCGAAGAAAATGAAAAAAGGCTTATTTCTCTTGCAGGAACAAGGGAGTTGCCTGAAAAAGATGCTTTTTGTGTTGAGTCTGCAGGACTTTCTGCGCTTACACAAATGGAATGGGCAATCCGCAGAGGTGTTCAGGAGGGTAAAATCAAGGTATCTTGCAATCACAATACAAACGCACAGATTATTGAACGAATCAATAACGGTGAGGAGTATTACGATGATTTGCCTGAAACGGATGAAATGAACGAGATGCTGAAAACACAGACTCCACGACTTTTCAAGCTTTATGAGGCAGTTCTCAACGGATATTGCAGAGATAAAAACCTTGTTTTAGCCAAGGAAAACCCTGAAAAATTCCGTGTAAAAGGTTCTTGTGACTTTCTCGAGTTTTTATATGAAAATGGCATAAAAAACTATTTTGTCACAGGTGCAGTCGTGGAAAAAGGTATGGGAATGCACGAGGAAGTTGAAGCACTGGGATATTCTATCGGAAAAGGTCAGTTGATCGAAGACATTATCGGCTCAACCTGGACAGAAAAGAAACCTAAAGATGCTGTTATGAAGGATTTGATTAAACAGCTGAATATTTCAGGTGAAAATGTCCTTGTTATAGGTGATGGCAGAGCAGAAATTCAGGCAGGTGTGGACTTAGGTGCTGTTGTAATCAGCCGATTGCCTGAAAGTGCAAAATATCAGCGTGAATTACATAAAAAGCTTGGTACAAATGCAATTGTGGCAGATTTCACAAGCAAAAATTTCTATGACTTATTTGAAGAGGCAGAATAATGGATAATATTTTTGAGAGGTATCCTGAACTTAAATGTTGCGAAAGCGATATTAAAAAAGCTTTAAATCTGATAATTGAAACATATAAAAATAAAGGAAAAATTCTTGTTTGTGGTAATGGTGGCAGTGCTGCCGATAGTGAGCATATTGTCGGTGAGCTTATGAAAGGCTTTCTCTCTAAAAGAGAAATAAAAGACGACCGACTTACAGAGGAGTTAAAAGAAAAGCTTCAAGGGGCATTACCTGCAATATCTCTTTGCAGTCAGACAGCATTGATAACTGCTTTTAACAATGACCTTGACCCTGATTATGTTTTTGCACAGCAGGTTTACGGATATGGTAAAGAAAAAGATTTGCTGATTGCAATTTCCACATCAGGTAACTCAAAAAATATTCTTAAAGCAGTTGAGGTTGCAAACTGCATTGGTGTAAAAACACTTGCACTAACAGGAGGCAACGGTGGAAGAATAAAAGAGCTTGCAACAGTAACGATTTGTGTTCCATCTGATGAAACATATAAAATTCAGGAATATCATTTATCTGTTTATCATTATCTTTGTGCAGAAGTTGAAAAAGAATTTTTTGATAAGTAAGAAAAAAATCCCAAGAGTTAATTCTCTTGGGACATCTTTTTATTTTTCAATGAATTTACCGTAATGTTTAGGTTCCATAAGCTTTGGAGCTAAAGATATAACCTTATTAAAAAGACTTAATATAGTTTTATTTGGAATCATCTGTTCGAAGAATCCACCAAGGTTTTTAAGAATTTCAGCACCTGACGGTGAGCTTGATGGGAACATAATAACCTTGTCTTTAGGGCGGAATTCAAAAATAAGATTGCGTTTTGCAACTGTCTGAATAGGTCTGATTGTAACGAGCAAGCTGTCGCTGTCAAGCCAGAAAGCATTTGCACAAACAGTAAAATCAATGTTACCTAAGGTGATTTTGGAATAACGATAATGACCGTCAAGACCTAATGCGATTGTGTTTGTTTCAAAGCCCTCAGTCCACTTCATTGTGCAATCTTTTTCTTCAAAGTCGAACTTTACCATGTCAATATTGCCCGGCTTGTCCGTCAGCATATATGTAACTGCCATTGGCAGAACGCTGACAGGAAAACCTGCTAAATTCAGTAAAAGCTTTTTGCGGAATTTAATATATCTGTTTTTGATTACATTCTCGATTGCCGGTCTGTCACTTTCAAACAACGGTTCAACCAAGGTGTTTTCAATTGATTCTTCAACCTCTTCGGCATCTTCAAATGCTCTTGGGAAGTAGTTGAAAAGATATTCAAGACAACCTGTTTCGTCTGTAACGGCTGATGTTACAATTACAGCAGCATCATATTCAGGAATTCCAATGCCAAACTGTGAGAACATACCGTCAGCACGGAAGGAGCTTTCGTCAATGCTGTTTTTCCAGAAGCAGTACCCATAGCCATAAGAAGCATCAGTTCCGGGACGATTCCGGCTATTGTCAATCTGTTTTTTAGTAGCCTCAACGGTCCATTCCTCAGGAATAACCTGAACACCGTTGTACATACCTTTTTGCAAATAACAAAGTGTCAATTTCGCAATATCCTCAGTTTTAAGGTAAAGTCCCCAGCCGCCTGCTTCAATACCGTTTCGGTCAGTTTCCCAGAACGGAAAATCAATTCCGAGAGGCTCAAAAAGGCGAGGAGTAAGGTATTCACGCATAGTCATACCTGTAACTCTGCTGATAATTGCAGAAAGCATAAAAATGTTCTCGTTAATGTACAGGAATTTCTCGCCCGGCTCAAAAACCCAAGGTGAATTTATGTAGTCTGCAATCCAGTCAACCTTGCTTTTGTCAGAAAGAAAGCTTGGTTGTTTACCTGATGACATTTTCAAAAGATTGCGGATTGTCAGTTTTTCAAATCGTTCATCAGGTTTCTTTGGGGGATAATCAGGGAAAAGGTCAATAAGCTTTGTGTCAAGAGAAATCAGACCCTCGCTGATTGCAAAACCTATAGCTGTGCCTGTGAAAGATTTACTTATAGAATAAACAGCCTGAGGAGTTTCCTTGTTGTATGGTTCATTATACCATTCAACTGCCACCTTGCCGTGACGAATAACCATAAGACTATGGTATTCATAACCTTTTTCCAAAGCATCGACTAAAAATTCATTAACAACTTTTGAAGAAACACCAACATCTTTTGGCGAATCTGCTCTTGGAATAGCTTTGCTTACAGACATTCTAACACCCCATTATTTATCTTTTTTCTTAAAAACAAGAAATTTTCCTATTATATAATTTCCCACTGTGACTAACACCATAGCAAAAATTTTTGAAATATTGTAATTTATGTGCAGAACAGTAGCAAGTAAAAACATTGTTCCCATATCAAGAAGCAGAGTCAGTATTCTTGAAGAAACAAAGGCTATAAATTCTTTTAAAATATTTGTTTCTTTACTCTCAAAAACAAAAATTCTATTTGCAAAATACGAAAAAATCACAGCACCAATCCAGGAAATCATATTTGCGACCTGGAGCTCTATTGCATCGTTTCCGTCAAGAAATGTCCAGGTACTGCCATAGAACAGAGTCATACTTACAACAGTTGTCAGTCCGCCAACAAGTAAATAATTAATGATTTCCTTGTGCTTTTTATATAAAGCTAAAATCTTATTCATTGATGTTTCCCTCGTTGAGCTCTGTTGATTTTGGCTTTAACACCTGTTTTTCAATATATAAAGGTCTGTTTTTACCCTGAATATACGTTCTTGCAAGGTATTCGCCTGCAACACCCGTAAGAAGAAGCTGAAGTCCGCCAAGGAAAAGTATAAGAACAACGATTGTTGCATATCCCGGAACGTCAACACCAAAGAAAAGCTTCTGGATAATAACAATAAGCATATATAAAATTGATAATGCAAACGTAAAAATACCAACACCTGTAGCCAGCTTCAACGGTAGTGTTGTAAATGCAATAATGCCCTCAAGAGCATATTTCAATGATTTGAAAAACGAAAACTTTGTTGTGCCTGAAAATCTCTCCTCCGCAATATAAGGCATAAAGTGGGTATTAAATCCAATCCAGGAGAAAATGCCCTTTGAAAAGCGATAATATTCAGGCATTGAAAGAATAGCTTCAGCAACATTTTTTCTGAAGGTTCTGAAATCGCTTGCACCTCGGAAAAAGTCAATTTCACTTGCGGCATTTATAAATTTATAGAAGGTGTTTTTCATAAAGGACATAAGCTTGCCTTCAATACGCTCTTCCTGATAGGCTGCAACCATATCGCAATCCTCATTCTGGAGAAGATGCTCCACCATTTTTACAACAATTTCAGGTCTTTGCTGTAAGTCAGCATCAATGATTGTAATGAAATCACCTGTTGCGTGACGAAGACCTGCAAGCATAGCGGCTTCTTTGCCGAAATTTCTTGAAAATTCAACAACGGTTACAACCGATGAGTAAGAATTATATAAATCCTTAAGATTTCTGGATGTCATATCATTGCTGCCGTCATTTACGAAAATCATTTCAAGTGACCTTACAGCCTTTGGCATATTCTGAAATGCCTTGACAGTTTCTTCGAAAAACGGCATTATGTTGTCCTGCTCGTTATAGCAGGGGATAATCAACGAAAGTTTCATAATTTTAACCCTTTATCATTCTGATTTTTTTACGTTGTGCTTTAATCCTGTTCTTACGGATAATAAGAAGAATATAGATTATAAGCAGAACTGCGAGGATTATAAACAGCACTTTAAAAACAGGTGTTGAAAGAATGTCACCGATAGTGCCAAATATGAGCAGGAACACATTAAGGTCAACATCCTCAGCAGCCACAAGGTCAACTGTTGCAACAACGTTGTCACCGTATAAGATTTCAGCCTTACCAAGTACATCACCTTTTTTGATTGGTGCTTTTACAACACTTGGAGTTTCACTCTCAATAGGCTGAACAATAAGACTTCCGGATTCAGTTCCCAGAGGAACAAGTGCTGACATTTCCTCCTTGGGAAGAAGTCGTAAATGGTCGATTTTACTGTTATACTTAACATCAACAACCTTTATAACATCAGTTGTATTTGTAATTTTAGTAAGCTCAATGTTATCGAATGCCCAGTTGTAGATTTTCTTGCTCTCAGTAAATGCAACATTTTCCTCAACACCGTCGTTGTCAATATCATATTGAGGAGCACCCATAACAATGAGCATATAGTTATATCCGTCCTGGGAAGCAGTTGTAATAACACAACGACCTGCTTTTTCAGTTGTACCTGTTTTAACACCTGAAACTGACTTGTGATAATAGTCAGGAATACCTGCATTCATCATTTTGTTGGTGTTATGAAGGTATCTTGTATATGGATATTTTTCTGTAGGAGAAATGTCATATCGCTTTGTACTTGTAATCTCTTTAAAGGTTGTATTCTTCAAAGCATATTTTGTGATTTTATAAAGGTCATTTGCAGTTGTATAGCCATTCGGGTCTTCGTCAAGTCCGTGTGCATTGACAAATTTTGTGTCCTTACAGCCCAGCTTTGCAACAAAATCATTCATCATAACAACAAAGTTGTCAATATTGCCGCCAACATAGTCAGCAAGGATATTTGCGGCATCGGCAGCAGACGGAAGCATAAGACAATAAAGAAGATTTTTGATTGAGAGTGTTTCACCCGCAACAATTCCTGCAGTTGAAGCGTTCATAGCATAAAGTCCGTTAAGACACTCGCGTTTACATGTAATTTCTACGGACAAATCAGGACAGTTTTCAAGAACGAGCATACAGGTGACAATTTTAGTAAGTGAAGCAGGTGCAGATTTTTTATCAGCATTTTTATCAAAAATTACAGTTTCGCTGTCAGTGTTGACCAAAAGTACAATGTCAGACTCAGTTTCCAACAATGAATTAAAAGAAGCAGAGGCTGTAACTGAAAAGGTCGTTATTAAAATTACGATAACGAGAAGAATTGACAGAAGCTTTCTCACAAAATCACCTACTTGAAAAAAACTTATAATTGTATATAATAAGAGTATAACACAAACTTGAACAATATCCAATAAAAAAAGCAAATTTTTTGTAAAAGGAACGACTGAAATGATATATATTACAGGAGACATTCACGGAGACCGTAAAAGATTGTCACGACTGAAGCTTAAAAACCTTAAAGAGGGTGACACTCTTATTGTTTGCGGTGATTTCGGGTTTCTTTGGGATAACACAACCGCAGAGCAGAATTACATTATGTCTCTGGGCAAAAGAAGTTATAATATCTGCTTTATTGATGGCACTCACGAAAATTTCAACCTGCTTAATGACTATGAAATCAGCCAGTGGAACGGTGGTAAGGTTCATAAAATCCACGGAAATCTTTATCATCTGATGCGTGGACAGGTATATGAAATTGAGGGTAAAAAAATCTTCACAATGGGTGGAGGAGAGAGTGCTGACATCGATATTCGTCGTGATGTGAATGCCTGGTCAAAATATGAGCTTCCGACACCTGAGGAGCTGCTTGAAGGTGCTGAAAATCTTGAATATGCAGGATATGACATTGATGTGGTTGTTACCCACGAGCCACCGTTAAAGGTTAAAAACTTCTTAAATCTCAATGATTCATCAGAATTTCGTGTAAGTGCCTTGAATGCCTATTTTGAAGAGCTGTCACAAAGCTGTAAATTCAAAAAATGGTATTTCGGTTCGTTGCACATTGATAAATATATTTCATCCTCCCATCGGGCAATCTACAAGGATGTTGTAGATGCAGTAACAGGAGATAAGATATAGACGGATAAATTATAATTTGTCGGACTCTTTTTATGGGTGTCAAAACTCGGCTCCCCTTGTCAGGGGAGCTGTCAACGAAGTTGACTGAGGGGTAGTAAAAACATTGATTTTTTCTCTCCCTCCGTCATTTTCTTGCGAAAATGCCACCTCCCTCGTCAGAGGGAGGCGTTCTGCGTTCTGCACTTTGCACTCTGCATTCATCCCGACAAACTCCGATTTGCCGTATAAAAACACCTCACAGGATTTTAGTCCCGTGAGGTTTGTTATTTTTATTTCTTTTTCAGGTTAAATTTAAGTCCTACCTTTGCTAAGTCAGCGTTATAATCGTCAACAATCTGTTCATCCATCTGACTTAACTTGTTTTTTTCGATTTCAATTGTTCTTTTGCTGTTAAAAAGTGCATTTATCCAACGTACAACCCACATAATTGGCAATAAAATCGGAGCCTTTTCGAGAATTGGGAATTTCTTTTTCATATCCTCCATCGGCAGGAACACAAGTCTTAAAATTTCCTTATGCTTGGCAGAGGACACTGAATCCGTTCTCGCAGTCTGACGGGCAGCGTTTGCGGCAATTGTACGAGCCTGAGGGTCACTCGCAAGGACCTGTTCTGTAATAAAATCCGTCAATTCCGTTGATTTAGCATCGTCAAACCATACATCAATGGTTTTAACGATGTTATCGTGAAAGGCTTTCAACTCAAGAGCTTCAAGCTCTTTATCAATATAATGCCTATTCATAAGCGGATACTTATTAGCAAAGAGCCAGAGGTCGATAAACGGACGAAGCATCACAGAACCGTCGCGATAATGCTTTGTAAAGTGAGTGAAAAGATAAATATATTCGTCCTCTTTTGACATGGAAAAGCTGTGGTTATATCCATAAACAGCTTTACTCCAAGGATTACTGTAATAAGCATAGTAATCGTCATTATATGAGGGAATGAGTCTTTTGTGAAGCTCAATAACTATTTTGCTGTCACCAATCCAGATGAATTCGTGGTCAGATTCCTTGTATTCACGAAGTCCCAAATCAGGTAAAAGCGTTTTGATTTTTTCATATTGGGATTCTTTAATAAGAATATCAGCATCACCCATCAGTCTGCATTCTGATGACGGATAGAGCTTTTTAACTGAAGCTCCCTTTAAGAGCATATAGTCGATTCCGTTATCAGAAAAAACTGATTCAATTTTATTAAGACAGTTCAAGAGATTCTGGTCAAAGGTTATAAACTGAAATGTATATTTTTTGAAAATGTCAAGCTCAGGAATATTGCCTTTAAGCTTGTAAAGTCCGCTAAGGATAAGAGGAATCATTTTATGCTTTGCACTTAATGTGAAAATTGATTTGTAATCAAGGTCATCAGCCAATGTAACATCTGCATCGGTAAGGGATGCCTTGATGATAGATATAAAGTCACTGTGTAGCTTTTGCATTTTGTCATTCCTCCGTAAGTTTATTATATCAGTACTTTTTCGCGAAGAGTTAATCGTGAAAAAATAAAAGCCCAAGTCCAATATGACTTGAGCTTTTGGTGCGAGAGACGGGACTTGAACCCGTACGGGATTACCACACGCCCCTCAAACGTGCGCGTCTGCCGATTCCGCCACTCTCGCATATTGGTCCGGTCGTTCTCTCGAACGCAAGAGATATTATAGCAAAGGTAATCCGTACTGTCAAGCATTTTTTGAAAAAATTTTAAATATTTTTAGATAGAACTTTCTTTTGAGTGTTTTATCGGTTTGACTGTGGGCTTTTTTGCCTTTTCAGCCAAGCCCTGTGATATTGTCGGGAACTCATTGTCTGTTTCACCTGTGGGTTGAATCTCATAAGTTCCGTATTTGTTTACCATTTCATAAGGTGTTTCGGGATTGTCGGGAATGTAGGTTACGCTTTCTTCTAATTGATTTATATAGTTTTTATTTTCTTTATCCATATTCATCACCGATTTTATTATGGATAAAAGATTTGCCAATATACAAAAAAGAGATAGCTTAAAACAGAAACTATCTCTTTTGAATTTTATTCTTTTGTTAATCCTGTAAGGGATTCGAATACTGATATTTCATAGTTTGGAAAATATATTCCCCAATCTTCATTGTTATGTACAAATTCAAGAATATAATATGATTTCATGTGAACACAACCATATTGGTCTGTTGTCAGTTTGTACTGCTTATATTTACCTTTATTGGGTGCTGTATCTTTATTCCAATCCGGTATGGCAATATGTTTTTTTACAGTTTTTATTGATTTCAATTCTGATAACGGAAAAGCATACTTATTTTCTAGATCGGCTAAAATAAGGTTTGCATCCTCAATAAATGCTTTAAATTCAACATTTATAAATGCAGTAGAATTAAGTCCCACTTCTTTTGCAACAGGAACTCCGTTTTTGATTTTGTATGTAAAGCCTAAAATATCAACAGTTTTTGCATCTGACGGAACATCAAGTTCGCAATAAACAGATTGAATGATAGAGTCCAGTGTTCTTTTTGTATTATCGGCCTCTTCTGTGCCAAGAGTTTCTTTCTCTTTCTTTTTGCTAAAGAAAAACAGTATTGCCCAAATAATTGCACATACTCCTGTAAGCCAGAATAACCATGGTGCATTTTGGTAAGCTTCAGCAAAACTCATAGCATCTTCTTCAGTTAGCAAAACTTCTATTAATGCTGAAATAATTATCAAACTTGTAGCACCACAAATAGTTTTAATAATTCGCAATGGTAATGGGAACTTAGCTGTTTCGATCAGGTCAATTGTATTTTCTTGTGCATTTTCCAGCATTTGTTGACTCGATGTGGAAACAGTTTTGACAACTAATTCTGTACCATTGAATTGTTCATTGTTCTTGTTGTCTGTAATATCTATACTGATAAAAGGTTTCGTTTTCACCACATCCTTTATTGAATTATGGGTGGGAATCCCTTAACTCCTTATGCTGACAACTCCCCTGAAAGGGGAGCTGAGAGCGTTTCTACTTTGTTGTAATTGTTTTGCTTAATCCTTCTTTGCTAATTCTGTCAAGGATGTTGCAAGGCCTGCAAGTCCCTGAATTTCTGAAGGGATAATAATCTTTGTAGCCTTACCGTCAGCAGCTTTTTCAAAGGATTCAAGAGCCTTGATACTGATAAATTCCTGACTTGGATTTACTTTGTTAATCATTTCGATACCTGCAGCAGTTGCTTCCTGAATCTTGAGGATTGCAGCAGCTTCACCCTCTGCTTCACGGATTTTTGATTCCTTAATAGCATCGGCACGAAGAATTGCAGATTCCTTTTCACCCTCTGCAACGAGGATAGCAGCTTTCTTTTCACCTTCAGCCTGAAGAATCTTTTCACGACGTTCACGTTCAGCCTTCATCTGCTTTTCCATTGAGTCCTGAATTTCTCTTGGAGGCATAATATTCTTAAGCTCAACACGATTGATTTTGATACCCCAGGCATCTGTTGCATCATCAAGAACTTCTGTGATTTTTGAGTTGATAGTATCTCTTGATGTAAGAGTTGCGTCAAGCTCAAGGTCACCGATGATGTTACGAAGAGTTGTTGCTGTAAGATTTTCGATAGCCATCATTGGTCTTTCAACACCGTAAGTATAAAGCTTTGGATCAATGATTCGATAGAAAACAACTGTGTCGATTGACATTGTAACATTATCTTTTGTAATAACAGGCTGTGGCGGGAAATCCACAACAGCTTCCTTAAGGCTTACTCTTTTTGCTACTCGGTCAATAATCGGGATTTTTACGTGAAGACCTGTGTCCCATGTTGTATGGTATGCACCAAGTCGTTCAATAACAAATGCGTTTGCTTGTGGTACAATTCGTACGTTTGCAACAATGATTGCTATTACAATAGCGATTAAAATAATAGGTATAATTAAGAATTCCATATTTTTTCTCCTTTTTATAATTTTTTTATTATAAGGGTTGTTCCGTTAACACCCTTTATTATTACGGTTTCTCCCTTTGGGATAGTTTCACCATTTTCTGTTGTGGCTTTCCAATAAACATCACCTACAAGTATTCTGCCCGTAATTGCGTTTGTATCCTCTGTTACTGTAGCTGTTTTATCTAAAAGCTTTTCATTCTGGTCAACTTCATCAACAGGCTTCTTTATATGTTTGTTGTAAATCTTGCGACAAATCACCATAAACACAGCACTTAAAACCACGAAAATTGCAATTTGTATTAACAGGTTATCCACAATAAAAGATAACAAACAAGTGATGATTGCTGACGGTACAAACCAGATTGAAACAAGTGCTGTTGTAAGCAATTCGACAATCAGAAACAACACGCCAACTGCAAGCCACATTATCCACGGATTGGCTATAAGATAATCCATACCATCTCTCCTTTATTAAAAATTATTAATCTTTGACTTCTCTTTCAAAAACGATAAGCATTGGTGTTCCTGCCTTTGTGCGACCAACGCCACCGAGATAAGCGTCTGTGCTTGTTACCTCCCAGCCACGCTTTGCCATATCGTTCATTTTTGCCTCTGCTTCACTTAATTTGATTTCGATAATCTTATATTCTTTCATAATATTACTCCTTATTTATATTCAGTAATGTATTTGTAAATTGCATCGTAAATGCTGTCTTCAAAGCTTTCAGAAGCACCACCATCACATTTGAAAATTTCACCACCGCCACCACTGATTGCGTGAATATGTGTTCTGCCTGAAACATTGTCAATAATTACGGTAAGTGTGAGACGGTTTTCTGCTCGTAAATAAAACTTCTCATAGACCTGAACGATTGTTATTGTGCCATTATCTGAGGTTATTACATATTCATCAATTAATTCACCTGTAACGGAACTGTTATTGATAGTGTCATTGATGAGTTTCGCAGTTTCTTCTGGTGAAATCGATACATAAAGATTTACCATTTAAATAACCTCCCCGAGTTCTGCAAATGCCTTTTGTGCCAAATCTCTCATTCTTGTTGAAAGAATTGCCAATACAGTTGCTCGTAAAGCAGTTTTGAGCTTTGTTTTTGAAACATCGTCACGAACAGTGACATTTTTTAAATGTGATTCTATTGCAACATCAAGCTTGTTTGTATCATAAACTGCATTTTGCTCGCACTCGTAAATTATACTGCACAGAATATTAAATAATTCTCTGTCAGGCAAAATATCGTCGGAGCGGTCCTCAACAGAACCGTTAATATAGCTCATTAAAAATGCAATCTGTTCCATCTGCATAGAGCCACGCATCATATTTATAAGGATAATACGCATAACCTGTTCTTCGCCATAGCGTTTTTCTGTGGGGTTTTTCACCCAACCTCGTTTTATCCAATTCTGAATAGTAGATGTTTCAAGCCCTGTTAATTCCCTGACCTGAGCCAATGTAAGTCCTTTTGTAACTGTCAACAGAGGAGAAATCAGAGAAAAACAATCTTCTGTTGCGGCATTATTAAACGGCAAGGTTGTTCCGGGAATATATTCCAATGTTCTCCACCTCCTTTTATATGGTGATTTGATTATATCACAGGTTCAAGTGACTGTCAATAGGGTTTTTGTGATTTTCTAAAAAATAACGGATGAGGCAAAATTCATCCGTTATAGTTATTTTATTCACCAATAAGAGTATTGATATTCTTTTCCATAAGATCAAAGAACTTGCTGACAATTTCCTTATCCTTGTCATTTCCGCGGACACACATTGAAAGTGTAATCACATTTTTATAAGTAGTTGCAGTAAGAAGTACAAAAGGCTTGTATTTAACCGCACCTGACATAAACGCATCAATTGGTTCGTGACCGCAAAGGGCGAGCTGTTTGCCATTGAGCACACCTATATTGCTCATTGCCATATATGGATTTGAATATCCTATTTTAATGATTTCTTCACTTGCAGCGTGAGGGAGAATGCTGTAACCGAAATTAAGAAGTGGCAGACCGTAAAGTCCCATAAATTTATCCTTTTTAAAACGGTTGGAGCTTCTCACAACATATTGAACCGTTTCAAAAATGTCACGACCTCGTTGCGGAATGGAGCATTGCATCCAGGCGGTATGGTTTGTGAAGCCCTTATCCTCAACATTATCCATGTGACGACGAAGGTCAATGGCACTTGAAATCATAAGTTGATCGCTTTCGGGAAAACCTGCCAATTCATAAACACTGTAAAAATATGCTGTCAGGAGCATCTCGTTTATGGTTGCACCAAGCTCCTTGCCTTTTGTTTTCAGCTTTGCAAGAATATCCTCGTTGAATTTCTTTCTCGCAATAAAGGAGCTATCACGGATACTGTCCTTTGTAAGCGGGAATTTATGGTCATCACGAGCGTTAATATTTTTGAAAAGTCGTTTTGCAACACCTGCTTCAGTTCCGGAAAAGCCTGAATATACATCTGTATATGCTCTTGAGCCTGTTCTGAACTCAATGGGACTGATACCGTTTTCAACATAGCTTGTATAATTTTCACAGAATGCCTGCAGGAAGTATTTCAGGTCACCGCCATCCATACACATGTGATTTTCAATCATACAAAGTGTGCTTTTACCGTCTTTTATAAAAAGGGCAAATTTCATCTGAATATGACTTTCCGGAGGTATGTATTGAGTTAAGAAGCTTTCAACAGCCTCCTGAAGGTTTTCAGGGTATTCAACAGTTAAAACCTCATCAATATCATAAGGCATAACTTCCCAATGAGTGCTGATTTTCTTGTCAACAAATTTTGAATGTAAAACAGGCGCTTTTTCAAAAGCACAGATAATGACTGTTTTTAAAGCATCTATATCAGGGATGAAATCATAATTGAGCTCAACATGAACCATACGGTCGTTGAAATCGCGGAAAAGATAATGCATTTTATCCCACAATTCAGCAGTCAGCTTGCGTTTCATTATTCATCATCCTCCTGTTTATACATAAAATATTTTGCATTATGAGCCAGAATAGCGGCAAAGATAATAAAATCAACAGCAACACCCACCAGGATGAGGAGCCAGCCTGTCAGCCAGGAAACTGTTCCCATACCTGCAAGAATTATATAAAGCATCGTGAATATTGCAGGGATATAAACAAAAAGTGAAACTGTGCGGAATTTCTGTTTTGTAACAAAAGCGAACACAAGGTCAGCAACAAAGGAAAGCAGGATGCCGAGAATTACAAAAATCCAGCTGAAGCCCGGGTCGAGCATTGTGAGGACAAAAAGGAAGGCAAAAATTGAAGCAAGCATTATACATCCTGCAATAAGGATTCTTGCAAGAGGATGTAAAAATCTGTGCCAACGGAAAAGACGTTTGATAAGAAAGCTTGTATAGAAAATTATCATTGCAAATATTCCGCCCACGATAATCAGCCATGTCTTATCCCACGCACCTGTTGCCTTGCTTATTGAGAAATATGCAATAAACATAGCGATGAAGAAAACAACTCCGCCCACAGCAAAAATTATTCTCAACAGTTTTCCTCTTGCTTTTTTCTTTTCCTCTTTTTCATAAGCATAATAATTTTTTTCAAGGTCAGGATATTCATCTGCAATCAGGTCAGCAAGAACCTTTTCGTCACGAAGTCCTGCACCTGTTATTTCGTTTGCACGCTCGGTCATTTCGTCAAGAAGCTTTTTCTTGTACTTATATGAAATGTGTGAATCCTTTATATTTTCACAGGATTTTTCAATGTAATCGATAAAATTTTTCAACTGAAACACCTCCGCCTATTCTGTATATTTTAATTATAGCAAAGAGGTTTTATATGTTCAATAAACAGATTGTAAATTTTTGTATAAAAAATGACCGTCGAAAACCGACGGTCAATAAATTTTCAATTATTTGTCTTCTTTATCCTTTTTCTTTGTTTTTGAGAAGATTTTGTTAAGAAGAGTTGTGATTCCGATAAGCACACCCATAACGATAATGATACCGAGCATACCCATACCCATATAATAGAGGTTATCAACAAATGCCATTGGATTGAATTCGATGTTTGAAGCCATCATTGTAATAAAAATATTCTGTAACATTTAATCCACTCTCCTTACATAAAGAAATTGAGGATAAGACCGCCTGCGATAACTGAAGCAATCTGACCTGAAACGTTTACGCCGATTGAGTGCATAAGAAGGAAGTTCTGAGGGTCTTCTGCAAGTCCCATTTTGTGAACAATACGACCTGACATCGGGAATGCGGAGATACCTGCAGCACCAATCATTGGGTTAATCTTCTTGCCCTTTGGTAAGAAGATGTTGAGAATCTTTGCAAACATAACACCGCCGGCTGTGTCAAATACGACTGCGAAAAGACCAAGGCCTAAGATAAGGAGTGTGTCAGGAGCCAAGAATGATGCATAGTGCATCTTTGTTGCGATTGTAATGCCGAGGAAGATTGTGATGAGGTTTGCAAGAACCTTCTGTGCTGTTTCTGAAAGAGAATCGAGCACGCCGAATTCTCTTATAAGGTTACCGAACATAAGGAAGCCGACAAGAGCAACGGATGAAGGAGCAACAATACCTGCGATAATTGTAATAACAATGGGGAAAAGAATCTTTGTAAGCTTGGAAACCTCTGCGTTTGCGTAAGGCATACGGATGAGTCTTTCCTTCTTTGTTGTGAGAAGCTTGATTACGGGAGGCTGAATAATGGGCACAAGCGCCATGTAAGAGTACGCCGCAACCATGATAGCACCTGTAATTGCGCTGTCTGCACCGATAAGCTTGTTTGCAACAACGATTGCAGTAGGACCGTCAGCCGCACCGATAATACCGATGGAAGCTGCTTCGTTTGTTGTAAAGAACATTGATGCAAGGCAGAAGGTAAAGAAGATACCGAACTGCGCCGCCGCACCGAAAATCATAAGCTTGGGGTTTGAAAGCACAGGTGTAAAGTCAATCATCGCACCTATACCGATAAAGAGTATGAGGGGGAACAATTCGTTTGCGATACCTGCGTTGAAAAGTGTTGTGAGTGCGCCCTCTTCGCCGATTGCACCTGACAGCGGTATGTTAACGAGAAGTGTACCGAAGCCCATAGGCAGAAGAAGTGTGGGTTCCATTTCTTTCTTGATTGCAAGGAAAATGAGAATGCCGCCGATGATCCACATTACAACGTGTTTCCAGGTGAGCACGCTGAATCCTTCAACAAGAAACTTAATCTGTTCGAGAAATTCCATGTGTGTTTTTCATCCTTTCTTTTTGTTTTACGGCAAAAAAATAAGACTTCATCGTAGAGCATTTGCGCTGTACGATAAAAGTCTCGCATTTCATACAGAATCGGACATTTTCTTTGCAATGTCGTCTTGACGCTTCTGTAACGGA
>JAFTUP010000168.1 GCA_017466205.1 Clostridia bacterium
GTCAGACAAACGCTGGATCAACTCTTTAATACGAATATTATCAGGACCTATACCGTTCATAGGGGAAATTACACCGTGTAAAACGTGGTAAGTACCCTTGTACTCATGTGTGCGTTCAAATGCTGTAACATCTCTTGGGTTTTCGACAACGCAGATTACAGAGTTGTCACGATTTGCATTGTTGCAAATGCCACATTTTTCACCCTCAGTATGATTACAACAAACAGAACAGGTATGTATATTAGTATGTGCATTATTTATGGCATCAACAAGATTTTTTGTACCCTCGTCATCAAGACCAAGAATGTAATACGCCATACGCTCCGCCGATTTTACACCGACAGAGGGCATTTTACGAAATTCCTCAATCAATTTTTCAAGTGACAATATAGCCATAATTTATGCTCCGTTGGTTTTGTTGATTTAATTAAAATCCAAGTCCCGGAATGTTCATTCCGCCTGTAATTTTACCCATTTCTCTTTCAGCTGTTTCGTCAGCCTTTCTCATAGCTTCATTTACTGCTGCAACGAGTAAATCTTCAAGCATTTCAACATCCTCAGGGTCAACAACATCAGGCTGAATTTTTACAGAAACGAGCTGATGCTTACCATTTACTGTAACATCAATTGCTCCGCCACCTGCAGAAGCGTTGTATTCTGCTTCTTCACATTCCTGCTGAACACGAGTCATTTCCTCCTGCATCTGCTGAATGCGTTTCATCATATTTGCCTGACCGCCCTGATTTGGTATTCTTGCTTTCATTTTTATTCCTCCTCAATTTTCACACCGAGATTTCTTGCCTTTGACACAAGGTCGGAAAGTGGATTTTTCGGTGTTTGCTCCTGCTTGTTATTATAAACAGCAAGTGTATATGTTCTGCCTGTTATTTGAGCAACGGCTTCTCTTATGATTTTTGAATAATCGCCTGTTTTAAGATAAAGCTCCAATACAGGCGAACCTTTAATGAGTAAGTATTTACCCTGATGGATAAATGCTGATGAACCTGTAAGCATTGCAATAAGGCTTTTGTCTTTTGCATAAAGCTTTTCCAAAACTTCAGGCCAATTATCAAACGGAACTGTTCCCACATTCTGTGGTGCAACTTGTTCTTCCTGTGGTGCAGGAGGTGGCTCCGGAAGCGGTACTTCCTCTTTTTCAGGTTCTTTTGCAGATTCTACAGGTTTGGGTTCAGGTCGTTTTTCAACCTTGAATTCAGTTTCTTTAACAGGAGCAGGTGTTTCTGCTTTAACTGTGATTTTACCTGATGCAACTGCACATTCAAGCTCGCTGAGTCTTCGGAGAATTGCATTTAAATCTCCGTCAAGACTTGGTGTGCAAAGTCTGATTATACAAAGTTCTGCACTTGTTCTTCTGTTTGCACCTTGTTTCATTGTGGAAGCAGACGCTGTGAGAATATCTATACAGGACATAATTGTTGCAAGGGTTGTTTTCGCACTCTGCTGACGGATAATTTCGATTTCACCCTGAGAGCAGATAATCATATCCTGAAAATTCTTAACAGCCTTTGAAACCATAAGATTTCTGAAATGGCTTGTAAGCTCTGTAATAAGTCGTTCCATATCGCAGGAGTCATTATAAAGCTTGTTTACAACCTCTAACGCTTTTGCAGCATCTTTTTCTATAATACAATCGCAAAGCTCAAAGATGTATTCTCGACCTGCAAGACCTGCACTGCTTGCAACAGCAGCAGAGTCGATAAGTTCCTCATAAGATGAACAACGGTCAAGAAGAGATAGAGCATCTCGCATAGCACCGTCGGCGATTCGGGCTATAAGCATAGCACCGTCATCGGCAAGCTGAAGATTTTCTTTAACCGCAACTTCTTTAAGTCTTCCTGCAATAGCTTCAGGCGGAATTCGTTTGAAATCAAAACGCTGACAACGGGAAAGAATAGTTGACGGCAATTTATGAACCTCAGTGGTTGCCAATATGAAAATTACGTGTGCAGGAGGCTCTTCAAGAGTTTTAAGGAGTGCATTGAAAGCACCGATTGAAAGCATGTGCACTTCGTCGATAATATAAACTCTGAATTTAGCATTTGCGGGAGTGAAATTTGCTTCCTCACGCAAATCACGGATGTTATCAACACCATTGTTTGATGCAGCGTCAATTTCAATTATATCGAGAATTGCACCTGAATCAATTCCCTTACAGATTTCACATTCGTTACAAGGATTTCCGTCGTGTGAATTGATACAATTGACTGCCTTTGCAAGGATTTTTGCACAGGAGGTTTTACCTGTTCCGCGAGAACCTGTAAAAAGATATGCGTGACTTGTTTTACCTGTTTTAACGGCATTTTCAAGTGTTGTTGTAATATGGTCCTGACCTACAACATCAGTAAATGTTGACGGACGGTATTTTCGATAAAACGCACGATACATCTTTCTTCATCCTCCTGTTATAGTGAAAAATGCCTTAACTCAGTCATGTGTCGTGCAGGCAGACTGTGGCGCCCGATGCAAACCGCTTAATGCTGCTCGGTTCCCCGCCTGACATGGTTCGCGGCGCCTCGCCGCACAGGACCCACACGGCACACGACTGAATTAAGGCATCTCATTCGTTTCAAGCTATTATACTATATATGTTTCATAATTTCAAGAGAAAAATATATACTATTTTTATTGTACTCAAAAGAATTTTGTGATAAAATGATTTTGTATAATTTTTACATTGCGAATAATGGGGGTGTCAGGAATGTACAATATTATTCCTCAACCTGTAAGCATACTTATAAATCAAGATGAAAAAGGTTTCACGCTTCATACGGGTACTACCATTTCTCCGTATCCTTTTGTGCAGGAATTTATTTCTGTTATAAGAAAAAGCTTCAACAAAAAAGTTTATGTTCATGAGGATACAGGTGAAGAAAGGTCTATTATTTTAAAGCTTGACGAGTCCATTGAATATAATGAGGGTTACACAATAAAATGTGAAAACAGACGAGTTTTCATAATAGCAAAAACAGAAACCGGACTATTTTATGGTTTGCAGACACTTAAACAGATGCTTTTGCAGACGGATGGAAAGCTTCCATATACTGAAATTACAGATTATCCTCGTTTTTCATATCGTGGTTTGATGCTTGATTGTGAAAAAAACACTTATGTGGTTGATGAGGTTAAGCGTCTTATTGATATGATGGCACTTCACAAAATGAATGTTTTGCGTTGGAAGCACAACAATTATACACAAGAAGAAATACAGAATGTTGTAAAATATTGTCAGGACAGAAGAATTAAAGTTATATTAAATGATGATAAAGAAAAAGGAATAAACTCAAATTTACATCCATATTGCCTTGACTATCCGTACGGTATAAATACTTTGAAAAAAATATGTAATGATGATGGCGAAATATCTGATGAAAATAACGAGACTCTCGGACTTGAGGCGAGCTTACGGACAAGAAATGTTGCAGATGTAAAAAAGGCGGAGTACTATTTATATCCGCGTTTGGGTGCAATCTCAGAAAATGCCTGGGCAGAAAAAGATTTTTCTACATTTTCAACATTCTTGCACAAGGCAGGAGATTATTACAAGCTGCTTGATGCCTACGGAGTAAATTATGCAAACCTGAGCAAGGCGTGTCCGTCATTCTTATATAAATATGCATCAATAATAAAATTTAAACTTATGCGAAAAGATAAGTAAAATAATGATATTAACGATTTTGGGGAATAGTTAATAATCATCAAATATAAATAAGAGGTGTTATATAATGAAAAAATATGTATTGGCATTAGACCAGGGAACAACAAGCTCCCGTGCAATTCTTTTTGATAAGCAAGGAAATATATGTTATAAGGCACAGCACGAATTCAATCAGATTTATCCGCATACAGGTTGGGTTGAGCATAATCCTATGGAAATCCTTTTTTCGCAGCTGCAATCTGTTATGGAGGTTATGGCACAGAGTAAAGCAACTGCTGAGGAAATCGCATCAATCGGTATTACAAATCAGCGTGAAACAACAATTGTATGGGATAAATCAACAGGAAAGCCTGTTTACAATGCTATTGTATGGCAGTGCAGAAGAACTGCGGATATGTGTGAAAAAATTAAGGCAGATGAAGAACTGACACAATACATAAAAGACCACACAGGTCTTGTTGTTGACGCATATTTCTCTGCAACTAAAATCAAATGGATTCTTGACAATGTTGACGGTGCAAGAGATTTGGCAGAAAAAGGTCAGCTCCTTTTCGGTACGGTTGAAACCTGGCTTATCTGGAATCTTACAGGCGGTGCAGTACATATTACTGACTATTCAAATGCATCACGAACAATGCTTTTTGATGTTGATAAGCTTTGTTGGGATGAGTATCTCTGTGAAAAACTCGATATTCCTATGGCCATGCTTCCTAAATGTGAACCGTCAAGTAAGGTTTACGGAACAGTTGCAAAGAGTGTTATGGGTATCGAAGAGCTTGCCGGTGTGCCGATTTCAGGTGCAATCGGTGACCAGCCTGCAGCACTTTTCGGACAGGGTTGTTTCACACAAGGTCAGGCAAAGAATACTTACGGAACAGGTTGTTTCTTACTTATGAACACAGGTGAAAAGCGAGTTGAATCAAAGAGCAATCTCGTTACCGGTGTTGCCTGGGGATTAGGCGACAAGGTTACTTATGCTATTGAAGGTTCAGCATTCAATGCGGGCTCGGTTATCAAATGGCTTCGTGATGATTTACAGCTTATTCCGTCAGCTCGTCGTTGTGATGAGCTTGCAGAAAGTGTACAGAATTCAAATGGTGTATATTTTGTTCCTGCATTTACAGGTTTGGGTGCACCATATTGGGATATGTATGCTCGTGGTACTATTGTTGGTCTTACCCGTGGTGCTACTTCTGCTCATATTTGTCGTAGTGTGCTTGAAGCTATTGCATATCAGATGACAGACTTGCTTGAAGCTATGAAACAGGATTCAAATATTGAGCTTGCAGAGCTTCGTGTTGACGGTGGTGCATCTGTAAGTGATATTATGATGCAGATTCAGGCTGATATGATAAGAACTAATGTGAACAGACCTAAGATGGTTGAAACAACTGCTATTGGTGCTGCATATCTTTCAGGTCTTGCAGCAGGTTTCTGGAAAGATATGGAAGAAATCGAAAAAATCCGTCAGGTTGATAAAGTATTTGAGCCAAAAATGGCTGTGGAAAAGCGTGAAAAGAGATATCGCGGATGGCTTCGTGCAGTTGAACGCTCAAGAGATTGGGTTGAACATTAATGATTATAAGACATTATTTTCGCGATGGTGAAAAGATGCGAAAGCATTTTCTTGAACATGGTGAGGCAACCGGTTGTGATTCACCGGAGGAATATCTTATAAGAGCAAATGAGATAAT
This sequence comes from Clostridia bacterium, assembly GCA_017466205.1. GTDB lineage: Bacteria > Bacillota > Clostridia > Oscillospirales > Acutalibacteraceae > Fimenecus. The sequence continues at coordinate 5,371 of JAFTUP010000168.1, forward strand.
CGCAAATCCGAACTCAAAAAAGAAAAGGGAAACTGATGAGGGCGATAATGATATGGTTTATTATCTTCCTGAGACAGGAGAAATAGTTTTTCTCGCTGCAGATGGGTACATAAGGACATATTATATTGCTGATGATAAATATTTTGAAAAACAGTAAATAAAGAGTAGGGCGGGGGCTTGCTCCCGCCGTAAATGTGTCAAATAAGAGGCGAACATACAATGGACTATGCAAAAGAAAGCTTAAAGCTTCATTATGAATGGCAAGGTAAAATTGAAATTAAGACAAGAGCGAAAGCGAACGATAAGGAATCCTTGTCATTGGCTTATACTCCCGGAGTAGCTCAACCTTGTCTTGAGATTCAAAAAGACATAAACAAATCTTATGAATTGACCCGTCGTTGGAATACAGTTGCAGTAGTAACAGACGGAACAGCAGTTTTGGGACTTGGTGATATTGGTCCTGAAGCAGGAATGCCTGTTATGGAAGGTAAATGTGTTCTTTTCAAAGAATTTGGTGGAGTTGATGCGATTCCGCTTTGCATAAAAAGTAAGGATGTCGATGAAATCGTAAATTGCATTTATCTGCTTTCAGGAAGCTTTGGCGGAATAAATCTTGAGGATATTGCGGCTCCAAGATGCTTTGAAATTGAGAAAAAATTAAAAGAAAAATGTGATATTCCTGTCTTTCACGATGACCAGCACGGAACAGCGGTGGTTGTGGGTGCTGCTGTGACAAATGCACTTCGTGTTGTTGGTAAAAAATTAGAGGATTGTACTGTGGTGTTCAGCGGTGCAGGTGCAGCAGGTATCGCTATTGCAAAGCTTATTCATAAAATGGGTGCAGGAAATATCATAATGTGCGATAAAGCAGGTGTTCTTGCAAGAGGTAATGAGTGGATGAACTCGGCACAAAAGGAAATGGCTGAAATTACAAATAAAAACAATATTCAGGGAACTCTTGCAGATGCTTTAAAAGGTGCAGATATATTTATTGGTGTTTCAGCACCAAATATTGTTACAGAAGAAATGATTCAGTCAATGGCACCCAATGCTGTTGTATTCCCTATGGCAAATCCCGTACCTGAAATTATGCCTGACAAAGCAAAAAATGCCGGTGCGAGAGTTGTCGGCACAGGCAGAAGTGATTATCCTAATCAGATTAATAATGTTCTTGCGTTCCCCGGGATTTTCCGTGGTGCACTTGATTGCAGAGCACGTGATATTAACGAGGAAATGAAGATTGCAGCAGCAAAGGCTATTGCATCATTAGTAAGTGATGACGAATTAACGGAAGAATACATATTGCCAAAAGCATTTGATGAAAGAGTCGGAAAAACAGTTGCAGAGGCTGTTTGTGAGGCTGCAAAAAAATCAGGAGTTGCGAGAAGTTAATAAAAAACAAAGACCCCATTGGAATGAACCAATGGGGTTTCCTTTTTCACTCGTCAAAGACGAGATATAACCTGTATAAGGTGTATGTATAATATCACAAAATGAACACGATGTCAAATAAATAGATAAAAATTATCTATTCTGCATTCTTCTCCAATGAAATAAGTATTGCTGGGCAATTCCCTCAGTACCTTTTGTGCATTCAGGCAAGCCGTCAGGATACATTTCAGCCATAATACGTTTTACCCATACATCAACAGGAAATGCTTCGATTTTGTGAAATCCGTAAAGAAGAGTGCATTCAGCAACTTTAGCACCAACGCCTTTGATTTTCTGTAATTCCTCTCTGCCGAATTCAATAGGATTTTCGCGAATTTTACTGAAATCAATTTCACCGCTTGCAACCTTTTGTGCGGCATCAAGGATATATTTTGCTCTGAACCCTGCCCTGAGTGGAGCTAAATCGTCAACGGTGAGAGTTGAAAGCTTTTCAGCAGACGGAAAGCTCTTTTTCCCTTGTTCACCATCACCTAAAGTTTCACAAAGTCGTTCTATAATTCCTTTTATTCGCGGAATGTTGTTGTTTTGTGAAATGATAAATGAGCAGAGTGCTTCCCAAGGCTCCTGACGAAGAATTCGAATACCATTATATTCTTTAACTGCAGTTATAAGATACTCGTCATCATAAGAAGATAAGATTTTTTCATAATCAAGTTCAAAATCAAAATAGTGTTTCCATATTGAATTGAAGTCATCTTCAGTGCAATTGTGGATAATCAGCTGATTATCTGTTTGCTGAAGCTTAATAAATCTGCCAAAAGCCACACCTTGCCACATATCATCCGCAAAGCTCCAACGGAACGCCTGGCCACAATCAAGGGAAAGACCTAAATTGAAATGCTGCGGACACTCAATTATATAACAGTTTTTCATAATAATTTCCATAGCCTTTCCGGCTACAAATTTGTATAAAAGAATCATATCACTTCTTACTGTAGCCGGGTAAGGCGTGATGGAAATTTAGTCCATCTCGAAATTTGAGATTATCAAATTTCGAGGGACATATAATCGGGAGTTAGCGTGATTTTTCACGCTAAATTCCTTTACAAAATGACTAAAAATTTACGAAATTTCTGTACATATATGCTAATGACATATTGCACAAAAATTTTAGACAAAAGTTAAGTGAGGGATGCTCCATTCTGTATAATTTGTCAAGTGATTAAAACAAATTGTATTTGACAATCTTTTAACAAACTTTTTCTGCAATTGTCGAAAAGTGGAAAAATCCTCGAAAAATCAATGAAAATAGAGCAAGTTATTAACATTTTCAACAGAGTTTTCAACAATTTGTATGAAAAGTATATTATACTTTCCGTATATAAAATGTGAATTTAATTTTTGGTGAAAATCCCATATTGACAAATTTTTCCGTAAAAATTACACACGCACAGTAGAATAAAATTAACCGAATTACCAAAAATATGTTCACCAATAAACTAAAAAATGTGAGGATTATATTTATGATAAAAGGTGTTAATCGTCAGGTGCTTGAAATTCACGAAACAGGTTGCGACTATTTTGAAAAAGCGTTATTTTTCGTTAAACCCGAATATAGCCGTGAAAATGAAGGAAAACTCAAAACAGAAGCTGTTTCAAGTGCTATGAATTTTACAAAAATACCAAAAACACGAAGACAGAAAATCAAAAGCCGAGTGCTGATTTTTGCAGAAATGACAGCCTCGGCAGGAGTTGGTGCAATTATTACAGCACTTATTATAAAATAATCAACTCTTTCGGTGCATTTGTGAGATTACGACAACCGCTTTCGGTGATAAGAGCCATATCCTCAATTCTTACACCGAATTTTTCAGGAATGTAAATTCCCGGTTCAACTGTCACAATGTTGCCGGTCTTCAGAATACTGTCAGAGGCAGGGGACAGGTTAGGAAACTCGTGGATTTCAACACCCACACCGTGACCTGTTGAGTGAGTAAAATATTGTCCGTAGCCTGAATCGTTGATAATGCTTCTTGCAAACATATCGCCGTTCTTACAGGAAATGCCTGCTTTGATGTTATCAAGGCAATTTTGCTGAGCTTTAAGAACTGTATCATAAACGTTTTTCATTTCGTCAGTTGCAAAGCCAACTGCAACAGTTCTTGTCATATCACTGTGATAACCGTTTATGATTGTACCAAAGTCCATAGTGATAAAATCACCGTTTTCTATTCTTTTATCACTTGGAACACCGTGAGGCATAGATGAATTTTTACCGCTTACAGCAATTGTTTCAAAGGAAAGACCTTCACCACCGTTGCGAAGCATAAAGAAATCAAGCTCGAGTGCAATTTCTTTTTCAGTAACACCGGGTTTTATAAATTCGAGTATATGTTTAAAAGCAGCTTCGGCAATTCTCTGTGCTTTGACAACATTTTCAACCTCATTTTCATATTTGACTGAACGTAGTGTGTTGATAAGCATATCTAAAGTTGAATCTGTTGCAACGCTTGTGTTTTTAAGAACACCTTTGAGCGAATTATATGTAGAAACAGTCATTCTTGTTGCTTCGACAAGAAGATGTTTACAGTTCATTTCGTTGAGAATTTCCGCAATCTGAGGATAAGTTTTACCCTGAAGTCTGACTTCGCAATTTGAAATCTGTTTTTCTGCAGCCTCAATATATCGTCCGTCAGTAATGAATACTGCACGGTCAGAGGATACAAGTAAAAATCCGTCAGAGGAGTCAAAATCCGTAAAATATTTTCTGTTTTCAGGAGCGATAATCAATGCTGAATATCCGAGTCCCTTTTCGCTTAATAATTTTTGTAAATTCTTAATCATAGTAACCATATCCATGTAATTTTTCAAATTCTGCTATAATGGGAGCAGCTTTTCTGCGACGTGTTGCATAAAAAATCGGAAAACGTGTTTTTCCTTTTAACGCATCAACAAGAATTGCAATAGCACCACAGTTGTTGGCAGCCATAACATCAGCAAACACCTGGTCACCAACCATTGCAAGCTCGTGGATTTCAACACCCATCATTTCAGCACCTTTTATAAGTGTATGAGGTTTAGGCTTTTTTGCATTGGCAATATAAGGAAGCTTCAGCATTTTTGAAACAATTTTCGGACGTCGAGGCATAGCGTTGGAAATAATTATAACTTTAATTCCGTCTTTTTGAATTGATTTTAACCAGCTTTCGAGTCCGTCAATGCAGTTGGTTTTTCCGTCGTTGCAAATGGTGTTATCAATATCAAGAGCAACAGCTTTTGCTCCCATTTTATGTAAATCTTCAACTGAAATATCAAGAACTGATTTATAACGATATTTCGGCATAGGTGAAACCATAGCAATTCTCCTTAATCAGTCAACTAAAAAAATAGTGGGCTATCCGTCAATGGATGCCCACTTGCGTTTTTAAAACATAGCTCCGCAAAGCGAAAATTATTTAAACTTACGCTTACGTGCAGCCTCAGACTTCTTCTTTCTCTTTACAGAAGGCTTCTCGTAATGCTCTCTTTTTCTAACTTCCTGAATGACACCGTCACGAGAAGTCTGTCTCTTAAATCTTCTGAGAGCACTTTCCAAGGACTCGTTTTCTTTAACTTTTACCTGACTCATTAAAAATCCCTCCCTTATACACTGGGATACATTTTGTATTATACAACACAAAGAGTCAACTGTCAACAGTTTTATTTATAATTTTATCGTGGTAAAATAATTTTTCCAATTCTTCTTTTGTTATTTTGTTCTGTAAATCGGAGTTTATCGGGATGAGTGTAAAGTTGAAAATGGAAAACTGAAAACGATGGGGTGCGGGCATCCCGTGGATGCCGAATTAGCACTGTCTGAGCCGGTAGGCGAGTATCTGCGACGCTGATTTTATTATAATTGCAACGCAGTTCCGACGTTTTCCACTTTACGTTTTACACTTTGCACTTTTTTCATCCCTACAAATTATAATTTATCATATTGCAGGTGAGGAAGGAGGCCACTATAGTATTATGGCCTAAAAAGATTTTCGAGTTCAGTTGAAGCCATATCATTATAATTTTCAGCACAGTGACACTGTTTTTTGCAAGGGGATGTCTTAAAAGTGATTTTTGAAAACTTTTCGTTGTTGAGTGATTCCTTTAATGCGTTTGTCGATTTTCGCCAAAGCAGGAATTTGTCTCCCGGTTTGTCTAAGATAATTTCAAGCAGATAATCGGATAATTTTATTTCAGACCTTTTGTCTCGGACGAGAATAATGTTTTTATGTAAAAGTCTTTTGTCAAAAAGTGCTTCAAAGACTTCGGAAAACTCCTGAACTGATGAATAACAAATATCCGTTGGGTGTAGGCCTTTTCGCCAATGTAACGGGTTTCTTTTTGTAATATAAAGGTCACGCGGGTGAACATCAAGGAGAAAATCAATTGAAACTCTGAAGCAAACAGGTCCCAATTTATTTTGTCTCGGGAAATATTCATGGAGGTTGCAAAGGTGAAACTGTCTTTTGTTCCAAAGGGAGGCTTGCTTGTAAATTGCCGCATTAGTAACATCAGACATAGGTAACTCTTTATAAGCTAACTGACGTAGTGACAAAAATGAGTCAGTATTAATCATTGAACAGGCATTTCTGACTGAACAGGAAAAATAAAGACAGTTAATATTCCTTTCTTTTAATAATGAGTGTAATTCTGTTGGTGATACTGAAATCATAATATAACCTCCTATCCCCTGAATAAAGGGTATTTAATATATATCGCAATGAAATTAACTTTTGTGACAAAAATCCTAAAAAAAGCAAAATCGCCGAAAACAAAACGTTTTCGACGAATATATTGTTCTTCGTAACTCCCTTGTAAAAGAATACCCCATAAGCACCTTTTCATGCCATTTATGTGACAAAAAGAATATGGGAAATAAAAATTATTTAATGGAGAATGAAGAGCTTTTGTTACCAATTGAATTGGATAACATAGACATTATATCTAAATGTAATCGATATGTCAAGAATAAATTATAAATCTAATCAATATAAGCAGGCGAGGTGTATAGTACAATTAGATACATAGGTGGTGTGATTATGGAGCTAAGAGAATTCAGTTTGAGATTAGCGCAATTAAGAGAAGAAAAGAAAGTATCCGCAAGAGATATGAGTTTGTCAGTCGGTCAATGTGCGAGTTATATTAACAGTATTGAAAATCAGCGTTCTTTCCCATCAATGACAGTATTCTTTTATATATGCGAATATCTTAACATCACACCTAAAGAATTTTTTGATACGGAGTCCAAAAGTCCGACTAAGGAAAATGAATTGCTTGAGGCTGTGAAAGGATTAAGTCCGGAACAACTTGATACATTAATCACTCTTGCAAAAGGATTGAAGAAATAAAAAGATTAAGACGGAGTCGTTTTCGATTCCGTCTTTGTTGTTTAATATGTAACTAATTTTGGTCATTCTGAGCGTAAGCGAAGAATCTCTCCAACGGCAATATATCAACTAACATAGATTCTTCGTCACTTCGTTCCTCAGAATGACAATGCAGGCGTGGAAGCCTGCCACTACGCGTTGTTATATCTTCTTTGTCAATTTTCCGCAGTAAGGTCAATTCACGAATTGCCCGTCATTAAGTTTATGTTCAATCTGTTTCGGTCGCTTCGTGAAGCGACCTACATTCAACCATATTGTTCACCTTGTAGGGGCTGACGACCACGGCAGCCCGAACCAAGTGTACAGATAAACTAATAACGGGACGCCGAGTCATCGTCCCCTACATTCCTTATTCTTTAAAATTCTCTCCCTCAGTCTCGCATACGCTCGACGGCTCCCTCGTCAGAGGGAGCCGTAATGTAAATTTTTTAAATTTTCTTTGTTATCTTACCATAGATAACGCCAAGCTTTTTGCTATAGAATTTTCTCTTCTTTTCCTGCTCAGGAGTGCGGATTTCAAGTACAGGCGGCTTTATAAAGCGTTCCATATTACCGTCATCAAGTACAAATGCCTGAGTAAGACAAATACCGCCCTTACCCTTAAGCTGTGCACGGACATAGCAGGAAATCTTATCACTATGCTCAGCAAGAGTAATAGTTGAAGTGATTTCACCGTCAGCATCAATTGTTGTGGTTTTTATAACCTCACCGTCAGCAATCCAATCGATTTCCTTACAGTTGATACCTTTGATTGTGATGGTGTCAGCATCGTCATCAACCTCAATTCCTACAACACGAGGACAAGGACCTACACCTGCAAAATCTTCACCTAATTCATTTTTAGCATAGCGGCCAATTGAGAAGAATGTGCCTGTTTCCATAGCATTACGAAGAGTATCGAGTGAATATTCGGGAAGAATAAAGTCCATAAATGCTGTATCAATCTGGTCAACCTGATGAGCGTCACTGTTTGAAAAACCGAAAACCTTGCGTCCCTCAGGAGTCAGGAGCTTTAAAAGCTCGTCCCAGAGAATACGGTCACTGCGGTTAGGAATGTCATACATATTGAGAACCTCAATACCCATACAAGACGGGTATTTTCTTAAAAGATTTGCAAAGAAATGAATGTTCTTAGGCACTTTCGCACAATCAGGGTTTTTCTTTGCCTGTAATAGGTCAGTAGGATGATTGATGTGAGAAATACCACCGCTTTTTTCAATAAGTCCCAATGGGATTTCATAGTCATATTCAAGTCCCTGGACACCTTCATAAGCGTTATCTGTGAAATATCCGTTCACGTGATTTTTCATAATAGTGAACATATTACACTCGATTGCATCAGGCACATCCTCAAGACCACGCTTTTTTGTTCTTGTATTTTTTTCGGTTTTATATGTACCGTTTTTGATTGCCTTGTACTGCTCTTCAGTCAGGTAGCTGCGTTTTCCGTGCCAGAGATACTGAAAATTAAAGAAAGGAATATGTGTCGGCTCTTCATTCCAACGCTTGCCTAAAATACCGTGCTCTGCAAAAGCAAGAATATCAAAGTCGTTATCATAAAAGCCCTTGATCATATCGGTCATTGTGTCGTTAGCATCGCTGTATGTTGAGTGAGTATGAAGATTTGTTTTATAGTGATTATCCATATCACCAAGAAGGCTCATAACACTTTCATAAGGATTTTTAATTTTGTAGCTCATACAATCATTCCTGTCTTTATAATATTTTGTATCTTACATGCTTTTAAGTCTGTCGTATTCCTCGTCTGTGATTTCAATTACACCACCGTGCTTGTATCCGTAGGGGAATTTGAACAAATCAGGACAACGCGTTACATTCATATCACCGGGTTTTGATGAGATAAATGGTACATAACCCATTTTTTCTTTTTCGCAACCGAAGAAATCGAACAGAATACACCATCTTCCGTCAGGGAGTGTAAAGCTTGTGCCTGCTTCATAAGAGCCCGGCCAATAGACTTCTTTGTCCATATACTCTTCAAATTTTTCATCGTGTTCATAAGGTCCGTAAAGATTATCTGAAGTTGCGTGCATATTCATTGACGGATTGTGAGCGTTTTTATAGAACATGTGATAAATTCCGTCAATTTTACGGATGTGAGTATCAAGGATTTCATTGTCCTTTGTAAAGAAAAGCTTGGGTTCTGAAAATGTTTCAAAGTCTTTTGTTGTGGAGCAATAAATTGACATGTGCTTGTAATTGTCTTCTGCAACCGTTGAGCCCCAATGAATAAGGTATTCGTCATTGATTTCATCATAGAAAACCTCAGGAGCCCACATACAGCCAAAATCATCTCTGCCGAAGTGAACTAGTCTTTCCTCGCTGAAATTCACAAGGTCCTTTGTTTTCCACATACGAAGACATTTACTGCCTGTACGGTTAATATTTGACCAATCTAATTTAAGATTTTCATCATAACGGTATGCGATACAAAGGTCAGTTGTGAGAATAACAAAACTACCGTCTTTAAGTCTGACAATTTCAATGTCACGACAGCCTTTTTCGCCTAATTCAGCGGTGAGAACGGGATTTCCGTCATTAACCTTTTCCCAGTTGAAGCCGTCATGGCTGATGCCGAAATAAACCTGTTCACCGTCAGGTGTAATTTTTTCTTTGAAATGTACAAACAAATATGCCATAGTATATACTCCTATATTTCAAGTGTGGCAAGTCCGCCCTCACTTGTTTCACGATATGCTGCGTGAATATCCATGCCTGTTTTCTTCATTGTTGTGATAACATTATCAAGTGAAATTTTTCTTGTTTCACTTAAAAAGCTTGCAAGATTAACTGCGTTTATAGCACGCATTGCGGCAACAGCATTTCTTTCAATACAAGGAATTTGCACAAGTCCGCAAATAGGGTCACAGGTTAGACCTAAATGATGTTCAATAGCAATTTCAGCAGCATATTCGATTTTACCTCTTTTAAGTCCAAAAAGCTCGCCGAGTGCGGCGGATGCCATAGCACAAGCAGTGCCGATTTCTGCCTGACAACCACATTCTGCACCTGAAATTGATGCATTTGTTTTTACAAGATTGCCAATAAGACCGCCTGTTGCAAGAGCCTGTAAAATCTGACGGTCTGTGTAACCGTGCTTTAATTGCATATAGTAAAGCACAGCAGGAAGCACACCTGCAGCACCACAGGTCGGTGCAGTCACGATTCTGTGACCTGAAGCATTCTGTTCACTTACTGCGAAAGCATAAGAACAGACCTCTCTGTTTTCTCTTGTTTCTGCACTTTCGCCTATATGCTCCATATTATAAAGGTATTTAGCCTTTTTCTGCACATCAAGTCCACCCGGAAGAATACCCTCGTCCTCAATGCCTGTTTCAATGGCATTTTTCATTGTTTTCCATACTTCTGCAAGGTAATCCCAGATATATTCGCCCTCGACTTCATCTACATATTGCCAGAGACGGTATTTTTTCTCTTTGCAATAATCTTTAATATCTTTAAACGTGCTTAATTCATATACAATAGGTTCTTTTGCAGAGGAACTTCCCTCAAATTCAATTCTGCCACCACCGACGCTGAAAACACGGATAAAATCAGTCTGTTCACCGTTTTTGTATGCGAAAAGCTCCATTGTATTAGGATGCTCAATATCTGTTTTGTCAAAATTGAACTCAACAGTGCAGGGAACAGGTGACAGAGTATTTTCAATAACTGAATCAGTACAATGTCCTTTACCTGTTTTTGCAAGTGAACCATAAAGAATAGCCTTGAACTCATCTGCATCAGAGTTTTTCTTTTTAAAGATAACACAAGCCTTTTCAGGACCCATAGTATGTGAGCTTGAAGGACCGCATCCGATTCTGTAAAGCTGATTTAATGATTCCATACCTTTTGCCATAATTACACCTTTACCTTTACAACAACCTTAAGACAAGATAATGGATTGTCAACAGCAACACCCGGACAATGCAAATCATTTGGATAAAGTACCATAAAACTGTTTTTTATAAGAGTAAGTGGCTCTGTTTTGCATTCATAAAACCAAACATCATTTTCAGGTTTTGCTTCAGTTTCTGTTTTTTCACAGGAAATAGGTGCAACTCCGATTATTTCTTCACCATCAACCATAAACTGAATATCAATGTATTTCTTATGAGCCTCCGAAATGGTTTTATCAGGGTCAGTTTCATAACGCTGTATCATATAGTAGATATTATCGCCATCTAGCTCATATCTGCCCAATTCCATTTTTGTGAAATCAGTTTCACTGAGAAATTTTAATGCAGTATAAACTCTGCCTGTACCCTCATAATTTTTTATGTTATCCAAAGTGTCAAAAATCATTTAAATCACCTTATTTGTTAATAAATTCAATGAACTTATCTGCAAGAACACCTCTTGAATAAGTTTCACAGATTTTATCGTAATTGGATTTAAGCTGTTCTTCTGTGATTTCAGGGTATTTTCGAATTTTATTTACTAAATCTTCATAAGAAGTATAAATACATCCGTCAATACCATTAAGAACTTCTCTTGATGCAATATTATCAGCACAATAAAGCATTTTTCCGTTTAATACTGCTTCAATGTATGGCATTCCAAAAGAATGGTTAAGAGTAAAGTCAACAACTGCATCATATTTGCTCATTTCTTCTTTTGGATTACTTGTTTCTCCACAATAATTGATATAATCCTCTAATTCATTATCATAGATTGTTTCAAGGAACTCATTAACATAAGCACCGTTGCCGTAAACGTTAATTCTGATATTTTCTTCATTATGCTCTTTAAGATAGTGTGCAAATCCTAACAAGTTATCAAGGTCTGCTTTACGGTCAGGACTTATTCTTACAAGGTACATACCGTTGAAACCGGCTTTTTCCTCGTCAGCCTCTACCGCAATGTCATCACGCTCAACGCTTCTGCTCATTTCAAGTGCATTTCCAAGAACGAGACTTTGCTCATAGTTGTCATAGTCCAAATCAGTTTTGTATGCACGCTTGCTTTCTTCTGTAACAAAAACAACTTTTGGAAGCTTTTCCTTTGATATTTTCTTAAATGCTTCAGGATAAAGGTCACAAACAACACTTGAAGCACAATGGAAGAAATAAATCTTGTTTTCAATATGCTCTGATAAATCTTCTGCCATATAGAGATGAAGTGATTCTCTTGTTGAAACAAGTGTTTTTGATTTTAAGTTTTTAAGCGTATTCTCAAGTGCTAAGTTTGCATATGGCCACAAGTTTGCCTTTGAGCAATCGTAATTGAGGTTGCCATAGAAACAATTAAATTTAGGAATTAATCGTTTCAATATCTCTGTTTTTGTTCTTTTGCCATCCACATAAAGTGGTGTCAGTTGTAAACCATAAGGCATTTTATTGAATCTTTTAAAACCCTTTAATGATATTAATTGAACAAGATAATTCTTTTCAAGTAAAGCTTCTGCAAGAGAACGAGTTGCGAAAACAGTACCACCAATGCCATAAAAATTGTAACCTAAAAATGTTATTTTATTTCTCTGGATTTCAGCAAACTCATCATACATACGGTCAATATGCTGACCTTTTAAAATATAGTCATAATCAATTTCCTGAGGTAATCTTGAACGGAAGAATGAGTTAATAGTATATGTTTCATCAACAATAGTATCAATTAACTGTTTTGACTTTGAAATTGAAACTTCCTGTAATTCTTCAATTGTACAATATAAGCCTCGGCCTTTAAGATACGTTTCCAAATCAGGTTGATAGAGGATAACAGGTTTATTAAGTGTTGTAAAGTCAAATCCAACAGATGAGTAGTCAGTTATCAGTACATCGTTTCGTGCAAGTTCATCAAGAACATCAATGTTTTTTGCGTGAACTAATTTTATTTTGTTAGTTTTGATATTTTCTTTAAAATATGCAATTTTGTCCTCATCAAAGAATTGATGAAGGCAAACAGTTAATACGGAAGATGTTTTATCCAGATATTCTGCAAGACGTTCATTACTGAGAACTTTCTTCATTTGCATTAATAGAATCTCAGTTTTATAGTTTTTGCCGAAATACTCTCTCCAAGTAGGAAACCAGAGAATACTCTTTCCATCATCCTTTGATTTTGAGTATTCCTTATGTCTTTTAACTAATTCTTTATATCTTGGAGGATAAATTCCATAATAAAGCTGGTAATCTCTGAACTGATTTTTTTCTTTAAAGGTGTCTTTAATATCCTTGTTATAATAAACAAAACGGAACATATTGTTGTTATAAGCATCACCCTTATAACCAATGGCTTTAATTCCAAGAGTTCCGTGTTGAAGATAAATCAATGGCTTTGTAATAAGATAATTCAAGTTTTTCCAAAGCAGTTTATCAGGTAAAATGTCTTTATAACTTAAAGAAACAAAGAACATATCAGCTTTATAATAATATTCAAAATGTTTTGAACTGTTTTTCCATAAAACAAACTTTTTCTCAAAAGGTGAAAGAGTATTATAAACACTTAAATTACCTGGGTTTTTATTCATAACAAAGTATTTGTCAATATCGTCCTTTTTTAATACGGATTGTTTCCAGAAATAAAAAGAATTGTTATTGGCAGTACTACCCACGTTCTCACCAAAAAGCCAAATAAAATTTTTCCTCATTTGAACACCCTCATTATTTTTCAAAATCAGATTTATCAGGAAGATTTTTATGGAAAAGCGAAATTATCGTTTTCTTCTTCTCCTCAAAATTCTCTGTATTTACAGTATCGTTAATACAAATCATAGAATGTGATTTTTCTTCGATTTCCCTGCACAAGGACTTAAACATCTCGTTATCAATGTGATAACATTGTGCAAAGCTGGCATCTCTGACAGCAAAATTGCCCTCTGCAAGTTGCCAATACTTCATAACCCACTGATTAACGTCACCTTTTTTTCTGAATCTGTTGCGACAGGTTTCGTCAAGTGTATCGAAAGCTTGGTCCCAAACTTTATCAAATGTTGATTTTAAGAAACAAGACGGTGTGTGGTGACAGTACATTCCCGGGAACCAGGGCCAAGGCATAAGTAAAGCTGTTCGCATAACATTTTTAATACCATTTTTAGGGTCAAACCACTTTTTCCAATCACGCTTCATACATTGTTGTTTGTTGAAATTGTCATTGATGACTTCAATATCAGCACCGTGGAAAAAACCTGCACTATCGTTTGCAAAATAAATGCAATGAACTGCAGCGGTATCACAAGGCAAACCGTCTTTAAAGAAATCTTCAGGAGAAACGGGTTTATTCAAGAACATATCGTCATTAAAATAGACAAATTGTTCTGCAAGACCTTCGATTCTGTGAAGATTCAGCTCAATTGTATGTGAGCTGAATGTCGGAAGATACTCCTCAGGAATATAGTCTCTGTGATTTACTATGTTAAGCTTCGGATTTGTTGTATCAAGCCAGGATGGCAAATGACCCCAGGTCACAAAATGAATTTTATTGACCCAAGGTGCATATTTTTCAACAGCTCTGAACCAATACTGAAGATTGTCCCAATCACGGAAACGCACTTCACTATTGGCTGTCGTTACAACTGTTCCGTCATATTTAGCTTTTTCCTTACGCCATTCAGGGTCGCTTCCGTCAACCCAGATAATGACAAAATCTATCGGTTTATTATTTTCAATATTCATAACTTATTTCATAAATTCATCATATTTAGGGAGAACCTCTGCGGTTGTTCCGTACATCTTCATTTCACCGTCGTGAATCCAAAGGACATTATCGCAAAGATTTTTGATTGTGTCTGAACTGTGAGAAACAATTAAAACTGTTCTGTCCTCTTTAGAAATCAGCTCTTTCATTTTTGCATAGCTCTTTTTCTTGAATTTAGCATCACCAACTGACAAAACCTCGTCGATAAGTATAATATCGGTTTCGAGAATTGCAGTAATTGAGAAAGCGAGTTTTGAATACATACCGCTTGAGTATGATTTTACAGGTCGGTCAATAAATTCTCCCAACTCTGAAAACTCAATAATTTCTTCAAGCTTCTCGTCAATGAATTCTCTTGAAAATCCAAGAAGCATACCTGAAAGGTAGATGTTTTCTCTGCCGGAAAGTGCATTCTGGAAGCCAACGCCGATTGAAAGGAGTGAGATTGTATTTCCGTGAAGGTCTATTTCACCCTCGTCAGGTGAAAATATGCCTGCAATAGCCTTCAAGAGTGTTGACTTACCGCTGCCGTTTTTACCGACAATACCTAAAATCTGACCCTTCGGAACATCAAAGGACAAGCCCTTGACAGCTTCAAAAAGCTTTGTTTTTGAATATGTTGAACGTGATACCAATGCTCTGAAAAAAGACACTTTGTTCATCATTCTGTATCTGATTTTTACATCTTTTACTGATATTGCAATTTCGCTCATGCAGTGTCCCTCCTCATATTACCTTAACATAAGTATTTTCATACTTATAGATTGTTTTTACACCAATTGCTGAAATAACAATTGAAATAACAGCCCATATTAAAAGTGAAATGTAATGAGGCTCACCGTCATAGAGCAACACATTTCTCATATCTGTCATAATAAGTGCAATCGGATTGCAATGAATAAGGATATTGCCGATAAGCTCGTTTTTAGGAAGAATTCTTGTTTCGATTGAATAGAATATACCTGAAATATAAAATCCTAACTGGAGAGCAACAGTAAGAACATTTGTTAAATCCTCAACAAATACACCGAAGTGAGTGACAATTGTTGTAACCGCAAAAGTTATCATAAACAAAAGTAACCAGAGCGGTATTACCCAGAGTGCCTTCCAGGAAACAGGCACCTGATAGAAAATCATGAATAATAAGGTGAGGGCACAGGAAACGAACATTTTAATACCGAAAATGGTCTCTTTTTCAAAAATGAATATAAATTTTGGTATATATACCTTTGTGACAACGCTTTTCTTTTCCTGAACAAGCTTGACACCTGATTTAACAGTTTTACTGAAAAAGGTCCAGGTGTTAAGACCGATGAAAACGAAGACAGGGAAATATTGTTCACGGCTGCCAAAAACATAAACTGCAACAAATGAATACACAAGCATATAGAGCAATGGGTCGAGAATCCACCACATCCAGCTCAGAAACGAGCCGGCAACCTCTGCCTTCATTCCAGACTTGGCAGCAAAGAGTGTGTAGTTTCCGAATCTTTTAACATCGTTGATAAATCGTTTCATAAAAATCTCACTTTCACCGATTTTAATTATACATTGATATTATATCATTATATTGTATGTTTTTCAAGTGCTGAAAACTGTTGATGTGTAATGATATTGATAAGTTGGAGTTTATCGGGATAAATGTAAAACCATTGGTGTCACGGTAGGGCGGGGTCTTGACCCCGCTGTTGTTGGTTAATATGTAATTAATTCGGGCAGGTCATTCTGAGCGTGAGCGAAGAA
>JAFTUP010000169.1 GCA_017466205.1 Clostridia bacterium
AACACGGATTTCAGTTATTGTAGGGTCTCTATGCTCTGTATCTTTAAAATATGCCTGTAAGAATTTAAGGTCATCAAGGTCCATTGCAAGACCTTTTTCATCAAGCAAATCAGAAAGAGCAGTTTCATCCATATTAATAAATCCATCAACAGTAGCAACTGTCTCAGGTGCTGAATATTCAGCAATAAGTGTTTCAGGTAAGTCAAGAGATGCTTCACGGCTTTCAACAGCGTTAATTACGTGATTCTTGAAGGCAGCAATATCATCATCTGTCAAGTCACCGTAAAGAGCATAAACTTTTGCAGTACTGATAACAGGCCGTTCACCCTGAGAAATAATCTGAATACACTGAGCTGCAGAGTCTGCTCTCTGGTCAAACTGACCCGGAAGTGCTTCTACAGCAAAAACATATGCATCAGGAATATCTACACATTCAGATACATTATCAAGCTGTGGTTCAGAGAAAACAGTTTTAATAGCATAGTCGAATAACTCTTTTGTAATATTTTCTGCATCATAGCGATTAAAAAGACGAATATCTTCTAAGTTTTCAATACCAAGCAAATTTCTTGCTTCATTAAGAAGTCCTTTTGCTTCATTATCTAATCCGCTCTTCTTTTCAACAAATATACGATATACCATTCTTATTTTCCCTCCTTTAATACTTTGAGTGCTTTTGCACCAATATCATTTCTATAAAAAGCATTGTCAAAGTGAACTTTTTTAACTGATGAATATGCTTTTTCTATTGCAGCAGTGAGATTGTTTTCAACTGCTACTACACCGAGGACACGACCGCCTGCTGTGACAACATTATCACCATTAAGCTTTGCACCTGCAATGTAGAGGTTATCATCAAAATCATCATCAATGGTGATTTTAAATCCACTATCATATTTTACAGGATAACCGTCGGATGCCATTACAACGCAACAAGCTGATTGGTCAGAAAATTTTACCATATCTTCTGTCAAATTTTCATCAGCGACTGCCATCATAATATCGAGCAAATCACTTTCAAGAAGCGGTAAAACGACCTGTGTTTCAGGGTCACCAAATCGACAATTATATTCAATAACCTTTGGTCCGTTTGGAGTAAGCATAAGACCAAAGTAAAGGCATCCTTTAAAAGTTCTGTCTTCAGATTTCATTGCATTGATTGTTGGAACAAAAATTGTTTCCATACATTCTTTTGCAATTTCTTCATTGTAATAAGGGTTAGGAGCAATTGTACCCATTCCACCTGTATTTAGACCCTCATCATTATCAAGTGCACGTTTATGATCCATAGAAGAAATCATAGGAACAACAACATTACCATCTGTAAATGAAAGAACAGAAACTTCAGGTCCTGTTAAAAATTCTTCGATAACAATGTTGTTACCACTTTCACCGAAGATCTTGTCTTCCATAATTGACTTGACGGCATCAACAGCCTCTTCTCGTGTCATTGCGATAATAACACCTTTACCAAGCGCAAGGCCGTCAGCCTTAACAACTGTTGGAATTGGAGCAGTTTCAAGATATTTAAGAGCATCTTCTGCTTTATTAAATATTTCAAATGCTGCTGTAGGGATATTGTACTTTTTCATAAGATTCTTAGAAAAAGCTTTACTACCTTCGATAATTGCTGCTGCTTTGTTAGGTCCAAAGCATTTAATCCCAACTGCATTAAGTGCATCAACACAACCTAATACCAGTGGGTCATCAGGTGCAACTATTGCAAAATCAATCTTATTCTCAACAGCAAATTTTACAATATTATCAATATCCTTTGCACCGATATTAACAAGTGTTGCATCATCTTTCATGCCTCCATTACCCGGCAATGCAAAGATTTCAGTAACACTTTTATTTTCTTTAATCTTTTTGATGATAGCGTGTTCTCTACCGCCACCACCTACAACCATTATTTTCATCAGATTACCTCAAAGAAATATTAGTGGTGGAATAAACGCATTCCTGTAAATGCCATTGCAATTCCGTATTTATTACAACAATCAATAACTACATCATCACGGATTGAACCACCTGGTTCAGCAATATATGAAACACCACTCTTACGAGCTCTTTCAATATTATCACTAAATGGGAAGAAGGCATCAGAACCAACTGAAACACCTGTAATTGTATCAAGATATTCTCTTGCTTCTTCTGCAGTAAGTGGTTCAGGCTGTGTCTTAAAGTACTTCTGCCAGATTCCGTCTGCACATACATCTTCTTCATTCTTATTGATGTAGCCATCAATAACATTATCTCTGTCAGGACGACGAATATCATCCTTAAATGGAAGATTAAGAACTTTTGGATGCTGACGAAGATGCCATGTATCAGCTTTTGTACCTGCAAGTCTTGTACAATGAATTCTTGACTGCTGACCAGCACCAACACCTATAGCCTGTCCATCATAGGCATAACATACGGAGTTAGACTGTGTATATTTAAGAGTAATAAGTGCAATTATAAGGTCACGTTTTGCTTCTTCAGGTAATTCCTTATTTTCTGTAACCAAATTTGAAAGAAGCTCATCATCAATTCTGAAGTTGTTTCTACCTTGTTCAAATGTGATGCCAAATACCTGCTTCTTTTCCTGAACTGCAGGAACATAATCAGCATCAATTTTAACAATATTATAGTTACCGTTTCTCTTACCCTTAAGGATTTCAAGAGCCTCTGCTGAATAACCGGGTGCAATAATACCATCAGAAACTTCACGAGCAACAAGTTTAGCAGTTGTTACATCACATTCATCACTTAATGCAATCCAGTCACCAAATGATGACATTCTGTCAGTACCACGAGCACGAGCATAAGCACAAGCAAGTGTAGAATCATCAAGGTCTTCTATATCATCAACAAAACAAGCTTTTTTCAGGTCTGTGCTCATGGGAATACCAACTGCCGCAGATG
>JAFTUP010000170.1 GCA_017466205.1 Clostridia bacterium
GTGGTAGGCTTTGTGGTTGTAGTAGTTTTTGTAGTTGTCGCCTTTGTTGTAGTTGCTTTTGTGGTTGTGGGCTTGGTTGTAGTAGTTGTTGTCGTAGTTGTAGGCTTCGTTGTTGTAGGCTTGGTGGTTGTAGCCTTCGTTGTTGTAGGCTTGGTGGTTGTAGCCTTTGTTGTTGTAGGCTTTTTAGTGGTTGTTTCAATATTCTGGAGCATATCCCATAAGCTCTTCCTTGTTGTGGTTTCTGTGGTAGGTCTTACAATTATTGTTGTGCGGACCTCAGTTGTTGAGGTGGTAGTACCTGATGTTGTTTCATTTTTATTGCTTGGTTCATCCTCAACAGGTGTGGTTGTACATTCAGTTTCCTCAATTTCCGCTGTGGAGTTTTCCGTGCTTGAAGCAGAAGCTTTTGTTTCCTCTTTATCAGTCTTGTCAGTGTCCTGTTTATCCTCTTTTTCCGTCTTATCAAAAATAAAATCAAAAATACTCTTTCTGGTTGTGGTTTCAGTGATTTCAATTGCCTCATAAATCTGCTCGCCCACTTCGTTTGTGGCGATTTCACCACTTTCCTCAGTAACAGGAACGATTGTTGTTTCAGGCGGATTTGTAGTACTGTCAGCAACCTGCGGACTGTCTGTTTTCACAGTTTTAACCGCAAAAAAACAGGATGCAAGCACAATTGCACAGGCAAAAACTACTGCAACAATACTTGCAAGCTTCTTTTTATGTATTTTCGACAGCTTAGGTAATAAAAATAAAGGTTTTTTCTCTTTTGAGGACTCCTCAACAGGAACAATTTCCTGTCTGTCATTGAGAACTGATGAGCAGTTAAGACAATAGACAGCCTCCTCAGGAAGCTCAAATCCACAAAACGGACACTTCTTCAATCCACACACCCCAATATGCTGAAATAATATATACTAATAGGATACAAAATTTCACCATATTTTTCAAGTGCTATTCATTAAAAACCTATATGCCGAAAGCATATAAAAATAAACAAAAGAAATATTGGATTGTCGTAAAAGAGCGAATTTTGTCGAAAGGCTTCCTGAGAAATCTGCTAATTATATTCTTATGTTGCTTCTCTGCCTGTGTAGGCAGCAACGAGAACCTTTAACTGCTCGACTGTGTCAAATTTTGCGCCTGATTCTACAATTGCTGTTCTGATAGTCACAGGGAGACTGTCGAAATACGCCTTTACATCTGAATTTATATTATTCATAAAAAATCACCTCGGTAATATTTTACCAAGGTGACAGTATTTTATTCATTATAAAACCTTTGACAAGAAGTCTTTAAGTCGTGGATTCTGTGGATTTTCAAAGAATTCGTTTGGTGTGTTTTCTTCAATAATCTTACCACCATCCATAAAGATTACTCTCGTCGCAACCTCACGGGCAAATCCCATTTCGTGGGTTACAACAACCATTGTCATACCCTCACGAGCAAGGTCCTTCATTACATCAAGAACTTCACCAACCATTTCAGGGTCAAGTGCTGAAGTAGGCTCGTCAAAGAGCATAACTTCAGGCTCCATACAAAGAGCACGGACAATGGCAACACGCTGTTTCTGTCCGCCTGAAAGCTGACTTGGGTAAGCTTCTGCTCTATCTTCAAGACCTACTCTTCTCAATAATGCCAATGCTTTCTCATTTGCTTCATCCTTGTTTTTCTTAAGAAGCTGTGTTGGAGCAATTGTCATATTTTTTATGATATTCATATTGTTGAAAAGATTGAAATGTTGGAACACCATACCCATCTTCTGACGGTGAAGGTTAATATTGACTTTTTTATCAGTAATGTTGACCCCATTGAAATTAATTGTTCCGTCCGTAGGCATTTCAAGAAGATTCAATGAACGAAGAAAAGTTGATTTACCACTTCCGGAAGGACCGATTATAACAACAACTTCGCCCTTCTTAATGTCAGCATCAATGCCATCAAGAGCTTTGACCTGTCCGCCCAGATAATGTTTTTTAAGTCCTCTGACTTCAATAATATTATCGCTCATTACGACGAAGCCTCCTTTCAATGATTGCAACCATTTTGGTAAGAAGAATAACTGTCAAAAGATAAACAATTGCAACTGCGATAAGAGGCATAAAAGCTTCAAAGGTTATACCTCTAATTCTTTCGCCTGCTTTTGTAAGGTCAAGGATTCCTACATAACCTGCGATTGATGTCTCCTTAAATAAAGCAATAAGTTCATTAAGAAGTGTTGGCAGAGTTGACTTTATAGTCTGAGGTATCACAATGTGTCTCATTGTCTGAAAATAACTGAATCCCAATGAACGACCTGCCTCAAACTGGCCATTATCTATTGACATAATACCGCCACGGAAAATTTCAGCAACATAAGCACCTGAGTTAAGGCCAAATGCAACTATTGCAATTGGAACATCCTCTGCAGAAACAAGAATAACAAAGTACCATATCATAAGCTGAACAACAACAGGTACACCACGCATAACAGTTATATAAGTTTTTGCAATTACGTTAAGAATTTTGAGAACATAATAACCTATGCCACCCCTGATTCTCAAGGATTCTTCATTTTTATCGTATGATGAACGGATAGCAGCCAATATAATACCTACTACCAACCCAAGCAACAGTGCAAAAATGGTGATTATTACCGAATTGATAAAACCTTCGGCAATCCACTCCCAACGATTATCAGTGATAAAACACAAAATAAAAGTTTTTTTAAGTCCATTAAACCATAAACTTAGAGCGTTCATATAATGCTCCTCTCATTAATTAAGGGCGGAACCAACCGCCCTTTGATATGTTGAATTAAATTGCCACAGAAGCTGTTTATTCTGCAGGAATGTATTTTTTGATGATAGTATCAATTGTACCATCTGCCTGAAGTTCTGCAAGAGCCTTGTTGATAGAATCAAGAAGCTCTGTGTTTTCCTTTGCAACACAGATTGCGTAATCTTCATTAGCATATTCTCCATCAAGAATTTTAAGGCCATCGTTTGCAGCTACAAATGACTTTGCAGGCTCGTTATCAATGATAACTGCTGTAACCTTGCCTGACTTGAGAGCCTGAACAGCATCTGCACCTGTCTTGTAACGAATTACATTATCTTCACCGAAGCCCCATTTTGCCGGCACGTCTGAAGAATAAATGTCACCTGTTGTATCCTGCTGAACACCAATCTTGATGCCTTCTTTAACGCCTGCAGGATTACCGTCTGCATCAAAGCCTGTGTAGAAATCTTCAAATGATACATATTCACTATCTGCAGGAACTATAACAGACTGAATACCTGTTGCATAAGTTGTTGAGAAGTTTACACTTTCAAGTCTTTCATCTGTAACTGTCATACCGGCCATACCCATATCAAATTTACCTGACTGAACACCACCGATAATAGCACCAAAGTCAACATCCTTGATTTCAAGTGTCATACCGAGCTTTTCAGCAATAGCATTTGCTATTTCAACGTCGATACCAACGAATTCGTTACCATCAACATACTCATAAGGAGGGAATGCTGCGTTTGTAGCCATTACAAGAGTTGTTTTTGTGTCTTCCTTATCACCGCCACAAGCTGCGAAGCAACCGATTACGATAACAAGAGCAAGAATAACTGAAAGAATTTTAACTGACTTTTTCATTTTAATCTACTCCTTTTGTAAATTATTTAATTTGCAGTTAGATTATATATTTCTTTTCATTAAAAATCAAGCGTTTATGCAAAAATTCAAGTCAAAAACCAACCTGAATGCATTTTTATGCACGATTTATACGAATATACATAATTTTATTCACAAAACATCATCGTCTTGACAAACAACAGGTTTCTTTGTATAATAACATCTGCAAATTTAATATGCTGCTATGGCTCAGGAGGCAGAGCACTTCCTTGGTAAGGAAGAGGTCACCGGTTCGAATCCGGTTAGCAGCTCCAAAAAAATTCCAAGTCTTTTGACTTGGATTTTTTTATCCAAGCCGACAGGCTTGGTATATCATCACGCATTAGCGTGTATATCATCAAAAGCGGCTTGTCGCCTTTGTATCTCATCACACCGTAGGTGTGTATTTTTGTCGGCTTGATGATATACAAAACTTCGTTCTGATGATATGCAGTTTCTACGAAATTGATGATATACAATGCTCCGCATTGATTTTGTTATTCCTTTATAGTATAATTAACAAAGGAAGTGATTGAATGTCAAAAAATTATTTGCTTATTTATTCCGAACAACTTGCAACTGATATTGAGTTGCTTTGTAAAAATATAAAAGCGACTTCAAATACATTGTTTCAGATTCGAAAAAGTTCAAGTAGTGTTTATGCGAATATTCGTGAAGCAAATTACGGTCAAAGCAGGGCGGATATGCTTTCTAAATTTGAAATAGCGTTAAAAGAATGTAGTGAAACAGAGGGCTGGTTACAACTTCTATTTAATACAAATTCTATTGATGAATATACATTTAAAAAGTACAGGAATCTTTGTGGTCGTATCAGGAGAATGTTGATTGCGAGTTGTAAAACTTTGAAAGAAAAAGTTTAGTGCCGGTATTGTTATAAAAATCCGTAGATATGAGCAGTGATATGCTTAACCGGATTGAAAAAACAATTAAGAATGAATACGCTTTGGCGGACGATGAGCCTGACTATAAATGCTTTTTAAAGGCAAAATTTAACTTTTGGTTTTACAGCGATATAATGATGTCGAGAGAGGCGGTAATATTATGGGATTATTTGATTTATTTAAGAAAAAGAAAGTTGAATTAACGGAAGAACAATTAAAATGGAATAAGATGTGGGAGTTGTGGGAAAAAGGAGAAGCTGACTCACCCTATGGGGAATTGATGACTTATCAAAGTGAAATCAATAATGGTGGACACGGTCAATATTTCTTTAATGTTGAAAATACAGGAGATTTAAATAAGGAAATATCAGCGTTGGAAACTGTTTTATCTGATGAACTTGCGGGTAATCTCCAAAATGCATATAAAGCACACGTGATTTTAGAAGAAAATGAGGATGATGAAAAGGCGGAAATGATAATAGAAAAATGTGATGAGATATTCTTTGAAAATGAAGAAGAAATCAACAGTATATTAGAAGTATATGCTAATGAAATTCAACTATAGTTATGGTTCTGAAATAAGACGTGCTCCAAAAAAATTCCTTTTGCGTTCAGCAAGAGGGATTTTACTTTTTACCTTTTCACTAAACTCAGAGTCGATTTTTGGAAGTCGAAATTAATAAATTGTTCAACAAATTATAATTTGTCGGGATAATCGTAATTGAAAGTTGAAAGTTGAAAACGGAAAACGTCGGAACTGCGTTGCAATTGTAATAAAATCAGCGTCGCAGATACTCGCCTACCGGCTCAGACAGTGCTAATTCGGCA
>JAFTUP010000017.1 GCA_017466205.1 Clostridia bacterium
AACAGAAAATCTTCAGGTAACAGGTTCCTTTAAGGTTCGTGGTGCAGCATATAAAATCAGTCAATTGTCAGCTGAAGATAAGGCAAAAGGTGTTATTGCCTGTTCAGCAGGTAACCACGCTCAGGGTGTTGCTCTTGCTGCTACAAAAAATGGTATAAAGTCACTTATCTGTCTTCCTGATGGTGCTCCTATTTCAAAGGTGGAGGCAACAAAAAGCTATGGTGCTGACATCTGCCTTGTTGAGGGTGTTTATGACGATGCTTATAATAAGGCTTTACAACTCCGTGATGAAAAAGGCTATACATTTGTACATCCCTTTGACGATGACGATGTTATTGCAGGTCAGGGTACGATCGGTCTTGAAATTCTCGACCAGTTGGCTGATGCTGATGCTGTTGTAGTGCCAATCGGCGGCGGAGGACTTATCAGCGGTGTTTCATTTGCTATTAAAGCACTTAATCCAAAGGTTAAGGTTTACGGTGTTCAGGCAAAAGGTACACCAAGTATGTATAACTCAATCAAGGATAATCATATTGAGCGTCTTGACAATTTTTCAACTATTGCTGACGGTATTGCAGTTAAAGAACCGGGTGCAAATACATTTGAGTATGTAAAGAAATTCGTCGATGAGGTTGTAACAGTTTCTGATGACGAAATCGCAACTGCAATTCTCACACTTATTGAACAGCAGAAGCTTATTACTGAGGGTGCAGGTGCAGTTTCAGTTGCAGCAGTAATGTTTAACAAAATTCCTGTTAAGGGTAAGAAAGTTGTATGCCTCGTTTCAGGTGGTAATATTGATGTTACAATTCTCTCAAGGGTCATCAAGCGTGGCCTTTTAACATCAGGTCGTACATATTCACTTACAATCGAACTTGTTGACAAACCGGGTCAGCTTAAAGGTGTTTCAAATATTATTGCCGATTTGGGCGGTAATGTCATCTCAATTCACCACGAAAGAGCATCTGAAAATTCAGACATCAATGGTTGTTACTTACGCATTTTGCTTGAAACTCGTAACTTTGAACACATTGAACTAATTAAGAACGAACTTATCAGCCAAGGCTATAAATTAGTATAAGGAGATTTAATTATGATTAAGACAATAAGTACAGATAAAGCACCTGCAGCAATCGGACCATATTCACAGGCAAAGGTTGTAGGAAATATGGTTTTTACATCAGGACAGATTGCAATCAATCCTGCAAATGGTGAGGTTGAAGTGTCGACTATTGAGGGACAGACAAAGCAGGTTTGTGAGAATATTAAAAACCTTCTCGAAGCATCAGGCAGCGACCTTGAAAGTGTGGTTAAAACAACCTGCTTCCTTAAAAATATGGAGGATTTTGCAGCCTTCAACGCGATTTATGCAGAATACTTTACAAGTAAGCCTGCTCGCTCCTGCGTAGCAGCAAAACAACTTCCAAAGGATGTTCTTGTAGAGGTTGAAACAATCGCACTTGTAAAATAATTATCATGATATTTTATAAAAATTGAATAAAAATAAGAAAGAGAGTACATAGAATAATGTACTCTCTTTTTTATGGAATATCGAAGCGGGTTCGAATTCCATATTCTGAACATAAAACAAAAAGAGAGCACACAGATGTGTACTCTCTTTTCATGGCACGCCGGAAGGGATTCGAACCCCCGACCTTTTGGTTCGTAGCCAAACACTCTATCCAGCTGAGCTACCGGCGCATAAACGACTTTTTGTCGCCCGAATATAATACCATTACAGCGACAAAAAGTCAACAGTTTTTTTAAAAATTATTTAATAACTTGAATTTTTTTAATTTTATATTTCTTAAACAACTTAATATGCTTTTCTGTAATTTTCTCACCACTTACTGCAATCGGTATAGCAGGTGGGCAGGAAACAGTAGGACTTGCACAGATTCTGTTTAATGCTTTTTCTACATTGATTTCTTCGCTTTCTGCGAAAACAGCATCACGGATTGTCATAACTCTTTCTGCTTTCGGGAATTGAATATCAGTAAAATTTGATTTCTTAATTTTACCTATATTTTCAAATACCTTTTTAAGTTTCACAAAATCATTGTCAGAATTCTGTGGGGTGAGCATAAACACTGCAAAACCACCGTCATAATATTCATATTCAATGCTATTTGCACTTAAAATACACTCAAAGTCCAAATCAGTACCACGCAAATCTGCAGTAATTTTCAATGGTTCATAAGAAATGTTGGGAATACCGACTTTATTTATAATTTCCTTGACTTCATTACATTTTTCAGAGCAAAAAGACAAATCTTCTTTTATTTTTTCATCAATATATCTGTTACAAAGGTCAAGGGATTGAAGAATAAGATATGACGGACTTGTTGAGCCGAAAATTGCCATAGCATTTACAGCATTTTCGGAAAATCTGTACTTATCATTCTTTGCAATATGAAGATATCCACCGCCTGTAAGCACAGGCAAGGTTTTGTGAGCAGAATCGCAACACATATCAGCTCCAAGGCTTATTGGATGCATATCCTTTTCACAGAATTTAAGATAACTTCCGTGAGCGTTGTCAACAAGCAGGGGAATGTCATAGTTTTTGCAGACATCAGAAAGACTTGCAATATCACTCATTCCGCCTAAATAATCAGGACTTGTGATATATACTGCAAAAGGTTTGTATGAAAGTTCATTTATTTTTCTTTCAAGAGTTTCAGCAGATACAATGCAACTGCATATACTGTCCGAAGCTTCAGGGTAAAGCCATTCCACATCTGCATCAAGTTTTGCCAAAGCATATATAAATGACTTGTGAGCATTTCGTCCTGCCAAAACAAAAGGTCTATGTGTTTTATCCGCCTTCTGATATGCAAGAAAAAGCATTGCGTTGATACTCTGACTTGAACCACCTGCAGAAAAAACCGTCTTTGCAGTACCGAAAAGGTGAGTGGCGTTTTCCTCACTTTTACGGATAATGCCTGTTGGTGCATATAATTCATCAGCACCGCGGATTTCAGTAATATCAAAGGCTTCACAACCTAAAAAAGACACACCCTTATGACCCGGCATGTGCAGTCGGGCAGTATTACTTTTAATGTAATTCTGCACAAAGTCATAAATTGGTGTGTCCATTTTAATTTTCCTTATTTATCGTAATTTTCTGCCACTTGAATCATCACAGCACATTCAATACGTTTCTTGAAAAGTTCACATCCGTATTCATAAATACCTGTAATTTTACCTGATGCGTGATATGAGTTTGCAGCACAGCCACCTGAACAGTAGAGCTTTGCCCAGCAGTCGTTACACTCAGGTCTTGCATAAGCATTACAGAGCTTGAATTCATTCTGAATTTCCTTGTTTGTAACACCATCCCAGATATT
This sequence comes from Clostridia bacterium, assembly GCA_017466205.1. GTDB lineage: Bacteria > Bacillota > Clostridia > Oscillospirales > Acutalibacteraceae > Fimenecus. The sequence continues at coordinate 3,351 of JAFTUP010000017.1, forward strand.
ACCGAGAAGATACTTAGTATCACCAACAAACTGATGACAAGG
>JAFTUP010000171.1 GCA_017466205.1 Clostridia bacterium
ATGTGGATTTAGGTGCTATACAAGGAGTCATTCCACGCGATGAATGTGCCATCGGAATAAGTGAGGGAGAAGTCCGTGACATTGCAATAATTTCAAGAGTAAATAAGCCTGTTTCCTTCAAAATCATTGACTTTTCTGATGATGAAAATGGTGTGCGGACTGCAATTTTAAGTAGGAAGCAGGTGCAACAGGAGTGTATCGATAATTACATAAACAACCTTCGTGCAGGTGACATTATAACTGCAAAAATCACTCACAATGAAAGCTTTGGCTCATTTTGTGATATTGGTTGCGGAATTTGTGCGTTACTGCCAATCGACAGTATTTCAGTTTCAAGAATTCCTCATCCTGATGTGCGATTCCCCGTAAACACAACAATAAAAGCGGTTGTAAAATCCAGGGATGCACTTGGCAGAATTACTCTTACTCACAAGGAGCTTTTAGGGACATGGCAGGAGAATGCTGATAATTTCAGAGCAGGTCAGACGGTTGGCGGAGTTGTCCGTTCGATTGAGAAATATGGTGTTTTCATTGAGCTTACACCAAATCTCGCAGGGCTTGCTGAATATACTGACAGCGTTCAGGTTGGTGATATGGCAAGTGTTTACATCAAAAGCATCAATCCGGAAAAGATGAAGATTAAGCTTTCAATTGTTGACAGCTTTCCTGAAAAGCACAGATACGAGCCTCTGCAATACTATTGCAATGATAATCATATAGATGTGTGGCAGTATTCACCTGAATGTGCTGAAAAACATATTGAAAGTATGTTCAGTATATTGTAAATGAAATTTTTTTATGTTAAAATATCTCCAATGAAAATTTTGGAGTGATATTTTATGAAAAAAACAAGAGCAATTTTAAGCATTGTAATGTCACTTGTAATGATGTTTGCAATTCTTGTTCCTGCTTTCGCGGAAGAAACGAAATGTGACTGCGGTACGGCACCTGTTATTCAGGTCAGAGGTATTGGCGAAACGCTTTACGACGGTGAAGGTAATGAGATTTTTTCTGCAGAAAATATTGTGAACGGTATTTTACCTGTAGTGCCTCAGCTTGCTCAGTTTCTTGCAACAGGTGATACTGAGGTGCTTGTTGAAGCTCTTTCACAGGCAGTTGGTGCTATATTCGGTCCGGTGTCTTATGACAATAACCTTAACCGTGATTCTGTTGTTACTGTTGAGGACTATACAAGCGACCCTGTTGAAACATATAAGGATATGGAAGACACAGATACAGGTTCAGAAAGTGCTCTTGCACAGGCTGTTTATAGAGAGTTAGGCGAAAAGCATTCATACCTTTTCATCTATGATTGGACAGCAAATCCTTTTGATATTGCTGCTGACCTTAATCAATTTGTTAAAGAGGTTAAGGAAAAATCAGGTCACGATAAGGTGTCAATCTGTGCTGAAAGCATGGGCGGATGTATGACAAATACATATCTTGCACTTTACGGATATAATGATGTTCAGAATGTTGTTATGGCAAATTCAGCCTTCAACGGACTTGAAATGATTGGTCAGCTTTTTATCGGCAATCCTCAGATTGATGGTCCTGCACTCGGCGGACTTATTGCACAGAGTATTTACGGAAGTGCCGAATATGCTTCTCTTATTCCTTATATTCCACTTTTCCAAGACCTTGCAAACATTGCAAATAACCTTTTTGAAACAGCAGGTGACAGAATTTATGAGGAGGTTTTAATTCCTGTTTTCGGGTATCTCCCTTCCTTCTGGTGCTTTGTTCCTGAATATCATTTTGAGGAAGCAATTGATTTGATGCTCAAGGATGCAGGCCCTGACCTTTTGGCATTTATTAATGACTATTATGAAAAGGTTGCAAGCAAAACAACTGAAAGAGTACAGGAAATGGTTGAAAGTGATGATGTAAACTATTTCTGTGTTTCAAACTATAACAAATTTATTGCTCCTGTAACAGAAACTGCCCGTTGGAATTCTGACGGTGTTATTGAAACATATAACACAAGCGGTTTTGCAACAGTTGCCGATATTGGCGAAACTCTTGGTGCTGATTATGTTCAGGCTGTGAATAATGGAAAAGATATGGTTTCTCCTGACAATGTGGTTGATGTTTCAACTGCTCAGGCACCAATGCAGACCTGGATTACAAAGAACTGGGGACATATTGCTTATAATCACAACGACGGAACCTGTGATTTTTATGTGTGGTTGCTCACAGCAAAGGAACAATATACAGTTGAGTCAAATCCAAAGTACCCACAGTTTATGTATTACAATACTGAGATTCCGCTTCTTATGCCATACACTTGCGGCAGCGGTGATGTGACAGGTGACGGTGTTGTTTCAGCAGTTGATGCAATGCTTGTTTTAAAGGCAACTGCCGGAATTTACTGTGCAACAGAAGAACAGCTTATGAACGGTGATATGAACTGTGACGATGCACTCACAGCATCTGATGCAAGAATTATTTTCAAAAAAGTCGCAGGAAATATCTGATAGAGTGCAAAATGCAAAGTGCAAAACGCAAAATAAATACTACATTTAGATAATAAAACCCTGATTTGCAATTTCGCAAATCAGGGCTTTTTAGTGAAGTTTAAGATTCGGATTGGCAAATTTCAACTTGTTTTACTTTCTGTATTCAGATACAGAATGAGCAATATTTTCATTATCTCTGTACTCTTTACGTGATATAAGTTTCATACCTAAACTATCACATATTTCATCGAGGTTATTTAAGTCACTATACATTCTGCAATCTTTAAGAATTTCAAGTGTTTCTTTTTCTGTAAATCCAAAAGGCTCTAAAATTCTGTGTTGTCGCATAAATGCATTATTTCTTGAAACAACAACAAATCTACCGTCGTCTGCCAATATTCTTATAACTTCTTTTAAAGTCTCAATAATCTCTCTTGATTCATCCAATCCACAGGCAGTACAAATTGTTTTAAATGATTTGTCTTTGAAAGGTAAATACCAAAAATTTGCACACACAGGAATAATATTTTTGTTTTGATATTTTGCAATGCCTAAAGCATTACCAAGACAATCAAAACCTATGTCAACAGTATATAAATCGCAATCATTTGACATATACAATGCAACTGAAGCAGTTCCACCACCCGCACCTGTTGCCAATTCTAATATTTTATCAGTTGGTTCTTTACAAACCAATTCACCAAAGTAACGATATCTGTCCCAAAGAGAACCTGTTCCGTTGATTTTGGTAACTGTCCTTTTTTCGCCTATGCTCTTTTTATTAAATTTCTCAAAAGCTTCAATTTGTTTCTTTGTTATATTTCCGCTTTTATCACCAGTAATCCAAATGTCTGTTTCTTTTTGCTTATATGAATAAAAAACTTTTAAAACATTTTCTTTTGTTCCGTGTATTTCTTTTATATATTTTAGATAAACTTCGTTCCAATCATCAAAATTATCATTTTCTATTTCTTCATAAATGTTTGTAATTACATCAGGATGTTCCCAAAAGATAATTTCAATAAGTTCACGACTCCAATCGGGATTAGTTTTTTCAGGAAGTAAAACAGGAACTCCTTTAATTACAGAATAGTTCTCTGTACCATCCGTTGAAACAAGTATGTTTTTATTAAAAACTAATTCCTTATGGCTTTGTGGTGAAACAAAAATCATTCCATATTCTCCTTTGCTGTTTTGCATGAAGCAATAAGTAATCGGCGAATGTTTCCACATAATCTTTCTGTATATTGATATGTTTGAAAATCTATTCTTTTTGTTTCATACATTAGTTTTAACCAATAGCTGGTTTCATTAGATTCTTTTAATGCAATCTCCATTTTAGAAATAAAATCCTTTTTGCTTTGGGCATACTGTGCTTCATGAATGTTTGCACCTACAGATGTGCCGGCTCTGGCAAATTGGTTTAACATATAAGAACTCTTAGGTGCTGTAACGTTATCAACAAGAGTAACAACAGATACTGCGAACTCAAATGACAAATCGAGAAGTTTATTTTCGGACATAATGATACCCCCCTCATTGATTTTATTATAGCATTACATAATATCGATTTCAATGATATATTGCTGACGCAATATGATATACAATTATTACTGTATGATATATTTTCACTTTGTAAAAATATGATATAATATCCGTTCAATTCATACGCGAAGCGTATATCATCTGTGCAACAGATATCATACCATTAGGTATATCATCCGTTCTGATAAGAACGGATATCATTGAAAAAGCACTTCTTTCGAAGTGCTTTTTTTGGCGCACCTGACTGGAGTCGAACCAGCGACCTTCAGAGTCGGAGTCTGACGCTCTATCCAGCTGAGCTACAAGCGCTTATTGAATTTTAATCTTCAAAAAGTGGTGTGCTGAAATATCTTTCTGCTGTGTCAGGGAGAACAGTCACAACAGTTTTTCCTTTGCCAAGTTTTTTAGCAAGCTTAAGTGCTGCAGCGACATTAGTACCGCTTGAAATGCCACACATAATACCCTCAAGTCTTGCCAAATCCTTTGCTGTTTGCAAAGCCTCATCATCAGTAACAATATAGATGTTGTTATAGATGCTCTGATTAAGGTTTTCAGGAATAAGACCGTCACCGATACCCATCTGGATATGTGTACCGATTGTACCACCTGCAAGGATTGCAGCATTTTCAGGCTCAACAGCCCAGATTTCAATATCAGGATTCTGTGCTTTAAGCACTTCGCCAATACCTGAAATTGTTCCGCCTGTACCGATACCTGAACAGAAACCGTGAATATCGCCTGCAACCTGTTCAAGAATTTCAAGTCCTGTGTGATGCTTATGCACTTCAGGGTTTTTAGGATTTACAAACTGCTGTGGAATATACACGTTAGGATTTTCTTTCTGCATATTGATAGCAGTCTGCAAGCAATCGTCAATACATTTACCGATATCACCGTCATCGTGAATAAGTACAACCTCTGCACCATAGTGATTAACAAGCTTTCTGCGTTCTTCACTTACAGAGTCAGGCATAATAATTACTGTCTTGTATCCCTTAACAGCACCGATAAGTGCAAGACCGATACCCTGATTACCACTTGTAGGCTCAACGATTATTGTATCTTTATTGATAATGCCTTGCTTTTCAGCATCAAGAATCATATTATACGCAGTTCGTGTCTTTATTGAACCACCAACATTAAGTCCTTCGTATTTTACAAGCACTTCGGCACTGTCTTCATCCACCATTCTGTTAAGTCGAACCATAGGAGTGTGACCGATTGCTTCCAATATATTATTATAAACCATTTAATACACCTCGTTTTACAACCAAGATATAATATCACAATCTGAAAAAATATTCAACATATTTCTAAAAACATCTTGAAAAGAAATTATTTTACTCTATAATATTATATGTTCGCAAATACTATCGGGGGTGTTCCTATGAATATTTATGAAGCTATTAATTCTCTTGTGGAATATGGCGTAAAAGAAAATCTTATTGAGAATGAAGACAGAAGCTGGGCAGTTAACCGTGTTCTTGAAATTCTTCAGATGGACAGTATGGAAAAAGATGCAGAGAATAAAAATGCTGACCTTGAAGAAATTCTCAAGGATATTTTAGACTTTGCAGTTAAAAAAGGTCTTTGTGAAGATTCTATTGTTTATAAGGATTTGTTTGACACAAAGATAATGGGTGCAATTACTCCAAGACCGTCACAGGTTATTAAGACTTTCAAGGAAAAATACGAAGTTTCTCCGAAAGACGCAACTGATTATTACTATCACTTAGCTCGTAAGTCTGACTATATCCGTGAATACAGAATCAAAAATGATGTTAAATGGGTGACAAGTACAGAGTATGGTGATATTGACATTACAATCAATCTTGCAAAGCCTGAAAAAGACCCAAAGGCTATTGCTGCTGCAACAAAAATGGAGCAGAGCTCATATCCGAAATGTATGCTTTGTAAGGAAAATGAGGGTTATGCAGGTCGAGTTAATCATCCTGCACGACAGAATCACAGAGTTATTCCGATCTGCCTTGACGGTGTAAATGCTTATCTTCAGTATTCACCTTATGTTTACTACAATGAGCATTGTATTGTGTTTGACGAAGCTCATAAGCCAATGAAGGTTTGTGAAAAGAATTTCAGAAGACTTTTCGATTTCGTTAAGCAATTCCCGCATTATTTCATCGGTTCAAACTCTGATTTGCCTATTTCAGGAGGTTCAATTCTCACTCACGAACATTTCCAGGGCGGTAATTACACATTTGCAATGGCAAAGGCAGAAATCGAAGAATATGTTACATTCCCCGGATTTGAGGATGTAAAAGCAGGTATTGTTAAATGGCCTATGTCTGTTATCAGACTTCAGGGTGATGATACTGACAGAATCTGCACTCTTGCAGGTAAGATTCTCGCAGCTTGGCGTGATTATTCTGATGATGAAGCATTTATTATTGCAAAGACTGATGACGGTGCAATTCACAACACAATCACACCAATTACAAGATATGTAAATGGCAAATATGAAATTGACCTTGTGCTTCGTAATAATATTACAACAGAAGAATATCCTGACGGATTCTATCATCCGCATCCTGAATATCATAACATCAAGAAAGAAAATATCGGTCTTATTGAAGTTATGGGACTTGCAGTTCTTCCGTCACGACTTAAAACAGAAATGGCAATTTTAAAGGATGCTATTCTTGAAAATAAGGATATTACTGCTGATGAGAGAATTGCAAAGCATTATGATTGGACAATGAAAATCAAGGCAAAATACGAGGTCATCAACGCTGATAATATTGATAGAATTATCCAAGATGAAATCGGACTTGTGTTTGCATCAATTCTTGAACAGTGTGGTGTGTTTGACAGAACTGAACAGGGTAGGGCACAGTTTAAGAGATTTATTTCACAGGTAAAATAATTTGATATACAAACGGTACGGCGGGGTCTTGACCCCACCGTAATTTTATAAACAAACAAACGGAGAATGGATAAAACCACTCTCCGTTTGTTTGTTTTGTATAGCTATTAAAATGGTAAGATGCTTGAAATAAAATAAACAACATCTGAAAGAAAAGCAAGAATAACTAACATTTCATTCCCTCCTTATTTTTTCTTTTTCAATTAAGCATTCCGAATTACGCATTCAGCATTGATTTTAATCCCATTCACAACCTGTAACCGTATCCATATCAACATTTCTTGTGTCGTGGGTGTTTTTAACAAGGGCGATAAGTGTTGCCGCAAAGCTTGGAACAAGAAGACAGAGGGCTACGGTGCCGATTGAAGCATTTCCGAAAATCATTGTAATCGGGATATAGATTATGTATGCAAGTGCATATCCGATAATTCCGATAATCGTTTGTGCAGAGAGGGAAGATGAACGAAGATTTGTCGGTGCCGATTCACTTGCCATCATAATAAGTACATCGTTTGTTGAATAATAACTACCTACAAATGCACCACTGAGGAAGCCTACCACATAAGGGTTAAGATTCATTTTTGCACCTAAAGTGAATCCTATAAAACACACAAGACAGTTTGCCGCAACAGTAATCGCAGCAGCTTTTCTGCCTTTAAGGTCAGAAACAAAGCCCATAATAACCTGTGCTATCGCTGAACCGAACGGGAAGAGAATGAGTGCGCTTGTAACCTGATTTAAGCTGACAAGGTTCAGAAATTCATCTGCATAAGAACCGTGAACACTTTCGGCATAGCCATAAGAGATAATTGTCTGGTAATCAAGACTGCCGATAACACCGATACCTGCAAGTGCAAAACAAATGAATATCCAACGGAGCTGTTTGTGTTGCATAGAGAATTTTAAGGCTGTTATGAGTCCACCCTGAGCATTACCTGCCTTTTTATCTGCCTCTTCCTTTGCTCTTTCTTCATCAGTAAGTCTAAGATAGCGAAGCCTTGAGTCGATAAACGCATCTGTTTCTCTTGCAAAAATAAGAGCAATGAAAGATGTAGCAATACCTACAAGAGCAGGAATCATATATACCTTACGCCATTCACTTGCATCCTGCATAAGCAGACGGCGAAGAATCGGGATGAGCATAACTGCCATGTTTGCAAAGAATTTTATAACTGAGTAAGTTATTGCACGACTTTTACTCGGTGCAGATTCCATAATATAGACAACGTGCATATCGTGTGGAATAAAAAACTGAATCATACAGAAACCGAAAAAGTATGTCAGTGCATTATTCGAAAGGAAAATTGTAAACAAGGCAAAGCTCATACCAAACGTATTGATAACAAGAAAGGTTTTTCTACCCCAACGGTCAGCCAACGGTCTGTATAAAAGACTTAAAACCATAAACGGAACATTTGCTATTTGCATCAGGTTGTAAATTGTAACGGAGCTGTCACTTGCAAACAGGTCATTTGCGATTTCTGTTTTCATAAGTGTACCGATTTGTGATGCAATCTCGTCTGTTGCATAGATAAGTGCGATAATCAATACAAGATACCAGAAATATGTGTTGCTTTTGGGTCTGGCTTTCTGCTTTTCCCAATATTTGATTTCTTTCTCCCTGCGAAGTTGAATTTTACACAGCTTTTCCGGTGTCATTTGCTTTGTTTTCATAATTTTCCCTCCCAATGCCTCAATTGTAACATAGTATATATGAAAATGCAAAGATATTTTATATGAATTAATTAAGGTCAATTATAATTTGTCGGGATGACTATATAATTTGATATATATTGGTAGGGTGGGGTTTTGTGTCTCACCTGCCGGTCCGGTCAGTGCTTCTGCTTCGCAGAGGTGTCCACAGGACACCCGCACCCCCGCCGATAAGTAACATGCGAACCAACAACTCGAACAGAGTTTAATTGATGAATTGTAGGGGCTGACGACCCCTGGCAGCCCGAACCAAGTGTACAGATAAACCGAGAACTTATGATGATCAGATTACCGATAATGCAGATAGGTACAGGTACCTTTGTACAGCCGATGAAAACTATGGTGACGGAACTTACAACGCTGAAATTTTTGAAGAATACAAAAAATCCAGAGAAGAAAAAGACAGTTCAATTGACAAGGAATATTACAAAGCTGTTAAAGACGGTAACCCTAAAATTAAATAATATTTATTTTTCCCTGACTTCGGTCAGGGATTTATTTGTCTGTTTTTCCTGCCATTTTGAGAAATATAAGAATCTCTAATATTGACAAATCAAAAACATAATGATATATTAAAATTGCAATTAAAAATTGTCAGTCATCAACATAAAATTTAATATTTAATAAGAAAATTTGTTTATTATTAACAAGCGAAAATCTCCTTATTTGTATAAAAAGCAGAAATATCATTTTTTCACGTTTTTGTGTCACGAGTAAAGCGAATTTTTCGATTTATGTAGTGTAAGGGCAATTGAAATGTCTTTACAGAAATAATTTGTGAAAAGGTGATTCCAATGTGCTTGATATTTTGAATTATATTATGTGGAATTGAAATGAAACGATTAATTAAAGGAGATTTTATTATGAAAAAAATTAAAATGGTAATATCAATACTTATTTCAATAGTTATATTGTTTTCATCTACTATTATTTCTAATGCTAATACTGTTGATGAGAACCGAAAAGCTTTTGATGAATTTTATGAAATTGTAACAGAAGCATTTGCGGCAGAAGGGAAAGAACTTATTATTGATTATGATGAGAATCATAAATATACGCAGCAAGACATAGACTCAATGTTGTACTTTTTAGAAAACAATGAAATTGTTGTTTCAACTACAGATAATGTGCCTATTAACAATAAAAATAGTGCTAGATTAATGCCGGTAGATTATAATTGTTCAAGTTATATAACATTTTATTCATCTATGGCATTGTGTGAAGCAACTTTTGAACTAATTGTGAAAGGCACCATTGATGTACAGAGTAATAATATTATGAGCGTAACTACTCGGCAGATTGTTTATAGGTACGGTGTGAATTATTCTAGTAATACACTTACAACAACATATACGAAAAGTGGAAATAATTTAACTGTTTATATAGAAGGCGATATTTTATTTTCATATACAGAACCGACCACCGGATTGAATTTTAGTGTGAATGACCGAGCTGAATATAGTAAGACATTTGATGTCTTACAGTATATTTAGTGTTATTATAAAAGAATTATTAGAATGAGTGATTTTAATTAATAATGAAGTATGTAAATAGGTTTTTGAATAATGCTGAATCTTTTTTATATGTGAGCAAATGTTATTGTGTTTCAATATATAGATGATATAAATGAAATTTGGAACGAAAGGAGTCTTTTTGTTGACATTATCTGTTGTTTTTTCAGTTTTAAATAGCTTATTGCAATCGGTTGCTTGCATTCTAATAATTCTTGCATGTGTTAAATATTTAAAAAGCAGTCGATAAAACATATTATGTTTAAAAATCAAAACCTCGACATTAATTTGTCGGGGTTTTCTTTTGATTTAATCAAAATATCTACACAAAATATTAAAAAACTATGTTG
>JAFTUP010000018.1 GCA_017466205.1 Clostridia bacterium
AAAACAGGGTAGAGTGAGCCTTCTTTTAACTCAAAGACGTTTTCACTCTTTCTTTTTAACTCTTTGATAATCTGATAACCATACATATCCTTTTGTTCGATAAGTGATAATACCAAAAGAGAAGTGTTACCATGCATTAAATCGTTCTTTGCCATAATTATTCCTCCTTAAATTTTTAAATACCTATGTTACATATGCATATATTACCATAGTATTTGAAGATTGTCAATACACATTGCCTTCCCCTTGAGGGGAAGGGGGACCACTTGTGGTGGATGAGGTGGAATGCTATAACGATTGCTAACGCAATCTACACCTCATCAGTCGCTTTGCGACAGCTTCTCCTCAAGGAAAAGCCAAATTCATAATTTATTTACAAATATTCCCTTGACATTTTTTACAAAAAAATGTATATTATTTAATAAGGTTAGCACTCTAATCTCGTGAGTGCTAAATGGGACAAAAAGGGGTGACAAGATGCAACTCAGCGAGAGAAAAGAAAAAATCCTTGCCGCCATTGTAGAATGGTATATCGCAACGGGTGAGCCTGTTGGTTCTAAAACCTTGCTTGAGTATTCGCACATCCCTGTGTCATCTGCTACTGTCCGTAATGAGATGGCAGAGCTTTCCCGATTAGGTTTTCTTGAACAACCTCACACTTCAGCAGGTCGTATTCCGTCACAAATGGGTTATCGTTATTATGTTGATAAATTAATGAACAGATACGAGTTGCCCATTAACGAAAAAAGACTTATTGAAGCAAGACTTTCTGATGCAGGTGGCGAGCCACAGCAAATTCTTGAACAGGCGGGTCAGGTTCTTGCCGAGCTTACAAACTGTGCAGTTGTTTCAACAACTCCAACTGATGAAAATGCAGTTATCCGTCGTGTTGAGTTAGTTCCTCTTGGTACTCATACAGCGATGATGGTTATGCTGTCCTCTTCGGGAATACTTAAAAGCCGAGTTTGCAGAACTGACAGCGAGCTGAATCTTGAACTGATTGAAACCTTTTATAATATAGTTTCAAAGCATTTTATCGGCAAATCAGCAAGTGAAGTAAGCATAGCACTTATTCAGACTCTTGCATTGTCATTGGGAAGTAAGTCACTTGCAATTTCGCCTTTGCTCGTAACACTTTCCGATTTAGCACAGCTTACTGAACAGACACAGTTGCTTTTAGAAGGTCAGTCAAACTTGCTTAACTATACTGACTATCCGAATGCTTATGAATTGATGGAATTCTTAAGACGAGGCGAGCCTCTGACAAACCTTTTTGCAGGTCATAAGGCAGAGAATAACACCAATGTCCTGATTGGTAAAGAGAATTTTTATCGTGAGCTTCAGGATTCAAGTCTTATTTATTCCCATTATTCCGTTGGTGGAAAAGACAGCGGTGCATTAGGGCTTATAGGTCCAACAAGAATAGATTATGCAAGACTTATTCCAAGTCTAAAATATTTAACAGAAATTGTCGGCAGTATTATGTCGGACACTTTGGAGGATTAAAATGGCAAAAGATAAGAAGAATGTAACTCCTGAAGAAACAGTTGAAGAAGTAGTGGAAAACACAGAACCAACTGCAGAGGAGAAACTCACAGCTGAACTTAACGAAACAAAAGATAAGCTTTTGAGAGTTATGGCTGAATATGATAATTTCCGTAAGCGTTCACAAAAGGAAAAAGAGCAAGCCTATGGTGATACAAAGGCAAGTACAATCGGTGAATTTTTACCTGTATATGATAACTTTATGAGAGCAATGAGTGCAGAGGCAACTGACCTTGACTCTTTCAAAAAAGGTATCGAAATGATTTTTAATCAGTACGGTGAAACATTCAAAAAGCTTGGTGTTGAATCATTTGGTGAAAAGGGTGAAACATTTGACCCTAATATCCATAATGCAGTAATGCACGGTGAAGATGAAGAGCTTCCCGAAAACAGTATTTCAGATGTATTCTCAACAGGATACAAAATGGGCGATAGAATAATCCGTCCTGCAATAGTTAAGGTAGTAAACTGAGAAATCAGTAAATAATATTTTAGTATATATCCATTTAGGAGGAATAAATTTATGGCAAAGGTAATTGGTATCGACTTAGGTACAACAAACTCATGCGTAGCAGTAATCGAAGGTGGCGAACCTGTTGTTATTGCTAACGCTGAAGGTGCAAGAACAACTCCATCAGTTGTTGCATTTTCAAAGACAGGCGAAAGAATGGTTGGTCAGGTAGCAAAAAGACAGGCTATCACAAACCCTGACAGAACAATCGCATCAATCAAAAGACACATGGGTACAAACTATAAAGTGAATATTGATGGTAAGGACTATACTCCACAGGAGATTTCAGCAATGACACTTCAGAAGCTTAAAGCTGATGCTGAAGCTTACCTTGGTGCTCCTGTAACAGAAGCAGTTATCACAGTTCCTGCATATTTCACAGACTCACAGCGTCAGGCTACAAAGGATGCAGGTAAAATTGCAGGTCTTGAAGTAAAGAGAATTATCAATGAACCAACAGCAGCTGCTTTGGCTTACGGTATTGATAAGGAAGACGACCAGAAAGTTATGGTTTACGACCTTGGCGGCGGTACATTTGACGTTTCCATCATCGAAATGGGCGACGGCGTACAGGAAGTTCTTGCAACAGCAGGCAACAACCGTCTTGGCGGCGACGACTTTGACGACAGAATCATCAAATACCTTGCTGCAGAATTCAAAAAAGACAACGGCATTGACCTCCTTCAGGACAAAATGGCTGCACAGCGTCTTAAAGAAGCTGCAGAAAAAGCAAAAATCGAACTTTCCGGTGTTATGCAGACAGCTATCAACCTTCCATTTATCACAGTTGATGCAACAGGTCCAAAACACCTTGACATGACACTTACACGCGCAAAATTTGACGAACTTACAGCTGACCTTGTTGAAGCAACAATGGGCCCGGTACGCCAG
>JAFTUP010000172.1 GCA_017466205.1 Clostridia bacterium
TATCAATGCACCGATACCTGCACCAATAGGACCTCCAAGCATACCAACAATTGCATCAATACCTGCACCTGCCATTGTCGAACCTAATGGTATAAGTATTCCGTTCATCCAATTAAGACCGTTTTGAATGGCATCATAAATGCCTGTGAAGTACATTGGAATACCTGCAATGATACCCGCCACACTTGCAGTTAAGGCAGCACCTGCACCCGCCAGTGTCGAAGTTCCTAAGTTGATGCCTGCTTTAGTGATAGCAAGTGCCACAACACTTGAACCAAATGCCTTATCTATCAACACTGCAAATCCTGCACCCAAAACGGCTGCACCACCTGAACCAAGTAAACCACCGACCAATATTTCGGTAAAGTTCAATCCGTCAAGACCGTTTTGAATGGCATCTTTTATCCCTGAAAATTCAAGTGTAAAACCCGTTACGGTTAAAATCAAACCCAGTGTTATTGCTTGTCTGGGATTTTTAGTAATAAGGTTAGTTAATGCGTTTACACCATCAATAAAACTTTTTGAAAGTTTCCAAGCAGCAATACCTGCACCTATAATTGTGACGATGTTTAGAATTTCTTCCATTTTCGCCTTAATCTCGTCAACCTTACTTGTATCAAGACCTTCAAGGAAGTCGTATTCTATTGGTTCTAATTCTAATCCTGTACCACTACCTGATGTTGCACTCGAACTGCTGCTATCGCTTTCAGGGTTACTTAAAATGTTAAGTTCATCAAAGCCCATAAGTTGCTTTTTGATTTTCTTTAACTTATCTGATGTTCCGTCAAGGCTATCTTCAGCATCTTTAAAAGTGCTTGAATAACTGCTGTCAGAATCCGGAATATCAATTTCAGGCAATTCATAACCAAGCATATTAGCAATAGCATTTGCTGCATCTCGCACTATTTCAACCAATGCTTGAACATAAGGAATGAATTGTGTTACAACCACACTAACTACATTACCTAATGCTCGTTTCATTTGAGTAAGTTGAGCATTTAAAATTCTCAACGAGTTAGCAGGAGTAACAATTGTTCGTGCCATATCTCCCTGCATAATGATTGATTTTTCCATTATGTAGTTGTAACGCAGCAAGGACTTTTCTGCTTGTGACATTGAGCGAACACTTGCATCAATACCCCTTGAAAGAGCATATTCCTGTAATGAAGCTACGGTTGTGTCAATACCGAACTCACGCAAACCTTTAACTTGTCCCGACATAGCGGATGAAAGTTTATCAAATGCTGTTTCAACATCCGTATTAAAGAAAGATGACAAGTCGTAAGACAGCTGTGTCAAGTTTTGTGACATTACATTTGCCTTATCACTTGCTACACCAAAACCGGCAGTTAAGTTTTTAAATGTACCTTGATACTGCATCCATTCAGCAACATCAATCCCCATAAGATTAGATACACTTTCGGCAAATTCACGAGCTTCTGTTGCACCATCATCCATAGTCACATTGAATAGGTTAAGTGTTTCAACATACTCGTTGCTTTCGTTATACCAATCCGCCATTACGCTTGTGACATTTTGTATACCACCTATAACACGGCTTATGGCAGCTGTTTTTTGTGATAAGCTTTGAATGAAGCTTTGTGAAGATTTACCTGCTTTATTTGCCTTGTTAGCATAATTTGACATCGCATTTGAAGCTTTGTTAATACTATTTGTCTGCGTGTTAAACGAAGAACTAACCTTTACATTCACACTTGCAAGAGGTCCAAGTGATGTCTTTAACCTTTCAAGATTCTTTGCTAATTTTTCTATTGCTGACGAAGCCTTTTGACTATCGGCAGTTAATTCAATATTCAGTTGGTCTATCGTTAAAGCCATAATCAAAAAACTCCTTTATTGTTTCGGCTCAGGCTCACAGACTCAGGCTCTTTTTTGATTTGTTCTTACAAAATTTTCCATCCAAGCAAAAGCTTTTTGTCGTTCAATTTGAACCTCTTTAGCCTTTTCATACTCAGACTTCTCTTTATTTTCAAAGTTATATGGTTGCTTTGCATAATTTCGTGCTTTTGTGTTTTTGCTTCTCAAAGCATTATGTAACGCAGTTGATACTGCATCATACATATACAAGCCTTGCAACCATGCATTATTATTAATTTCTTCTTGCTTTATTTTATATGCCTTGCGGTAGTATCGGGTTAATGAGCAATCACCTTCCCAATACTCCGCAGAGGACATACCGATAGCAAGATAAAATGAGAAATTTTCCTCAAAAATTTCTGTATATGTTTTTGCTTGTGTGGGATTTGTTTCAGTTAGAAGGTCGCATCCCACATCGTTGCGTTTTTTTCATCACCGCAATCATCCATAAGTGTTTCAATCGGCTCTGAATACATTTCCGCAAGTTTTTCAACCAAAGCACCTTTGTTTGTAAGTGTGTCGAAAATTTCCTCAATCACTTTCTGTTTTGTATCGAATCTGTGATGAGCCTTAAAAGCACCTGCGAAAAGTTTTGGAAGCGAAAGCATTGGTTTTGAAAGAATGTCACCTGCGACAAAGCCTTCTCTTTCCATCTGCTTTACTGTTTCTCTTGTATATTCAAGGCAATATTCCTTGCCTTTGTATTCAAAATTAATCTGTTTAGCCATATTCGGTATGTCCTCCTAAAATTTTAAAATTAAGCTGCTGTTGTTGATTTTGTGTTCCATGCCGGAGCATTTGTAGGTGTAATGTAAAGGTTAGTTTCAAGAACTGCATTTACACCCATTGCAGGAAGTCCCATCGCTGAAGGCTGTCCTGTGAAGAAAACCGACTTGTCAAGGTCAGGATGTTTCACTTCAAACCAAACCGCTAATTCACTGCCTTTTGCAGTTTCGTATGCGCTTACAAGTGCTGACCATACAGTTTCAAGCTCCTTTGTGTAGTTTGCAAGGAAACTCAAAGCACCACCTAAATCCTTGAGTCCTTCGATATAAGTCTTATACTCTGTTTCTGAAAGCGTTGTTGTTTCGAGTGTTTCAGGTTCAGGGTTCATTTCAGGAATTTCCTTAATATCAGGAATGTCTATGTAACCTGATGTGGGTCTTGTACCTTTTGTAGTTTCTACTGCATAACCGAAAGTTACGCCTGCTGTTGACAATGCGATACCCATAATTTGTTACCTCCGTTAAATTACATTTTTGTTACTGTATCTTGACATTCTGCGACTTATCGTTGCATCAGCATTAGGAATAGGCTCACAGAATGTTCTTTCATATCCAAATTCACACATAACATCAGATATTACTGCTGTAATCTCCTTTGTTTGTGCTTCTTTGCCTTTTACGAGGTTGCTATAAACCTCTGCTTTATATTCTTCTTTAACCACATTCTCAAGGCTTTTAAATGTGGAATACTTGTTCTCAACGGCATTGTTTGTTTGAACAAACGACACTGCCGGAAATCGTGATGGTGCAGAAACAATTTCAGTACCTACTACATAGATTTTAGGGAACACCTCACGCAATTTTTTTGAAACTGCTTGATATATTTCATTCTCTTTATCTATCATTTAGCAAATACCTCCCTTGCAATCTTTTCATATTGTCGTTCAAGTTCAAGGGCAGTTTCGTACATAAACGGTCTGCTTTGCATACCTTCTGTAAATCTGAAACCACCATCATCCGTTGGGTATATCCAACCTACTCTACCGTCTTGTGTAGTGAATATTTTGCTTCCTGTTGCATATCCCCAAGAAGCCTTTGACAGGTACTCACCGCTTGTATGTGGGCTGGCTTGTCCTACAATGCCTGTACCAAACTCAACAAATGCTACATGGTCGCTTGTTACCCTTATGAAACCTGCATTAAGAGTTGGTGAATAATAACCCTCTACACTTGACAATAATTCACCTGAATCAACTGCACCCATTTCAACAATTTTCATTCGCACAACTTCAGCACCTAAATCTGTTAATCGCTGTGCTAATTCTCTTGTTTTGGTTTCAACCTCTTTCTTATATTCATCAAGCTGCTTTATTGCTTTTTCAACACTTTTAGGGTCGAGTATGTTTACACTTATGCTTTTCACGATACATCAACCCTTCTTATTGCATAACGAATACAATTAAGTGATTTACTCACCGCAACCACTACATAATTGTGTGGTTCTGTGACTTTTCTGCCGTCCAACCACAAACGAGTATATTCGTCAATAGGACAATTCATATTATGTGTTGACATTTCACGGTCATAATTCAATTCTGTACCAAAAGCCTGAGCGGAGATTGTTCCTTTGTTTGCTGAAACATTAAACTTGTCGGATATTTGCTTACCATAGTCTTTTATATCTACGGTATTACCCCACTCGTCTTTGTCTGTTACAACATTTCGTAAGGAATACCAAACTGTCTGTTGGTCTCTTTTTATATCCCTCATACAACACCAACTTTCGGTGTTATTTCACTTAATAATTCTTCTGATACACTTGCACTTGAGTAACTACGACTTACACCGTTTTCACTGTGTGAAGTCTGACCCTCAACGCCACGTTTGTTGTACATTTCGACTGCTATGCGAATCTGTAAATCATTGTATTTTGCTTCAAGCTCTGCAGGATGCTCACCAAAGGGGAAACGTCTTGACAGAATAACTGCTTTCGCACTCTCCAATATATCTTCCAGTTCTAAATCATTCACATTTTCCGGTATTCTTATTTTCAAGCGTTCAAGCTGTATCATTCTGTCAAGACCCCCTTATTAATTTAATGAAGCTGTTGTTTTTATAATCTTTACTGCCTGTGTTGCATCTGTAAAAGCAAAGATACCGTACTTACGAGAATAAACAATATTCTTACGGATGTTCGCTTCTCTTTCCTGCTCAACTTCTGTACCTTTCTTTGTGAAATATGTAACAGCATTCTTTGTAGCAAGAATGATTTCACCCTTTGTTGCAATGTTTGAAGTATAAAGGTTCACACCATTAACAGTACCGATATAACCTGTTCTTACATAATCCGTAATATACTTAAGGTCTTCCTTAAGGTTCTTTCGGAGTTCCTTTTTATCATCCTTATGAACAAAGCCGAAAATATTAATTTCTTCTTCATTTTCAGTTGGGAAAAGTGCTACACCGTCAACAAAAGCATCAAAATTGAATGCATCTACAGGTGCTTCAAGAGTTGCTTTACCGAACTCTGCAATCGCCTTTCCGTTTGCAGTATTAAACATATCAACTGACATATGATTAAGACCTTTTTCGACAGCTTTAGAGTCACGCATTGCTTCTTCGTCATAGTATGGGAATCTGTTCTGAAGAAGCTCAATTGTATACTCTTTTGGTTCGTAGGAAACCTCAATATCCTTTGTGTTACCTTCTCCCATAGCAAGAGTCTGTGTACCGTCTGTTGCTGTATAGGTGTTGATAATTACTTTGTCACCTGCAACACCTTCAAGTGAGTCATCAATCGTACAAAACTGCATAAGGTCAAGCTTTGAGTTATACTGGTTCTCAAACTTATTAGCAAGTACGTGATTAGGATAAATTACATTTGCCATATTCTTTTACACTCCTATTTTTTAGTTAATTCGTTATAAAGTTCAGGTGTTTTCTCATACACCTCTAACTGCTCACTCAAAGACATTTTGTTGAACTGTTCTTTGGTGAGTGCATTATCATTGTTGCCTGTTGGCGGTGTTGGCGTATTTTTTACTGCATCTGCAACTACTGCTTTTTTCTGTGCGTCCACAAATTTAGCCTGTGCCTGAATTACAGTATTAAAGTCACCGTTCATAAATGCGGTTGCAACTTCGGTTGCAGTTTTTTCATCATAACCAAGTGCAACAAGTCCTTTTGAATTTTCTGCGATAGCCTTTTCAGCCTTCAGCTTTGCAAGCTCTTCCTGCATAGCCTTTTTTTCTTCGGCATCTGCTAAAGCCTTTTGTTCTGCTTCTGTCATATTTGCTCTTAACTGCTTTTTGTAATTCGCAGTTTCAGATGCTGCTCTGTCATAAAGCTCTTTTGATACGAACTTGCTCATATCAATCTGTGGTTCTTCGACATCAAGTGCTAAAATATCCTCAACTGTCATACCCTCTGTGTACTTGTCACCAAGTAATGATTTCAAATCTGCCATTTAAAATTACCTCCTGCGTTTTTATAGTTGTTCTCTCAACATTAAAATTCTGCGATTATTGACTTCTCTGTCATTTTTATGCTCTATTCCTTTACGGGAATTAAGTAACATCTACAGCCGTAATGTTGCTTTTCGGGTGCTTCATCTAAATCAAATATTTCACCGTTTAACCCTCCGCAATCACTACAGGTTTTATAATCAATCTTTGCAACCCATTGAACCTTTTCAACTCCGGTATCTTCATAAACAACCTTTGCAATATCATCTTCAAGTTCTATTGCATATTGTTTTATTTGACCAACAAGTAACCTTTCTGCTTTTGCATAGCTTTGAAGACTAAATGACGGGTCAGATACTATGGCTTCAAACAGATACGATTCTTTTCTGTCAATTTCATTACTAAACACATACTTAGTAACAGGGCTATATTTACCGAAAAATTCCTCAATCCACGCCTCATCTAAATTTCTTAATTCTCCATCGAAGCCTAATGCAATAGCTTCATCGTAGATTTCTTGATATACTGAATTCAGGATAGTCACAAATTCATTTTTAATGATTTTGTATATGTCTTTATAAAGTTTATTGATGTGTTTCTTAACACCGATAACATTCATTTCATCAAACAATGCAAGGCGATTATGTCTGAACTGTCGGTGTAGCTTCTTGGTTATCTTCGCCACCGCTTCGTCTGTTATCTGATACGGTGTCCTCGTCATTTACCTCGTCCTCCTCCGTATCATAAAGCCATTTACCCATATAAGCCTTTGAGTCATTCCAAACACCCTGAGGGTCAGAGTACAAACCACAATTAGTAATAGCAACAAGCGGATGAATACCTGCTTGCAACTGATTCATGAGACCCTGTGTTTTCACAAGTAAACTATCTGTTCTGTTTCTGCTGAATTTAATATCAATGTCAGATAATTTAAGATTTGCTATCTCGTTGGTTTGAGTCGAAGAACAAATTTTTAAAACAACTTTAAGCATTTCTCTTTCGCTTTCACTAAAAATCTGTTCTAAATTTTTAGCTTGTGTTTCTGCAATCTGCCAACCATTGCTTAACAAGATAGCCTGTCCTGTGTTACCGCCTGTACTTTGTTCTCGTCCGGGAACACCTGCAATCTGCAATATCTGTTCATATAAATAATCAATTAATGTTTGTGTCTGTGATTGGTCTAATGTAGCCGTGAGATACTGAACACTTGCAGCGTTACCTGGTTCGCTTTTTGTAAGTAACCCTAACTTATCTTTAAGTTGGTTCATCTGGTCTGAATCAATCTCACAGTTATTCATCCACAAAATGCTTTGAATGAACTGTGATAAACCATTAAGCCTGTCAGATGTTGCCTCATTAAGAGCATCCAATAACGGAATAACTCTCTCAAAGCATCCCATTCTTTCATCATCATTTTTATATTGAATAATTGGAATACCGATTAAGTTCTGTTCAACATTTAAAACCTTAAAGCCGGAATGACCTTTTTCCAATTCGTAATAAGCATCCCTTGTATAGACACCCATTTTGATAACATTGTCACTTGTAATTACATACGAAGCTGCAAGCAACACTCTTTGATAAACATTATTTGCCTTGACAATAAATGTTGTTTTAGGATTTAAACGAAGAACATCTATTGCAGATATTCCGCTTTTTTCTTTTTTAGGTAAGACAATTCGATAACCAACACCGCAGACAGAAATATCTTTACCTAACGTCTTGTCTTTTGATGCTTTGCTTTCTTCAAACATCATTTCATTAAGAATTGCAATAGCCTTGTCATCAACTTCAGCTTTATTGCCGTTCAAATCGACACTTGCTCGTTGAACATATGTAATTGGTGAACCAAACACATAACCAACCTTAAATGTTGTTATCTCTGTTGCGTGATTTTCAACTGCTTTAAAATTAATTTCAGGTCTTACTTTCTTAACTCTGTTAAGAATAGGCTGCTTACCTTTTTCATAATTTTGTAAATACTCAATTTCTGCAGCGTTAAACAAATGGGTTTCAAACGCCTCATCAATAACTTTGCAAATATTTTCTTTTGTAATCTCTGTAACATCTGTAAAGATTTCTCTACGTCCCTTTAATTCCATTTGCTTAACTCCCACAAAATAAAAATGAGCCATCAAGTATGTCGTTCAACTTACTTAATGGCTCACGGCTCAATTTTTATTATTCTTTCCTGTCGGCATTGTTTACACCAAATATATATAATGCCCTTTGTTCCTATTCTGATTGTAAATAACCACTTTCCACATTTAGGGCAATATATCTTTTTGTTCATATAACCCCTCCATGTTACTATTAACCACCGATATTGCCGCCTCGGTGGTAGGGCGGTGAAAGGAAAATACATTATGCAAAAACACTATTCTACAATCATATTATAACTATAAATTTTCATAAATAATATGGTTATATATATATTGTTAGCCTAATTAAAATGGTCTGCTGAATATCTCAACTTTATTGTTAATAAACGATTGTGCATATTCTGACAACATCGCCATTCCGTCAGGCACGTCATCGTGTTTATTCTTACCTGTTACTGTATATGAACATAAAAAATCAATCATTTTCCCGTAATCCTCTTTTTTCTTGTAAAGCGAATTATCTTTAAACAGAAAATGTTCCTTAACGAAAGCACTGTTAATAATTATCTTTGTTTCCTTATTACTCGTTGTGAATTTCGTTGTTATCTTCGTTATTCCGCCCAGCTTTTTTATTTCTTCCTGAATATCTTTTGCTATTCGTCCACCGGCATTGTTATGTTCAAACCTTGCCATTTGGACTTTGTTCTTCATCAGGCAGTTTACTAATCGTGGTTCAACTATATTCGGCAGATTATTATCACAAATGCAATCTTCTATGTAATAATCCTTGCCGTAAATATAAGCTATAGGCATAAACGCATAGTCCTTACCCCTATCCTTTGTGTCGCAGATGCTTATAATTCCGTCAGGCTCTCTGCCCGGTAATTCAAAGTATCGTCTTAACTCGTTTTCTGCATACAGTAAACCTTCTCTTTCAATAGGTTGGTTCATATACAAAGCTCTCCACGACACATCATCCATTATTTCTCTCTGTTCGTGATAGAACTCTGTTGTAAAACCAATATCACCGCCATAATCAAAATTACTATTATCGTTTTCATCTAATGCAGGGATAACAATAAATCTAGCTCTTTCGCTTTCTCCATACTGCTGTTCCAATCGTCCGATTACATCGTGAACTGACCATCTTGTCGCAATATGCAGTTCTTTACAATTACCGATTTTTCTTTGTCGTAAGTCAGTTGTGTACTGTTGCCACAGCTTGTCTAATCTTTCTTTCGACATTGCAGTTTCGATACCGTCAACCAAGTCATCACAATACAACAATGTACCTGCTCTTACTTTACCTGCATTGCCCGAACCTATAGAAGAAAATTCAAATGTTTCAAATCGCTGAGGCTTATCAAGGTCGATTCGCATATCTTTCGCATTAGTATTGCAAATATCAATATTCGGGAATATATCGTGCCACAGATACTCACCGTCTTTATCTACAACTCTCAATATTTCGTCATAAACTCCACGCAAAAACGAATTACTGTGGCTACCGCCGAGCATAGGCAGGTTAGGTATTCTGCCACCCATCCAGGCAAGATAAAATATCGCAATGGTTGTTTTACCGACACCCGGTGGCATACTGATAGCCAATAAATCCAATTTATCATCTGCCAAATCCTGCAGAGCATCTACTACCACTTTCAACTGTTTTCTTCGTGGCAAATAGAACCTTTTACCCGGCTCTCTGTTCCATTCGATGTATCGGCAGAAGCTGTCAAAGTCATATGGTGCAGCAAATAACAATGTGTTCTTATACAATTGTCTGTACTTCTCTGCGTGTTCGGGTCGGTCTTTTTTAAATTTTTGAGATTTTTCGGCACATATCTTTCGTACTGTTAAGTTCAAATCCTTATCATTTGTTGCATAAGCTAAATCAAACAATGCCTGAACATTTTTAAATATATCGTGGGACTTCTTCTTTAATAATTCATTTTTTAATTTTTTGATTTCTTTTTTATCCATTAAATACACCCCACTTTCTTAAACACGTCAAGTATTTTAGGGAACTGTATTGCAATCCAATCAATCATTTCTTCGTTTTTTGCCCAAGCATTACAGTATTGCATTGAGCTATCTTGAAGTCCTGATTCGTTTAAAAAAGCGTGTATTATTTCGTGCCGCATTATTTCTTTTGTTGTTAATTCTTTTTCCTTATCAGTCATCTTTCCAAAATACTCTTCTTCATTTGTATCCCCAATAAGAATTTCTTTTGTAATTTGGTTACAAGAACCTATCCAATTATTTTCACGTAGCAATTTGCATTTCGATATTTTTACAATTTTTATTGTGTATTTTGTTCCTAAAACATTTACTGTCATTTTTACCTCCTAAAAACAAAAAAAGAGCCAACTACCGAGATTTTCTCTCGATAATTGGCTCAATGGCTCTGAATATTCTATTTATCCTTTATTTTATATATTTCTGATTTATAATCATTTGTTGAGGTTCTGATTGTTTCTTCATCTGTCTGTGGACTTATTGTAAACACTAAATCTATATATCCATCACCATCCACATCATTTTCAGGATAACTATCATCAACTTTTTCAAAATCATACATGGTAAGGGTTGCTTCTAATGTTTCATTTGGTCGTATTAAGTTAGTCAGATTTTCAATCGCCCACCCATTCTCTGTTTTATCTTTCTCATACTGTGTCTCATCTACTCCGACAAAGCTCGCCGTTTGTATAGTTTCATAAGTACCGTCATTTTTGACTCCAACAACTGAACATAAAACTCTAACTATGTCTGACCTATTATTTTTAACGAGAAATATTTCGCCATCATATAAAATCTCTACACCATCAGCTTCAATATATTTTCCCGGTTCAAAAACTTCTCCGGGAGATAACATCTCTGTTGCCGTTACTGCGGTTGTTTTTTCTTCTTTTGCATTATCAGCTATACCTGATAAGCCGTCATAAAGTAGCCAACCCCCAATACCTAACAACACGAGTATAACTATCCAAGAAATAATATTTTTTACTATTTTCATATTTCTTCCTTTTCCTCTCTCATTTTATTATTCAACGATTTCACAATCGTGCCAATTACCCCAACTTTCACAAGTCCCTTCAAAAGTAATGGTATCACCCATTGATACTTTTGTCAACGCATCACGTTGTGTTTCTTCATCAAAAGTACACCATAAAAAACATTGTGTTCCATTTGCATAAGCAATAACAGTAACAGAAAGTTCACCAAACAAACCGTTTAATCCTCCGTCATTTACGGTTTGAATTGTACCTGTTATTTTATACCTATTACCTTTGTACTTATCGTCTGCAGCTAATTCGTTTCTTTGATAATCTGTATAAATCTCTTCAAATGTTATGACTTCTTCAGGTTCAGTTGTCGTTACAGGCTTTTGCGTGTTTGTTTCTGATTTTATTGTTGTAGTCTCAGTTGTACTTTGCTTTTCTAATACTTCTGTTTTTTCTTCTCCGCAAACTTCACACTTATTTACAATTTTATCCTCATCTGCCGAAACTTGAACCATTTTATGTCCTGTAGCTTTTATGGTTTCTGTTGTATATAAGCCACAATATTCGCAGTGACAATCTATTTCACCATCCGTTTCACAGGTTGCTTCAGTTACAACAGTTTTCTTATATGCGTGATTTTCCATATCTGCTTTATATTCTTCACTGTGCAAGCTGTCAACAACACCGCACAATAAAGCAAAAACAAATATCACTATTATCATTCCTACTACGCTTGCACTTTTCGTATGTTTATTGAACAGCGGTATCTTATCTCTAAATCTTGTGTTCGATAAAAATATGTATGGAGACAACATCGCTAACAAAAATACAATGTAATATAATTTGTCGATTACAAAATCTTTTGTAGTAATATTCTCAAATTTTTCTTCAAATATACTACCCAATGCAATCAATGCACAAACGCACAAATACAATATTGATAAAATCTTTTTCCACCAGGTATTTGTTCTGAATCCTAATAAAGAAAATCCCTGACTTTCATTTTTCATATTCCTACCCCTTTCTTTCCTCATTGTAACACACTTGTGTTCATGTTGCAAATATTATTTCATTTGTTTATAAGTCTATAATCGTATTTTGTTCTCCAATCTTTACCACAATTCATACATCGGCATCGGGTTAAGTTACTTTTCATTCCTGCAGCATAACCACCACCCTTTACACCAAACACCCTACTCCAATAAGCTTCGTTGTAATTGTATCCTTCACGGTACAGTTTTAAATCACGACTACCACAACGAGGACAAAATGTAATATTATTTTCCTTCGATGTTTCTCTTTCGATATGTTTTATAAAATCACTTACATCTTGCTTTGCTCCGCAATAAATACAGTATTTATCTCCCGGGATTACAAACTCTCCGCACTTGTAGCACATACCCTCTTCTATATTTACAACATCCTTTTTTTCCGCAGGTAAGCGTTCACCACATTTATTACAAAACATACCGCCTTCAGGTACTATCGCTCCACAGTTATGGCACATTCCCGGTGGAATAATAGTTTTTTTCGGTCTCTGCCTAAATAATTTTATGAGGGGTTCTTTACCTTCTATCGATTGCTTACAAGAAACCGCACACAAAGCACATAACAACATTGAAATAATGCTGACTGCCAACATTGTGGTTTCACCAATCCAGCTTAATAATGGTGCAAATAACGCAAAGCATATACTAAATATTGTAAAAACAACATATAAAATTTTCATTTTAACTTTCTCCTTTACACAATCTATACCATTTCGCCCGGCTAATGCCTAACATTGCACAACAATCCACAACAGAAATTTCCCCTTTTTTATTTTTTTCGTAATATTTTTTAAACTCGGGAACTTCAATCTTTTTTCTGCCATCTTTAAAGCCTGGTTTTTTCCTCGCTATTGCTTTTCCGTTTTGGGTTCTTTCGACTATATTGTTTCTTTCCAATTCTGCAACGGCCAACATAATCTGCAGATAAAAATTACCCATTGTTGTGTTTTCTAACAACCCTATATTAAATACGTGTATAGAAACTCCGCATTCAAACAGTTTTTTTACTAATTCTATACCTTCTGATGTAGTTCTTGCAAACCTATCTAATTTGGTCACAACCAACATATCACCTTTTTGCATCTTACCAATTAATTCCTGAAATATCGGTCTGTGTACTGTTGTTCCTGTGAACTGCTCTCTATAAATTATCGCATCAGGATATTTTTGTAATATCTCCTGCTCTTGCTGTTCTAATGAATAATTATCCAACTGTGAACGGCTCGATACTCTTGCATAACCATAAATCACACTTTATTCCTCCACTACATAAGCATTTTCAATTTTTCCTGCTTTTGCTCTCGGCATTATTACGAGTTCGTATCCCAATGCTCTTAATATTTCGTTTAGTTTTTTTACAGTTAAGCTATTAGTTTTTTTAGAGTTGATTCTATCCCACAAAGCTGCAGGTGTTATGTTCATTTTCGCAGCAACATCTGCTTGTATTACCCCTTGCTCGTCTATTATTTTTTTTACTACTTCTTTTGAGTTCATAATGTTTACCTCTCTTTCATTTGAATTTATTATATCAATAAAGAAAATACTTGTCAAGTATTTTCTTTACTTTTTATAGTTTTGGATATTAATCGCACTTACAAAGGGTAGCCGACTTAGATATGCACCCCTCCCCCTATTATATAGCTTTTCCACTATAATGTAATGATTGAATTTGTTTCAAAACTTAAAACTTTTGAAACACTTTAAAACATCAAGAAAAGACTTGATATATTTTACAAAAAAGCATTGATAATCAAGAAAACACTTGACTAAACACATCTTTTCAAGAAATTGCTTGATAATATTGTTGTTCATGTTCCTGTTCGATGTGTTTTAAAAATTACATTAAAAAGGCTTTTAACCATTTATAATACCCCAACACCACGAGCATATCAAAGCGTTTTTAGGGCTATTCTCGTTGATTTTAAACCTTTCCTTACACTGCGTTAGAAAAGTGAGTAAATAATCCTTGTGATATTCGATAAACAAAATCCTTTTTTATAAGAGAGTGTCATCAAAATTTTTACTATATATGACTTTTTATAAAAATTAAGACACCCGATTATTCAACCGAGTGTCTATCAAATATAGCTTATTCCTCAATAATATCCGCATCAATATAGGTCTTAATTTCATCAATAGATTTAGGTTGACCGAGCAAAGTATCAGATGGTTCAACAACGACTTTGGTTGTTTCCACATAGTCGTATTGAGATTTAAGAATAAACATAGCGGAAATATTGTTAACCGCATTAACGAGTGCTGCCTGTTCGAGATTGTCCTTGATAGCATCTTTAATTTGGTCTAAATAAATACCTTCGGGAGATTGCGAATTGATAATTCTATAAAGCTGCTTATATGAATACCCATACCAATTAGAGAGTCTGCGGAAAGAAGGCATAATACCACGAACACGACAGAAATCGAAATAGCCTTTAGTAGATTCAATAAGCTCATCAATATCATGCACATTAGTTTTGGGTCGGTCAAGGCTTTCAAAAAGCAAAGCATTAGACTGTTCAAGAATGGCAGTAATTTTTTTAGCAGATTCAGTTTTATCCGGCACATCATAAAGAGTATTTTTATGTGCATTTTCTTTAGGCACAATAGATTTATCGCCATTTTCCATAAAATCACCTCCATTAAATAAAAATGTAATTAAATGACAACCTCATAAAAAAGGTTGTCACCCACAAATCCGTTGATATACAAGGGTTGAGAGCGTTTTTAATAGGGTGACAACCTCGTTTGTCCTATTCTTTTATATATATTTATTTTATATGTTTATTTTTTTATTATATATAAA
>JAFTUP010000173.1 GCA_017466205.1 Clostridia bacterium
AAAGGTCAGGTAACAGAACTTGGTGCCGTTAATGTTATGACAGGTATCTACACAGGACGTTCTCCAAAAGATAAATTTATTGTTATGGATGAAAATTCAAAAGACACTGTGTGGTGGACATCTGATGAATTCAAAAATGATAACCATCCTTGCAGCAAGGAAGCTTGGGCACAGCTCAAGGATATTGCAGTAAAAGAACTTTCCGGAAAAAAACTCTATGTTCAGGATGTATTCTGCGGAACAAATAAAGATTCACGTATGGCTATCCGTTTTATTATGGAGGTAGCTTGGCAGGCACATTTTGTTAAGAATATGTTTATCAATCCTACAGCCGAAGAACT
This sequence comes from Clostridia bacterium, assembly GCA_017466205.1. Lineage (GTDB taxonomy): Bacteria > Bacillota > Clostridia > Oscillospirales > Acutalibacteraceae > Fimenecus. The sequence goes on from JAFTUP010000173.1 coordinate 342, forward strand.
TGAAAATTTTGAGCCGGACTTTGTTTGCTACAATGCATCGAAAGCTAAGGTTGGAAACTACAAAGAGCTTGGACTTAATTCCGAAACAGCTGCAGTGTTTAACATCACATCGCGTGAGCAGGTTATCTTAAACACATGGTATGGCGGTGAGATGAAGAAAGGAATGTTCTCTATGATGAACTATTTCCTTCCACTTAAAGGCATGGCTTCTATGCACTGCTCTGCAAATACAGATATGGAAGGCAAGAACACGGCGCTGTTCTTTGGACTCTCCGGAACAGGTAAGACTACACTTTCTACCGATCCAAAGCGCTTACTGATCGGTGATGATGAGCACGGTTGGGATGACAATGGTGTATTCAACTTTGAGGGTGGTTGTTACGCTAAGGTTATCAATCTTGACAAGGAATCTGAGCCTGATATATACAATGCTATCAGACGTAACGCTCTTCTTGAAAATGTTACGGTTGACGAAAACGGAGTATGCGATTTTGCTGATGACTCTGTTACAGAGAACACACGTGTGTCTTATCCGATAGACCACATAGAGAAGATAGTTCGCCCTGTATCAGCCGCTCCTGATGCTAAGAATGTAATATTCCTCTCTGCAGATGCATTTGGAGTATTACCTCCTGTTTCTGTTCTTACACCGGAACAGGCACAATATTATTTCCTCTCAGGCTTTACATCAAAGCTTGCAGGAACAGAGCGTGGTATCACAGAACCTACACCTACATTCTCCGCTTGCTTCGGTCAAGCATTTCTTGAACTGCATCCTACAAAGTATGCAGAAGAGCTTGTAAAGAAGATGGAAAAGAGCGGTGCAAAAGCATACCTTGTAAACACAGGATGGAACGTCACAGGTAAGCGTATATCTATTAAAGATACTCGTGGTATTATCGATGCTATTCTTGACGGTTCAATTTTGAAAGCTGAAACAAAAACAATTCCGTATTTCAATCTTGCTGTACCGACAGAGCTTCCAGGTGTGGATACAGGAATCCTTGATCCTAGAGATACATATGCAAATCAGGGTGATTGGGATGAAAAAGCAAAAGACCTTTCAGCTCGTTTCATAAAGAATTTCGATAAGTACACCGGAAATGATGCAGGAAAAGCATTGGTTAGTGCAGGCCCTCAGTTATAAAACGTTGTGTCATCCAAGAAAAATATGGGCAAAAAGACGCACTTTTAAGGTCCTTTTGGAAAAGATGTAATTAATTGGGGGGAGTGCCTTCGGGCATTCCCCTCTTTTATGATATGCTGATAGTTGGAGGAACATCGCTTGCTGTATATCCGGCTGCATCATTTGTGAGATATTTTAGTGGGAAATACATTGTGATGATAAATAAATCCGAAACAGAGTACGACAATAGGGCAGATATAATAATCAGAGAAAACATAGGTGAAGTGTTTGGTAAAATAATGAAAATTCTCGAAACTCATTGACAAAATTCTACATTAGGAATATAATGATGGTAATTGAATAATTAGCAAACCGATCGAAAGGTTGGGACGCAAAGCTCAAGAGACTAAAGTTTATACCATGTCAGTCAGCTGCAACTACGAAGCAATCAAAGGATTGTTTTATTGTTGCAGCTTTTTTATTTATAAAAATTTCATGTTATTATAAAAAGAGGTGAGGGAAATGGATTTGTTTGATTTGATACACAGTAAGGTGGGGTGTTTGATGTTATCAGACATCAAATTTGAGCCATACCGAAGCTGTGCATGCGAAAAATTAAAGACAATCAATCTGGCTGATTACCCGTTATCTCAGCTTCAGGATCTTGCCCAATATCTTTTTGATGAAAAAGTAATTTTCTCAGACTATTCAGAAGTAAATGAATATTTTTCAAAGAAAATTAAATAGAAAATGATATATAAAAGCCTCTGTGATTACTCACAGGGGCTTTTTTTGGATGCATATGAATTATTTATCGTTTAAAATGAAAACATCCTCATGTCCTAATTCCAACAAGCAAAGAGCGAGAGATATTAAATAATAAAAATGAAGCTCAGGATTATCGGCATCTATCTCAAATTCATCTTTAGCCTTTTGTATTCTGTATAGAACTGTATTGCTGTGTGCGTGCAGGTTCTCTGCAGTTTTCTTCAAGGAGTGATTACAGATAATATATGTGTACAGTGTTAAACAAAAGTCAGTATTGTTGTTCAGGTCGTGATAGAGCAGAGAAGAGATGTTTTTGTCAATTTGATAATTATTTTGTTTTAAGTGTAAAAGATATATTAAAACAGAGTAACTATGCTCGTATGTAACCTGTTTCAGCTTACTTTTTTCAGTAAGAAAATCTCTCATGGTGCACATTCTGTTATAGTGCTTATCCATAACGTACAGCTTGTCTAAGTCATCAGATACCATAACATTTAACTGCAGACTTTTAACAATATCTTCAACCTGATTAATGTCATGGTCTTTATGCAAAAACAAAATAATTTTGTCTTTGTACACGAACGGATGAGATGCGTGAAAATAATCCTTGCATTTCCTTAATATAGTTGAGTGTTTTTCTTCAAATTCGTTCATATTGGAGAAGAAAATAACGGCAAATCGTTTTGCAGAGAAGTGGGAAAGAAAAGTGCCGGATATTTGCGTATCAAAGATGTTTTCACACGAATATTCACCGTTGAGCAAGTCAATGAGAATTTCTTCAGCGGTACTTAATGAGGAGGAACAGCAATATCTTTCGAGAAATAACTGCTTTGAAAGTAAGCCTTCGCAGAAAAACAAATCATGCTCATCAAACATCTCTATATCTAAAAAATAGAGAATATAACCGATAATAGTGTCAGAGTTTTTAAGTATGCCGACGCAAAAGTTATTCTCTCCTGATTGAACACAAAAATGATTGATGCCTTCCTCAACCTTTGTTGCAATATGCATACAGGTTTCTTCCGATAACTTACTGTGAGAAATTGCTGTTTTATATATTGGATCTCCGTATTCAATAGAGGAAACGGAACTTATAATATGAAATGCATTGTCAGTAATAACGATTGGGCAACTAAGTGATGCAGATATTTCCTGAGCAAGTGCATTAAATGAATTATTATTAAAGAAAAATTCAAGCATTACTTTTTTATCCATAACAAATCTCCTTTTGTATATGTTTTCAACACAATAAAATTATATAATATCTCTTAAAAATTGTCAATAAAAGATAAAAATAAAAAATATATATCATAAATTTGTGCTGACAACACAAACTAAATGCAAGAATTTATGTTGGTAGAATATTGTATAACAGAGAAAAAGTAGTATAATAATAACTGTAATAAGGAAGATGAAATGATTAGGAGATGATACCAATGTTCTAAGTTAAAAAAGCCGACACCCCGATCAGCCGACGAATAATAATGATATAGATCGGGAAAAACTATATTATACTTTTTTGGAGGCATGTATTATGTTTGAACTTACAAGAAGAAATCACAACAAACCGGTTTTAAATCCATTCGCCGAACTTGAAGAAATGGAAAGACAATTTTTCTCACATCCGTTCGCATCATTTTTTGAAACAGGAATGATGGATGCGTTTAAGACGGACATCAGAGATGAAGGAGATAAATACGAACTGGAAGCAGATCTTCCGGGCTTTGATAAGAAAGATATTAAAATTGACATAAATGACAATGTTTTGAGGATTAAGGCTGAACGTCATTCCGAGCACGAGGACAAAGACAAAAAGGGCAAATATCTAACGTGCGAACGTTCTTACGGTATGTATAGCAGAGAATTTGATTTGTCCGGTGTCAAGGCCGATGAAATCAAAGCTAAATATGATAACGGAGTGTTGAAGTTGACTCTGCCGAAAAAACAACAGACATTGCCCGAGGTTAAACATCTCGAAATTGAATAAAATTCAAGCGGGGCCGGGTGAAATATCTCGACCTCGCTTTTAATATATATTGAAGGAGTGAATCGATATGAAACAATTTGAAATTAAACTTCCGTTAATAAATGATATTAAAGAATTTGTTAATATTATGAGCCGTCATCCGTATGCAGTAGAGGCGGTATCAGGAAGATACAAGGTTGACGCAAAATCAATTATGGGACTTTTCAGTCTGGATTTAAGCAAACCCATAAAAATCAATGCATATACAAATGATGATAAACTAAAAGAAGAACTCAGTCGCTATCTTGTTATATAAGGCGATTGAGTTCTTTTCTGCTATAAAGAAAAACAAAGTCTCCGGGGATAGACCTCGGAGACATTTATCATGTATTAATTTATCCATCACCATTTAAAACCCAATTTTCATCATATCCAAATTCCAATGCTATGAGTTTTGCTAATGAAGGAGAGATGTTCTGTTGCTTATTCAGATTTCCTGTCAAAATATATATGTAATTTTCTGAAACACCAAGTCTTTTTGCAAAATCACGTTTTGTTATATTTTGCTCTTTGATTATATGATTCAATCTTTCGGCAAGTGTCATATAATTCCTCCGTTCTCATTTTGATAAAACATCGCGTACCTAAGCAT
>JAFTUP010000174.1 GCA_017466205.1 Clostridia bacterium
ATTGTTTCACTCTATTTTCATAGTCATCATTTGTATAGTCTAATGTTAAATTAGTATCTTTTATATTGTCTTTTGTTAGATCTTCATCAAAACAGTTCTCGACAATATTATTAAAACATTTATATAAATACATTACAATTGCTAATACTACAAATTTTCCGTTTGAGCATACGGCTATCTCATCTATATCGGAATTAGTTTTAGTATATTCATTTTTAAACTCATCATATTCTTTATCAACAACATAATGTTTTGCATAACCGTCATTTCCGTATTTATCTTTTGTATGGTTATAAGCTCTTTCAATCATTTCTTCAACTGTACATTTTGGTTGATGTTTTAAAGTATATGCATGAGTTCTTTTTAGAAATTCATCAACATCAGTTGAACGGTCTGCAGAAGAAATTATTTTACCATAATCACTACGTGGAACAGAATCAGATGAAGCTCTATGGTCTTCTATCCCCTCTTTAATGATATTTCTTTCTTCTTCAGTAAAAAATGATTTCATATCATCATTTTTTAAGAATATTTCTGCAGACAATTTTTCGTGATTTTTCTTATTAATATGATGTGCAATGTCGTGGAATACTGCAATTGTGTATAGTAAATCTAAATCAATGTTATCAAACTGTTCTGCAAATCGCATACAACGGTTAATAACATATTTTATATGCTCAATTCCATGACCATTATCATTTTTAGAATATTCAGGAAAAATATTGTTTTCTATGTATTCTATTAGCTTTTCGTTCATTAAATTCACCTAAACATAATGTTTTATTTATCAATCCAGCAATACATTTCTTGAGCTTTGGGACTAAAACCAAGTTTTTCATACAGCTCTATTGCTTTTGGATTGTTTGTTAGGACATCAAGATTTACAAAATCGCAACCTTTCTCTTTTGCCCAATCCTTTGCAGAATTCATAAGAGATGTGCCAAAACCCTTGTTGCGTTGTTTTTCGGTAACAATCATATCCATTATGTAGCAGAATTTACCGGGAACAATAAAGTCAAAATCAGGTCTTATTTTAGCCTGTAACAAAACAAAGCCGACAACTTTGATATCATTCTCATATACAAGAATATCAGAATCATCATTTGAAATAGTTTTTTCGAGAAACTCTCTATTTTGGTTTCCCTCTTTTATGAAATCAGGAATCAGTTTTGACATTTCTCTGAATTGCTCACAATATAATTCTGCTATTGCAGATATGTCATCAATTGTTGCTTTTCTAACCATAATTACTGTTCCTTTCAAATAATTATTTAATCTTTTTTCGTATATTCTCTAAATATGTTCGCACGGTTGAACCTGAAATACTAAGTTTTTCGCCGATTTCCTTGCTATTATAACCTTGAACTTTTAAATGAACTATTTGCTGTTCTCGTTTTGTAAGTTTTTTTAGAAAATCAGTAGATTCAATCTCATTTGTAAAATCATAATTATCAGTATAATCATACAAATCATCAAATGAAACAGTAATTTCAAGCATTTTTTTATTTCTGTAATAATCAGATAAAACACTTTTAGCCACTGTAAACACAAATGATTTCGGTGAACGAATCTTGTCAATGCAACCTATCCAACTTAACAGTTTAACAAAAGTTTGTTGCGTTAGGTCTTCGGCATCATTTTCCCCAACTTTTTTACGGAAATATTTATATACTGTTAAGTAATATTCTTCATAAATCTTTGAAAAATTATCCATTTTTTCTTACTTTATTTTGATTTTATTGCCTACAATCGAGTATGCTTTTACATAACCCAAAATTTCTTTATTGCATTTTATAGTATTACCCGCAAAGAATTTTATGTTATTATTCATAAGCATTTCTTCAGTTACATCTGATGAAATCTCAATCGAATTACCCGCAGCGACAAGTGTACCAGTTTCAAGATTCGTGATAAAACTTGCATCAACTTCAATTTCGTTAGAAAAGAATTTTATTTTATCTTCATCAAAATCCAATTCATAAACAATACCATTTTCAGAAACGCATTTACCCTGGTTTTGAATCCCTTTTTTCTTCAAAACAATTCCATTAAGAGCATATTCTATGTTCTCGCCTTTAATAGCACTGCAAAGAATGATTATACCATTCATAATAGCAAAACAATTATCAGGAAGTGAAATATCCGAACTGAATTTTATACCATTTATTTTTACTATTTTTCTACCTTTTGCAACATTGAACTGACTTCCAACAGCGTCAAGATGAATTTTTGAAAATGCATCAATAAATTCAGGTGTAGGATTTTCTGGTAAAATAAGTGTTGCAACTGCATCAATACTTTTTATCCCATTTAATGCCTCGGGAGTATAATCTCTTAAGTCCAAAACAGAACGTGCAGAAATAACTTGTTTTCTTTTAAAAATGTTTTTAAACATAATTTTTACCACCTTTCACTATATAAGACGAATGAAAAGCTAAAAGTGTCTATAAAAAATTAAAAATATTTTTCCATTCTACTGTTAATCTTTGCAAATCCCAACCTGCATTTGCAGGGGAAGTTGACGGAAGACAAATTGCATCTCTATTTATGACATTTCTAATGTATTTATTATAATACTTTTCTGCTGTTTTGCCATTAACAAATATCTGTTTTATGTCTGCATTATGGAGTATTTCTGTTAAATCATTTGCAACAACATTCTTAATTGAGCTATCAGAACTACCTGTAATATCACAGCTTGCAATCACATCCCATAAAGCTATTTTATTTGAAAGAAGAAATGTTCTTTTCTCTTCAACAGTTATTGGTGTTTCTTGTTCCACAACAGTAGAAATAACTTTCCAGAATCTGTTCTGCGGATGACCGTAGAAAAACATCTGCTCACGAGATTTCACCGATGGAAAACTTCCGAGAATCAACACTTTTGAGTTTTCGTCATATAAAGGTGGAAATGGATGTTGTGGCATAGTTATTCTCCTTTAAATCATTCAAATATTCATCAGCATCTTTTCTTGACTTAAAAATAAATATGTCTTTATCAGCTTTATATTTATCAAGTAATCCATAAATATAAGGCAATGTATCATTTGGAAATTCTTCAATAAATGTTTTGAATTCAGGGTCTAATTCTGTTTCGAGCCAAGGTAAATCATATCTGCCTTTTCCTATTCTTTCAGTTACACCTTGTAAGCATACTTCTGTTGGTAAGTCAAATAGAAATACTGTGTCACATTCCTTTAGTCGTATTTCTATTGTTCTTTTATAATTACCGTCAATTATCCATTTGTCTTGATTAAATATTTCATTAATTCTTTCGTCAAATTCCTCTCTTGAAATATGAGTTTTGTCAGGCTTGTGCCATATTGCATCAAGATAATATAACGGTAATCCTGTACATTTATTCAGTTTTTCTGCAAAAGTTGTTTTACCCGAACCCGGACAACCTATTACGATTACTTTATTCATATTTTTTACCTAAACAAGTATGGCATCCCCTTATTTGGAGATGCCTGAAAACAAATATTATTTCGCTATCTTTTTTGTTACAAAATCTATGCCTTTTTCGACTGTTTTTGCAAGTTTTTCAGGTGATATTTTTTTCTTTGCTTTAAGTGGTTGACCGTATTTTTTTGTCATTTTACCTGCTTTTGATAATACAATTCCCATTGTTGTTGCTGCACCTAAATATGCAATTAAATAACCTTTTTTCATTTTAGTCACCGTCTTTTTCCATAATCGGTATAATACTGCCTATATCAGTTAATGGCTTACCTTTAATATCAATATATTTAATATGATTATCATACAGGAATTCTTTTATTTTGTCAAAGTCTGTATGAGTAGATAAATCACCATTAAAAAGTAATGTGTCTTTAGCTATCAAACCGCAACAACCGCCGATAAACCCATAATCATATTTTTTGATGCCAACACTCCCCTTTTTAACAAGTAATGATTTGATATTACTGTAATGTGAAACAGCGTCAAAAATTGAAATATCGTCAGTTATGATGGTGTTGTGTTTACATATACAAACAGAGCATTTTGAATAACCTTGTTTAACATCAATTATTGACTTTTGGGGAAGTTCTTTGATAATTTCTTCTGTCAGAATTGATTTGTTACAAATAATATAATCACCAATATCTGCAAAATTCAACAGACAATCATTTGGATATGGTGATTTTATATTATCTAAATTTATTGATTTCCCGCTGTTATTTTCTATAAAATTACAAAGTTCTTTTTGATTTTTATCTACTAAAAATGTTGATTTCCCGACAAAATTTGCCAGAATATCTGCGTGTTTGCTCACAGGAGCCTCTAAATGCTTATTTTCAGTAACATTCACGACTTTTATTAACATGTCATCAAAAAGCGTTTTAAGAGCATTATCGTCGCAATCAGCAAATACTGCTGTGACATTATTATCGGGAAGATTGGGATTATTTAAAAACCTTTCACTCAATTCATAATCGCCTCAAATGCTTGTCTGATATTTTTTGCAGGGACAATCTCGATTTCATTGAATAAATATTTAGGTAATTTAGAATAGTTGTGATATGGAATAACACACTTTTCAAAACCAAGTTTTGATGCCTCTTTAATTCTCTGTTCACAGGAATTTACAGAGCGTATCTCCCCTGCTAACCCTATTTCACCAAATGCAAGAGTTTTTTCAGGTACAACAACGTCTTTAAGACTTGAAACAATCGCTAATGCTATGGATAAATCCGCGGCAGTTTCGTCAATGCGAAGACCACCGATAACATTAGTATAACAATCCATATTTCCAAGGAAATAACCGCAACGCTTTTCAAGAACTGCTATAAGCATAGCCATTCGGCTATAATCAATGCCTGTTGCCATTCTTCGTGGATTACCAAAGCCACTTGGTGTTACAAGGCTTTGAACTTCAGCAAGAATTGGTCTTGAACCCTCCATAAGACAAGCTACACAAGTTCCTGATACGTTTTGTGGTTTACCTGAAATGAGCATCATAGACGGATTTTCCACCTCTGTAAGGCCGTTATCGAGCATTTCAAAGACACCAATTTCATTTGTTGAACCATATCTGTTTTTAACTGCTCTTAAAATTCTGTATGATGTGTTTCTGTCGCCTTCAAAATATAAAACGCAGTCAACAATATGTTCAAGCACTTTTGGTCCTGCAATATTACCGTCTTTATTAACATGTCCAACAAGGAAAATTGGAATATTTGATGTTTTTGCTGTTCTTGTAAAGAGATTTGTTGACTCACGAACCTGTGTGACACTTCCTGGTGATGAATTTAATTCACTAATTTCCATTGTCTGAATTGAGTCAACTATTACCATATCAGGTTTTTCTGACTGAATATATTCACATATATATTGAGCATCTGTTTCACAAAGGATTGACAGATTTCCCGTTGAAACACCAAGTCTTGATGTTCTGAGCTTAATTTGGTGTGCAGATTCTTCACCTGAAACATATAAAATTTTAAGGTCATTACCTAAACACTCACAAATTTGTAAAAGAATTGTAGATTTACCGATACCAGGGTCACCGCTTAACAGAACAACAGAACCTTTAACAAGTCCACCACCGAGAACTCTGTTCAATTCCTTAAGGCCTGTATTATATCTATGTCCTGTATCTGCTGTAATTTCTGCAAGAGGATATGCTCTTCCACGATTAGAACCTACAAGGCTCTTTGATATTGATTTTTCTTTTTGAATGGTACGAATTTCTTCATTTAAGGTGTTCCATTCATTACAACCCGGACATTGTCCGAGCCATCGCGGAGTTTCATAACCGCATTCGCTACAAATATATACAGATTTAGATTTCTGAGCCATTTTTATCCTCCGAAATATTATAATTTAGAATTCCCATAGCAATTGATAATGCCATTTTATTTTGATAATTTGAATCTTTTATATTATACAGGTCATTTGCATTGGATATAAAACCACATTCAACAAGAACTGTAGGTTTTGTCGCATTATAAAGAAGAAAAATATCTGTTCCTGATTTTTTTATATTCCTATCATTATCCTTTTGTAATTGTCCGGAGATGGATTTTTGAATAAAATCAGCCAGAATTTTACTTTCTTCGTTATTTGGTGAATAAAAAATTTGTGCTCCGCAAACGGAACTGTCGCTGAAATTATTCTGGTGAATACTGACATACAAACAGTTTCCGCCTTGATTCATTATTGCAAATCTATTACGTATATCTGATATTTTTCTTTCTCTGATTGAATCACCTGATGTATGTAAATCAGTGTCTGTTTTTCTGATCATAACTGTCTTATAACCCATAATCGATAAGATTTCATTCAATTTAATAGAAATTTGAAGATTAAGATTTTTTTCAAGTGTATTGTCGGCTGCAACAGCCCCGCCATCCTCACCGCCGTGACCTGCATCAACTATTATAATCGGATAACTGATTGATATTAAATTATCAGATGATGAGTGCTGAATTTCAGTATAGAATAAACTCAACAATATAATTATAAAAGATAGTAAAAGACAAACAAAATTTCTCATTTAAATCACCTGATAATTATATGAAAAATTTTGTAACAATATAATTCTACATTATGATTTATAATTTTACAAGTAAAAAAATATAGCGAACAGTAAAAACTGTACGCTAAAATGGTCTGAATATTTTATTTTAGGTCATCTGTTGCAGGTTTTTCAACTAATTTACCATTTTCATTAAATCTTGAACCATGACAAGGACAATCCCAGGTATGTTCTGCAGAATTCCATTTTAAAGCACATCCTAAATGCGGACAACGTTTTTTAGATGGTGTTAATATGCCTACAGCTGATTCAAACAAATTTACAGCGAATTGTGGAGTTATTACGCTTCTTGATGGTGTATAAAGCTCTTCATACTCGTTCTTTTTGTTAATTACCATATCAGATAGGATTTCAGCAGCCACCAATGATGAAGTCATTCCCCACTTATTAAATCCTGTTGCTACAAGTACATTCGGAATTTTCGGTGAATATCTTCCAATATACGGTACATTATCAAGTGTCATACAATCTTGCGTAGCCCAATGATAAACTTCTTGTTTTGACGGATAGTTATTCTTTGCAAATATACGTAACTCTGTATAATTTCCGCCACTTTTACCTGTTCTGTGGTCACCGCCACCTATAAGAAGTAAATTTTTGTAATTACGGAAAGACATACCCTTTTGCGCTTCATCAACATACATTCCATTGATTTGTTTACCATTTTCAAGAGCTATAACATAAGAACGTTCCTGATACATTTTAATAAAATAACCGCCATATTTATTTATAAAAGGAAAATGTGTTGTTACAATGAAATAATCAGCTTTAATTTTATGCTTGCTTGTATATGCGTAATTTCCTTTAATTTCAATTACTTTTGTCTTTTCATAAATCTGTAAATTTCTCGAAATATATAACAAGAATTTTAACGGATTGAATTGTGCTTGATTAGGAAATATAACTGCACCTTCAATAGAAATCGGAACAGGAATTTCTCCTGTAAAATCAGGTTTATATCCGAGTCGAACAAGTGTGTGAAGCTCTTTTTCAACTTTCCTCAAATTGTCAGTAGAATATACATAATTGTCTTTGTCTTCAAAATCACAATCAATATCTTTGCACATTTTACGATAAATTTTTACTGCATTTTCATTTGATTCAAGATACATTTTAGATTTTTCTATACCAAATTTATTAATAAGTTTATCATACACCAACCCATGCTGTGAAGTTATTTTTGCAGTTGTATTCTGTGTAACTCCTTTGCAAACTCTGTCAGCTTCAAGAATTACACAATCAATACCCTTTTGCTTCAACATATATCCGCAAAGAATACCGGCAATTCCTCCACCAATAATCGCGACTTGTGTTTTAATATCGCAATTAAGCTGAGAAAAATCTTTAAAGTCAGAATTTGCACTCCATACAGATAACATATAATCACCTGTTTTAGTATTGACTTTTAAAGTAAAAAAATTCAAAAAAAAGCACACAGCCGAAACTGTGTGCCAAATAGAATTTAAGAAATTATATCATGCTTGCGATTTCAGCAGCAAAATTATCTTCTTTCTTTTCAATGCCTTCGCCCTTTTCAAAACGAACAAAGCTTGTAAGCTTAATATCTGTACCAAGAGCCTTAGCAACTGAATCAACATATCCATTTACAGTACCGTCAAAGAGGTCTGTACGAACAAATGGCTGTTCAAGAAGACAAACTTCTTTAATCTGCTTTGCAAGACGACCCTGAACAAGACCAACAAAGATCTTGTTCTCTGAAATTTCTGCTTTATGTGAAAGTGCGATTTCTGCCATTGTAGCATAAGCTTCCTTTGAAATAAAGTTTACAAAGTTCTTTCTCTGCTTATGGTCGAGACCCTGATAAATTTCAACATCTTCGTCACTCCACTTCTTTTCATCGATTGCTTCTGCAATGATGCTGTTAAGAATCGGAACAGGAAGTGAATCAGGCTTGTTTAATGCACTGTCAATTGTGATTGACTTCATCTTTGCAAGTTCTTCATCAGAAATATCTGATTTACTTAAATACTCAGGATTCATAGCTGCAATCTGCATTGCTACATTCTTACCCATTGCCTCGAATTCAGCGTTAGCTGCTGTTGCATCGTCAACATCAAATGCAACAAGAACACCAACTGTACCACCTGCGTGAATATATGTTGATGTATGACCTTCAACAAGAGCAAATCTACGAACTTTCATATTTTCACGAAGAGCAAGGAAAACTTCCTGAACTTCTTCGTCAACTGTTTTATCAGAATCAACTGCCTTTGTAGCAAGAAGAGCTTCAACATCAGCTGGGTTTGCGTCAACAACTGTCTTAACAACTTTTGCAGCAAGGTTAACAAAAGGTTCGCCCTGTGCAACGAAGTCTGTTTCACAGTTAATTTCAACAAGAGCACCTGCATTAGCATCACAATAAGCAGCAACTACACCTTCTGCTGCAACACGGCTTGCTTTCTTAGCAGCAGAAGCAAGACCTTTTTCTCTAAGAATATCAACAGCCTTGTCGATGTCGCCATCTGTTTCAACAAGAGCTTTTTTACAATCCATCATACCAACGCCTGTCTTCTCACGAAGAGCCTGAACGTCTTTTGCAGTAAATGCCATTTTATTTTCCTCCAATATTACAATATTTTGAAAATAGCCCGTAACCATTGTGCCACGGGCTATAAATAAACAAAATTATTCAGCAGCAGCTTCTTCTTCTGCTACTTCAGCAGTTTCCATCTGCTCACCCTGTCTGCCTTCGATAACAGCATCAGCCATTGCACCTGCAATAAGCTTAACTGCACGAATAGCATCATCATTACCAGGGATAACATAATCAACATCATCAGGGTCACAGTTTGTGTCAACAATAGCAATTACAGGAATACCAAGCTTCTTAGCTTCAGCAACTGCAATCTTTTCTTTTCTTGGGTCAACAATGAACATAGCAGCAGGCTGCTTCTTCATTTCTGTAATACCACCAATGTACTTCTCAAGCTTTTCAATTTCAAGTTCGTACTTAGCAACTTCCTTCTTAGGAAGGAGCTCAAATGTACCATCTTCCTGCATAGCCTTGAGCTGAGCAAGTCTCTTAATTCTCTGCTTGATAGTTGTAAAGTTTGTGAGCATACCACCAAGCCAACGAGCGTTTACATAAGGCATACCGCAACGCATTGCTTCTTCCTTAACTGAGCTCTGAGCCTGCTTCTTTGTGCCTACAAAAAGAACTTCGCC
>JAFTUP010000175.1 GCA_017466205.1 Clostridia bacterium
AGAGATTGTGAATGTGAACTTTGTATCAGAAATCTTTGAAAGAGCATCAACCTTCTTAAGGAATGCTGCAAGTGCATCACCGGTTCTGTCCTTATCGTCAGCAATTCTGTATGTTGCATCAACAAAAATGTCAGTGATATCGTGGTCGCCTGCGCAAATACCGCTTAAGAAGCCATAAAATGCATCATAACCTGAAATTGCAAATACATCAGTTGCAATAAGTCTTGCACGATAGTTTACATCGTATGTAAGCTTTGTTTCCTTTTCTACACATACAACATTACCGCTTGATACGTGAACAGCATCGTTAACGTGCTCTACAAGTACCTTTGTTTTTCCTGTTCCTTTTTTACCGATAATAAGAGAAATCATATTATCTCCTCCTATATTTTTTATTATCCACCACAAGGGTGGTCATTTCCTTTTACTGATTACTGTTTATTTTAATTAATTCTTGCTAACAAAGCTTCCTTCTGAGCCTCATATCCCGGCTTTCCGAGAAGAGCAAACATATTCTTTTTATAGCTTTCAACACCGGGCTGGTTAAATGGATTAACACCTAAAATATAACCTGAAATTGCACATGCCTTTTCAAAGAAATAAACAAGATAGCCAAATTCATATTCGCTCATTTCAGGAACTTCAATACAGATATTCGGAACTCCACCGTCAACGTGAGCAAGAACAGTTCCTAAGAACGCTCTGCGGTTAACAAAATCCATAGTCTCACCTGCAAGGAAGTTAAGGCCGTCAGCATTCACTTCATCTTCTTCAATGACAACCTGACGCTTTGGCTTTGTGAACATAACGGATGTTTCAAATAACATTCTCACACCGTCCTGAATATACTGACCCATTGAGTGAAGGTCTGTTGAGCAGATAACGCTTGAAGGGAAAATACCCTTACCATCCTTACCTTCGCTTTCACCGAAAAGCTGCTTGAACCATTCGTTCATCATTGTAAAATCAGGCTCATACGCAACCATAAGTTCAACTGCCTTACCCTTTGAGAGAAGTACATTACGCATTGCAGCATATCTGTAACAATCGTTCTTTTCAAGGTCACATACGCTGTATGCTTCACGGGCATCACGTGCCCCCTGCATCATTTTTTGGATATCAATTCCTGCAACTGCGATTGGCAAAAGGCCAACTGCAGTAAGAACTGAATATCTACCACCAACATCATCAGGCACTACGAATGTTTCATAGCCTGCCTTATCAGAAAACTCCTTAAGAGTACCTTTTGCCTTATCAGTTGTAACATAAATTCTCTTTGCAGCCTCTTCCTCACCATACTTCATGATAAGAAGTTCACGGAAAATACGGAACGCGATTGCAGGCTCAGTTGTTGTACCTGATTTTGAGATAACATTGAT
The DNA here is from genome assembly GCA_017466205.1 of Clostridia bacterium. GTDB lineage: Bacteria > Bacillota > Clostridia > Oscillospirales > Acutalibacteraceae > Fimenecus. The sequence continues at coordinate 1,380 of JAFTUP010000175.1, forward strand.
TGAGAAATCAACATCCTTAACCAAATCAACAAGCTCGGAAAGGGCATTACCGCTGATTGAGTTACCGCTGAAGTAAATATTTGGAGTATCCTTTGATACAAGATTGTAGTTTTGTGATGTGCAGAATTCAATTGCAGCACGAGCACCGAGATATGAACCACCGATACCGATAACAACAAGTGCCTTTGAATCATTTTTAATTTTCTCTGCAGCTATCTTAATTCTTTCAAATTCTTCTTTATCGTAATTAACAGGAAGGTCAACCCAACCTAAAAAGTCAGCACCCTCACCGCTTTTGTCACAAATTTTCTGATGAGCATCCTCCACTTTCGGAAGCATTGCCTTTAAATCATCATCAGTAATGAAATTCTTAACATAATTATCGTTAAGTTTTAACGCCATTTTGAATTAGTCCTCGCTTTATGATATAATGTTTTTAATATTTTACCCTAATTTCAGATTTTTTTCAATAGATATTTATGATTTTTTTGCGAAAGTGGACCATAAAAGTGAAAAGATATACCATATATCCGTTCTCTCAATAGGTTTTTCCGCTAAAACAAGACTTTCACCTATAATTTTACCGTCAATCTCAAAATAAACCTTGCCGAAGCTCTGGTTTTTTTCTACAGGTGCTTCCACATCAACGCACATTTCAACACGTTGAGTTATTTTCTCCCCTTCACCTTTTTTCAGAAGAATGGGTTTAGGATTTTCTGCCACAGCCTTTGCAATACTTTCCTTACCGTAAAGCACAGACACATCAGTTATAAGTGACTTGTCGATTTCCGGCTGACAGATTGTATAGTTTGCAAAACCCCAGCTGAGCATTTTCTTTGCATCCTCAAAACGCTGTGTGCTGTTGTCACTTCCGAGAACTACAGCCAC
>JAFTUP010000176.1 GCA_017466205.1 Clostridia bacterium
AAGTAATACGGATAAGCCGGGTATAGCGAGCATGGGATGGTGGAAGCCATGTCCCGGTCCCGTATGAATAACACTTTTCGAGCTGCAATCTGAAAGAAGAAATTTTAGTAGGTGCGCCGTATGCCGTGCGTCAATCGGCAATGTTAATGAGAAAAAATACAGGTGGCACCGCGAGTACAGCAATCGCCCTGTAGAATGCTGAATATTTAAAAATATGACTGTGTTCTATAGGGGTTGTTACTTAGGTGACACCTTTTGTGCGTTTACAAATCCATTTCACGGCACAGCATATAAGTAAAGATTCAGGAGGAATAAATCTATGAAGAGAACAGAATATTGTGGCCTTTTAAGACCTGAACACATAGGAACGCAGCAGATATGTTCGGGGTGGGTTCTTACGAAGCGTGATATGGGCGGAATCATATTTATTGATCTTCGTGACCGTGAAGGCGTTTTACAGGTTGTTGTGGATGAAGGTAAAGTGAGCGCTGATGAGTTTAGCTTAATCGAAAGGCTGCGTTTGCAGTCGGTAGTGTCTATAAAAGGCACGGTCAGAGAAAGAGACGAAGAAACAATTAACCTAAAGATTGCTACCGGAACAATAGAACTTGCTGCAGATAAAATTGAACTTATTTCACAGGCGGACAGTTTACCATATTCGATTGATGACGGAAGTAAAGTTCGTGAAGAGCTTCGATTAAAATACAGATTTTTGGATATTCGCAGACCGGAGCTTTATAACAATCTGAAATTCAGATATAAAGTTCAGAAGGCTGCATCGGACTATCTTGATAATAACGGGTTTCTATATGTTGAAACACCTATGCTTACAAAATCAACACCGGAAGGAGCAAGAGATTATCTTGTGCCGAGCCGTGTGAATCCGGGAACATTTTATGCACTTCCTCAATCGCCTCAAATATTCAAACAGCTTTTGATGGTTGGTGGTGTTGATAAATATTATCAGGTTGCGAGATGCTTCCGTGATGAAGACCTACGAGCAGACCGTCAGCCTGAATTTACGCAGGTTGATATGGAAATGTCTTTTGTAGAACAGGAAGATATCTTAAATCATCTTGAAAAAATGTTTAAGTATATCTATAAAGAGACAACGGGAAAGGAAATACATTATGACTTTCCGCGCCTGACCTGGCAGGAAGCGATGGATGTATATGGCTCGGATAAGCCTGATATCAGATTTGAGTTGCCGATTGTTGATGTTACGGATATTGCAAAAAAATGTTCCTTCAGCGTGTTTAAAAAGGTTGCACAAAGCGGTGGCTATGTAAGAGCGATATGTGTAACCGGACAGGCAGACTTTACACGTTCAACCATTGAGAATTTAACCGAAAAAGCAATGGGCTACGGTGCAAAGGGTATGGCATGGATTGCATATAAGCAAAACGGAGAAATATATTCTATTCTCACAAAATATTTTACTGAAGATGAAATGAAAGAATTGCTTGATGCTGTCAAAGCAAAGCCCGGTGACTTTATACTGTTTTGTGCTGATAAGCTTGATGTTGTGAGAAGAACGCTTGGCGGACTCAGACTTGATTTGGGTGATATGCTTGGACTGCGCAGAAAAAATGATTATAAATTCCTGTTTGTAATTGATTTTCCGCAGTTTGAATATTCCGAAGCGGAAAATAGATATGTTGCGACACATCATCCGTTTACAATGCCATATCCGGAGGATGTACAGTATCTTACGACGGATCCCGGAAGAGTGAGGGCACAAGCATACGATGTAGTGCTTAACGGAATCGAGCTTGGTTCAGGTTCAATCAGAATTCACGACAGACGTGTGCAGGAGAAAATGTTTGAAGCCTTGGGGTTTGACAAAAAGACAATTGATGAGCGTTTTGGCTTTATGGTAAATGCTTTCAGATACGGAACTCCACCGCACGGCGGTTTTGCATTTGGACTTGACCGTTTTGTAATGCTTATGGTTGGCGCCGATTCTCTTCGTGATATTATTGCTTTTCCGAAGATTAAGGATGCGTCTTGTCCCCTTACCGGAGCACCTGATTTTGTAGATAAAGCTCAGCTTGATGTACTTGGTCTTACAGAAGCTGTACAGGCGGAAGAAAATTCTGCATTGCCGGAACAAAAGAAAGAAAAAGAAATCACAATTGATGTTGAAAATATAGCAAACCTTGCATGTCTGTACCTTACAGATGAAGATAAAATAAGCTACGCAGAGGATATGAATTCTATCATAGCATTTGCAGATACAATCACAAGGGTTGATACATCAAATATAAAGGCGAAGGAACATCTTATTCCGATAAGCAATGTTTTTCACGATGATGAAGTAATTATTCATAATGTGGAGAGAGATGAGCTTCTTGCAGCTTCTCCAACAAAAACAGACGGATATATCACAGTTCCCCGTGTGGTAGAAAATTAAGACGGAGGGCAGAATTATGAGTTTAGATTTAATAAAAAGAAGTGTTTCGGAGCATATAGAATCGCTAAAGAAAGGTGAATATTCATCCAGAGAACTTACAGATGCTTATATTGCTCAAATAGAAAATACAGATTCCGAGATAGGAGCTTATATTACAACCGACTTTGAAACCGCACTTAAAAAGGCAGAAGCGGTTGATAAAAAGAGACTCTCCGGCGAAAGCCTTGAACCGCTTGCCGGTATTCCGTGTGCAATCAAAGATAACATTTGTACAAAAGGAGTAAAAACAACCTGTGCTTCAAAAATGCTCGAAAACTACATTCCTCCGTATGATGCGTGTGTTATAGAAGAGCTGAAAAAGGCAGATGTAGTTATTCTTGGAAAACTTAATATGGACGAGTTTGCAATGGGTTCTACAACGGAAAACTCAGCATTTAAGACAACGAAAAATCCGGCTGATATTACCCGTGTGCCGGGCGGAAGCTCGGGTGGAAGTGCTGCCTGTGTTGCGGCAAAGGAAGCGGCATTTACTCTTGGCTCTGATACAGGTGGTTCTATCCGTCAGCCTGCATCATTTTGCGGTGTTGTAGGTATGAAACCGACATACGGAACGGTATCACGATACGGACTTGTTGCGTTTGCATCATCGCTCGATCAGATTGGTCCACTTACTTCTACCGTAAAAGACAATGCCATTGTTTTAAATGCAATTTCCTGCGCAGACAAAAGAGATGCTACCAACATTTATAAAAGTCAGGGCGATTTTACCGAGGATATTGGAAAAGGTATAAAGGGAATGAAAATCGGACTGCCTAAAGAATTTTTTGGTGAGGGTATTTCACACGATGTTAAAACTGCTGTATTTGAAGCAGCGGAGCGAATGAAAAACGAGGGCGCAGAAATCGTAGATATTTCAATGCCGTCAATTGATAACGCACTTGCGGCTTACTATATTATTTCTTCTGCAGAAGCTTCGTCAAACTTATCCCGTTTTGATGGAGTTCGTTATGGATACAGAACAGACTGCTTTGAGAATATCCATGACCTTTACAAAAAGAGCCGCAGTGAAGGCTTTGGAAAAGAGGTTAAAAGGAGAATTATGCTTGGAACCTTTGCTCTTTCATCGGGATATTATGATGCGTATTATAAAAAAGCATTGCAAATCAGAAGTATTGTAATGAATGACTTTGAAAACAGCTTTAAAAAGTGTGATTTCATTTTATCGCCCGTAGCACCTACTGTTGCATATAAGCTTGGTGAGAAAAGTAAAAATCCGCTTGAAATGTATATGGGAGATGCTTATAGTGTTCCGGTTAATATCGCGGGTGTTCCTGCAATCAGCGTACCGTGCGGCAGGGGTGAAGGAAATATGCCCGTAGGAGCACAGCTTATAGGTCCTGCATTTTCCGAAAAGATGCTGTACAGAGCTGCTGCTGTTTTAGAGGAGGTGTCAAAGTAATGGCTAAAGAGTATGAAATGGTAATAGGTCTTGAGGTTCATGTCGAACTCAAAACAAAAACAAAGATTTTCTGCAATTGTGAAACAAGCTTTGGAGCAGAACCTAATAGCCATACCTGTCCGGTATGTATGGGCTTGCCTGGAACACTGCCCGTCTTAAACGATAAGGTTGTCGAATATGCAGTTAAAGCAGGACTTGCAACAAACTGCAAAATAGCAAACTTTTCAAAGCAAGACAGAAAAAATTATTTTTATCCCGACCTTCCAAAAGCATATCAGATCAGTCAGTTTGACCTGCCTTTGTGCGAACACGGTTATCTTGATATCGAAACAGAATCAGGCTCAAAACGAATCGGTATAACGAGAATTCATATTGAGGAGGATGCCGGAAAGCTTGTGCATGATGATGTTCACGGAACTATGATTGACTGCAACCGCTGTGGTGTTCCGCTTATTGAAATAGTTTCCGAGCCGGATATACGCTCGGCGGAGGAAGCAAAAGCATATCTTCAAAAGCTTCGTGCAATTATACTTTATACCGGAATATCCGATTGTAAAAAAATGAGGGTTCATTCAGATGTGATGTAAACCTTTCCGTCCGTGAAAAAGGAACCGAAGCATTTGGAACCAGAACTGAAATGAAAAATATTAACTCATTTAATTATGTTGTACAAGCTATTGAGTATGAGTATAGAAGGCAAATTAACGCAATAGAATCTGGAGAAAAAATAATTCAGGAAACGAGAAAGTTTGATCAGGAAACTGGTAAAACTTATACTATGAGGTCAAAAGAAAACGCAAACGATTACAGATATTTCCCTGACCCCGATTTACCTCCAATAGAACTCACAGATGATGAAATAGAAATAATAAAAGGCACTATTTCTGAACTTCCTGATAATAAAAAGGAAAGGTATATAAAAGTTTACGGGCTTACAGCATATGACAGTGATGCATTGTTAGCTGAACCGAGTATGGCAAGTTATTTTGAAGAAGTTGTCCAATATACCAAGTACCATAAAATTGTCGCAAACATTTTTATAACGGAAATAATGAGGCTCAACAAAGACGAATTTTTCTGTCCAATTGCAGCTGAGAATTTGGCTAATCTTGCGACACTATTCGGTGAGCAGATTATTAATTCGTCCACAGTAAAGCGATTACTTAGTAGAATGTGGAAGGAAGACTTTGATCCTAAAGCTATCGTTGAAAAAGAAGGGCTTACACAAATCAATGACCGTGAAATACTTGCGGATATTGCTAATG
>JAFTUP010000177.1 GCA_017466205.1 Clostridia bacterium
ATGTCCCGGCAGGAAGAGTAATAGACATTTTTCTGTGTAGTACTTCATCATCAGGAATTGAAACGTCACCTGAATAATCAAGAAGACCATCATTAGGAAGGGATATATTATTTGTTGATACATTTATATCATGCTCAACGGGGGATATGTCTGTAATTGATACTGCATTCACACCCGAAGCTGAACCTTTCAAAGCGCCCGAAAAGATGTTGCGTGCTTCTTTTTTAGCGGTGTTTATTTCTTTCTCAAAAGTGTCTTTGTTTACATACTCTTTGGACGCTTCTTCTTTTGTTGGGTATTCTTCTAACTTTTTGTCTGTTTCTTCTTTGGAGTATGCATATTCTTTGGTGAAGTCTTTTGTGCCTTCTTGTGTTTTTTCGGCTGCTTCAAGCACTTGTTCAACCCAAGCCTTTGCGGGTTCAGGCGGTTCTTCTGCACCTTCGCCAAGTGCTTCCTGAACAATAGTGGTGTATATATTTGATTTGACAAGGACATCATCGACAATATATCTGACCTCGCATTTTCCTTCACCGGCAATAGATGTGTCTGCATTAGTTACGCACCAATATGGAACACCATCTTCAACGGTCAGCACAACAGGATAGGGTGCTTCGTCTCCGTTGCGCTGATGGAACAGTTCACACCTGCCTTCACCGAATGTCTCTTTCCAAATCACAAAGTCATTGAAAGAAAATCTCCTTGCATGATGTTCACCTTGTTTTCCCAAGTATATTTGACCACATATAATTGTACTTTCAAACATTTTTTAGTTCCTTTCTCATTTTAATCAAAACTAAATGTATCTCCCTTGTTTACCTTTTCAGCAATGCCTGTTGTTGCATCGGGAGCATCATCATGGGCGTTCTTTCCCTCTTTTTGATATCGTGACATTGCCTTGTAATATTCGGGAAATCTATCTACCCAATTAACCGGGAAATAGATATGGTTCATTACCCAAGTACTATTTGACAATATCCTTGATTGTTTATTTTTTGACTGATAAAATGCGTTTATAACAATCTTGTTTGACTTATATTTATTTCGGAGTATATTCTCAACATTTCGTGCAAATCCTCGACCACCATTGTTTGACTCAATATCAGCATCGTTTACATTGTCTTTATACAACATTTCGGCAACGGCAGGCTCGGTTATTTCCATTCCGTCTTTTGTGTATATAACATTGATGACATATGCTTCTTGATTATATTCAACATAGTCAATACTGCAAAGGTAGTCATCACCGGTATCTGCTGTATCTGTGTAATTCTTAACAGCAGAATAAACAGGATTTCCTTCTTTGTCTTTGGGAAGCTCTGTATAAGTCTTGAAAGAAGAATACAAACGACCTTTTATGTCAATGGGGTTTTGCTGATAGTTTGCTTCAGCAATTTCAATTGATATTGCTTTTCGCTTTTCTTCGTAAGACTCAAACGAAAGTATTTCAGGACACAACATAGAGCCATCATCTTGTCTTGCTCTATATATAACAGTCTTAACCTTGTCGGGCATTATTCGCATATAATGCTCTAAAGCTCTTCCCGAAAGGTCTAAACTATGCCAACGAGTCATAACGATTATTATTTTTCCGCCTTCTTCAAGACGAGACAACATTGTGTTTGTGAACCATTCCCAATGTTTATCGAGAATGTCAGCATTGTTTGCTTCATATGCCGACTTGATAAGGTCATCTATAATGAGCAAGGAAGCACCGAAACCTGTTGCTGTACCGGTGGGAGATGTAGCCAAATAATTATTATATCCGTTTTCCAAGCTCCACATATTCATAGCACCATCACCACGTTTGATATTAACACCGGGGAAGATGTCACTATATACAAACTTGTCACTATCGGCTTTTATTTCTTGTATGGTGTTTCTAACGCCCTTTGAAAATGTTGTCGAAAGAGTCTCATTATATGAACCCATCATTATCTTTTGGCTTTGGTCAATGCCAAGTACCCATTCAACAAAACACCCCACAGTCCTCGATTTTCCGTGACGTGGGGGCATATTAACAACAAGAACCTTATATGTATCTGACTCGAAGAACTCTTGCAAATCCGAACAAAATTCGACAAGATATTCACGATTCCTTTTATAGAAATCAGGTGCTTTTATATTGCAATAATCAAAAAAAGATTTTCGTGCAAGTGCTTTCTTTATTTCAATGTAATCAAGTGCTTTGCTCATCAGCTTCACACTTCCTTGCTAAAGCCCTCAACTCATCAACTGTTAGTTGGTCGTATGGATTCTCTTTTACATTCAAATTCCCTTCGACATTTACATTGTCCGTTGGTTTGAATCCTGCTCTGTCAAGAAAATCTTTTGCAACTGCAATCTTGTCACTGTATTTTGCTTTTTCACTAATAAGGATATTATACATTGCTTTTCTTGCCTCTAATGCATCAAAAAAGAATTCTTGGTGTAACTCTTGTATTATTTCACTTTTTCGTTGTTCCAAATATTCCGAAACATTAGAATCCTTAAGAATTTGTGATGCCTGTGACTGTGCTGTTTTAGGACTGTATCCCGCATTAATTGCAGCTTGTGTTGCGTTCTTACATCTTAATTTCAAATATTCTTCAACAAACATCTTTCTCTGTTCTGTCAGCACTGACATCACCACCTTTCATTGCAAAAAGTCAAAGGCAACATGAAATGTACCTCGCACACTTCACATTGCCTCTTACCAGTATATATTATATCACTTTTTTAACTGTCATTCAAGGACATTTACTGTCATTTACTGTCATCTTTTAGGAACAATGACATTTCTTAATGCGGAATAGTGAATTCTGTGTGCTGTTTTTTCTGATATATGCATCTTTTCACAGATTTCTTCCCACTCCATAAAGAGTATGTATCGGTTACGCAGCAACAACCTTTCCTCATTATCTTCCACCTTGTTTATAACTTCACGTATTTCTTCTTCAATCGCAAGGTAATCTTGGATTTCTCTTATGATTTTACTTTCCAAATCCACCATTTTAAGAACGTGCTTTTCATAAGGTGCTTCCCCATTCCTCGATGGACTCTTAGGCATATCGGATATGACTGACGAAGAAACAGACTGTGCTAACTCTTTTAATGTCTCCAGTTCTGCTTTTTCCGACAATATCAGTTCATGCAATCTATATGCTTTTCGTAAATATCGTTTCGCTTCCATAATAACATACCTCCTTTTTACTCCTTCTTTATAACCTTTGACCCGGTGCTAAACCTATGCACAAGCACCATTTCCGTTGGTGTATCCTTTGACACAAGCCAATCACTTGGATACAATCCCTTATGGCTTATGTACTTCTTTTGCTCCCTTGTGGGATTTTTACCTTGTTTCATTTTCTTCTCCTAAGTAAGCTGTGGAGTCAGAATAACCTTCTGCATTCTGATATTGGTTGTTTGCCATTTATTGTCACTCCTTTCTTTTTACACTTCCCAAAGAACAATACATAACGCTATGTGCTTTCAGGTCGTGCAGTATAGCTGTATGTATTGCTTGCCCTTTAGTGAACGATAACTGATAGCCTTGAGGATAATAGGTTATTCCGTCATATTCAACAAGGCAGTCATCGGATATGCCCCGAAGAAGTATTGACACCTTTTTACAAAGGTTGAGGTATTCCGTTCTGTTCATTTTCTCTCTCCGTTCTATCCATAAAAATCGTGATTTACTCTTGCGGAATAATAACTGTTAATCGTTGACGGAGCATTGAACAATACTGCAAGCAGATATTTTTTTATGTTCCGTACATCACTCGTGTTTCTTTTCATGCTCTCTAAAACATATCCTATATGCTCACTGTCGAGCTTTAATAACTTTGATTTGACAAGCTGTGCGGGATAATCATCACCGGCTATTGTCAAATAATCTTTAGAAGTGCAAATTGTCTCGGTTAATAGCTCCACAATTTCATCAATACGTTCTTTGTCATGAGGACTGTTGCTTATCAAAATATCGTATTCAATATTTCCTTTGATAATCTCTCGGTATGATTCAATCTCATCCATTCCTTTCCGTTCCTCGGTTGATATGATAGGATTGGATATATTAGTACTTGATTCTTTAGTATTTGATTTATTAGTATTTAATTGTGGCGGATTTTCGGTATTCCGATTTTCCGTATACCGATTTTCGGAACACGGATTTTCGGAACACGGATTTTCCGTATATGGATGTTCAAATATGTCATAATCGTATCCCGCAAAAAGTCCCTTTTCATCTGTTGTTCTTGTCCTCTTAAGATACCCGAGTTTTTCAAGTTCGGATAAAGCACTCATTACACTTGCCTTGCCATCTGTCGATAGTGTAACGAGACCCCTCACCGAATAATCCCACTCATCGGGGAGAGATAACATCAGTGACAATAACCCTTTTGCTTTAAGGCTCATTTCTTTTTCTCTGAAATGATTGTTGCTCATTACTGTATAGTCCGACGTCTTGTTTATTCGTATTACCGCCATATTAACCACTTCCTTTCTTTAAATTTCTTTTATTTTCACAACAACAAAATTAACGTCATCATCTATAACCTTGTGGTATATTTGTTTTACGTATCTTCTGCTGTCATTTATTAAAATTCCGTTTTTAACAAGCGCATCAAGGATAAACTTTACGCTACTGTGTATGTTGTCAACGTCTCTCCGCTTCGTTGCTTCGTGCCAATCAACCTCGATTACACAAGGGTTTGTAATAGGCTTTAATGTTTTAACAAACACCGCTTCTCTGATTGCCCATCCGATGTACGTTTCAATACCTTTCTTGAACTTTGCACCTTCGTATCGGTTACTTCGGTTTTTTGCGATAACGTCATTGAGAGAGGGGAGCTTTTCTTTGATTATAAATTCAACCAACTTTAAGCTCCTCTTCAAATCTATATCGTTTGATGTGGCATTGTTCTTCAAATCTGTTTTTAACCGGAACAACTTCACTAACTATCTTATGACCTTGTTTGCGAAGGTCTGAAATTCGGCTTGCTAATCGCATTACACCCAAATCTCTTAATGCTTCAAGTTGTGTTATTGACCCAAATTGCTCAATATAATTAAGTATCCTTTGGTTTTGAGTCGGTTTTTTATGCACACCCATTTTTTACCTCCAAAAAAATAATATTATTGTCCAAAAATTCAAAGTATAGTTGTAATATTATTGTGCAAAGATTGTAAGTACAGTTTTTCAGAAGGGGAGTTCCTCATCATCAGTCATTGGTTCAAACTGCATTTCGGTGTTATATGGTGCAGTAGGTGTTTCTGCCGGTGCAGTGCTTTCGGTTTTTCTTTCCACAAATGAAGCTTCGTCTGCAACAACTTCAAGAGAATAACGATTGTTTCCGTTGGTATCTTTCCAACTTCTTGACTGCAACTGTCCGCAAACAAGAATGCTTTTGCCTTTGGAAAAATACCTTGTTACAAACTCCGCCGTTGCTCTCCAACATACTATGGTGATGAAGTCCGCACTTTGTTCTCCCTCTTTTTCAAATCGTCTGCCTACTGCTATTTTGAAGTTTGTTACCGGTACTCCCGAAGGTGTCATTTTAAGTTCGGGGTCTTCTACTAAATTTCCGATAAGAATTACTTTGTTGAATGATGCCATATTTTTATACCTCGTTATAAATAATTTTTTCCAAATATGTCGATGAAGTCCTCTACACTCCACCCATAACGTTTCATTGCTTTTTTCTGTGCCTTTGCTTTTAATGCTCGGTCTACCTCTGCATTTTTGTGTACTGCATTTTCTCCGAATTCGTGACATCTATCGTGACATAGGTAAACCTTCAGTCCGTATTTTTCAGATATTTTCCGTACACCATATCCCCCAAAAACGTGATGTTCATCGAGTCCAAAATAATCGGCACGAGAGTTTCTACCGCATAAGTAACAATGTTCTTTATCCGTCTGTAAAATGCTTTTAGCCATTGTCACTCTCCCATAAACTCATCATTTCGGCAATTTGGTCGGGTGTTCTAACATCAATGTCAAGCTCTTCCGCTTCGCTTATAATGCCGTTGATAAAGATACTCATTTCTTCAGTGTTATAATTTGAAGAGCCTACCCAAACTCTGAAATACTGTGCCTTTTCTTCTGCTTCAAGGCTCTCGTGTTCTTCCCAATACTTCTCTGACCTTTTAAAAAGCTCTACCTTTTGATTTTGAATCTTGCTCACAAAGGTCTGTCCGTATCGTTTGAGCATTTCAAGGTATATTTCGTCTTTGGAAGCACCTACGCAATCGGCTATTTTACCGCAAAGCACCCAGCAATAAGCATTTGCTTCATTACTCCGCTTTTCTTTGTACTTGTCAATCTCGATAGCAAGCTTGTCCACTTGATTGAGCTTGTCATACATCTTTGTGGCGTTGTTACGCTCGTTGAGTTCTAACGTCAAGATAGCCTTACCTGTTTTGTAGTCGAGGGAGAGGTCTTTAATAGTTCCTGTAAATTCACTCATTGCCTAACTCCGTCAAAAGTTCGGTGTATCTTTCGGAGGGCGTATCCTTGTTCAGACCTTTTTCTTTTGCATATGCCGTTGCATCAATGCCTAACTTTTTCAGCTTTGCAATAAGTCTGTCTCTCGGTGTTTGCTCCTGCGGTGCTTTGCCGGGAGTGCTTGTACTTTTTATAGGTGTTGCCTCTTTGAAGTGCAATTCTTCGCTTGCTGTTTGGTCGGGGTCGTCGCCTGTCGAAATTTTATACCCTTTCATAAGAGCGTATTTGTCAGCATAGGTCATTGCCTTTCCGCTTCCTTTGTCCTGCGAGTCGATACCCTCTGCAAAGGTTGTTGTCTCTATGTATTCGTCAGGCTTCTCAATGTTGACAAATCTGTATACCGTCTTAATTCGGGTCATAAAGGTTGTTGTCTTTGTGGTGGTAGTGTTTCCATTAGCGGTATAAGACTTTTCATTTTCAAGCAGATTGCTTTCCAACACTTCCCGGCTTATGGGGTAACTATATACGCCATGTTTAGCTTCTATCGGTTTTACGGCATCAAGGATATCTCGTTCTGATACCGCTTTGTATTTGTTGCTTCCTGTGCCGACTGTTAAATTCTTGCCTACTGTCTGCAATTCGGCTGTAATAGCCGACATTTTCTCAAATATATTAGCCATTGTTTTCTTCCTCCGCTTCTTTAACATCTTCGTAATGATAGAAGATGTACTTGCTATCGTCTTTTATTGCTTCCGCTATGAACTTAAAGTATGTGTTTACGTTCATCTCGTTAAGGCAAGTAACAGTATTGGTTTCCATATCTAAGCAATAGACTTTCTCGTCTTTGGATAAAAGCTCGGTTACGCTCCATACGTAAATGGTTTTATACGTTTTCATTGTCCTTTGTGTAGTGTTTGTCGCAATAATCCCTCAGACATTCATAGCAGATACACTCACCCTCGATTTCGTAATATGTATCGTCTTGAATGGGATTGTGGCAGTGTTCACACTTGGGAAGCGAGTCAAGCCATTTTTGTCGTTCTGCATCATAGCGGTCATAGTCTGCTATCGGATTATCTGTTATAAACACTTTCTTTCTCCTTTTCTTTCGTTTTTCGACGAGAGCATATAATA
>JAFTUP010000178.1 GCA_017466205.1 Clostridia bacterium
ATCAAACAAACTGCATAGTAAGATTTCATCTGTAGAAAAAGATAACTCAGCAGTTGAAGCTACTCACAAGGTTGAAAATGCTGTAGAAAATTTCGCTTTGCAAACGGCACACAGTTACAAAATGCACAAGAAGTATTCTCCATATCAAAAGGTTGAAAAACTGCAACACAAAGCGAATAAGTTGGAAGCTAAAGCATATGTGAAAAAGTTTTATGCTGAAAATCCTGAAATGAAGAAAAAGTCTGCTATCAACAAGGCATATCAGAAGCGAAAAATCAAGAAACAATATCAAAAAGCCAAACAGGCTGAACATCGTGCAAAAAAGGCAAAAAAAGCAGTACAGGAAACAAAGAGAACAATGTCACGGATAGCATCTTTTGTTTGGAGAAACAAAGGTGTTATCATAGTAATTTTGCTTATAGGTTTGTTACTGTTTTTGGTTATGAATTTGTTTTCTTCCTGTTCCATTATGGGAACTACAGGTGCAAACTCTCTTATGGTGTCTTCATACTTTGCAGACGATGATGATATTTATGCGGCAGAGGATTATTATGTCGGTCTTGAGCAAAATCTTCAGAACCGCATTAACAACATTGAAAGTGAATATTCAGGATACGATGAATACAACTACAATGTGGCAGGTATAGGTCATAACCCATACGAGCTTATATCATATCTTACGGCAGTACACTATGATTTTAAGTTTAATGACATCAAATCTGCTCTTGACTCACTTTTTGATGAACAATACCACCTGAGAATAACGCAGACAAGCGAACAAAGGACAGACAGCGAAGGTAATACTTACACATATAAAATACTCAATGTAACTCTTACAAATAGTGGTTTTACAACGAGCATGAACGCAGACCAACGAGAGTTGTATAATATTTATCTTGCAAGTAAAGGTAATCGTGATTACCTCTTTGCAGATGATATTTACTCGAACATCACACAAAGTCCATATGAGGATTACACCATTCCGGGCGAAGCTCTTAATGATGCAACCTTCAGAAGACTTATAACGGAAGCCGAAAAGTATTTAGGTTATCCGTATGTTTGGGGTGGCAGCAGTCCTTCTACTTCTTTTGACTGTTCAGGATTTGTATGTTGGGTTTATAAAAATTCCGGTGTATATCCGCTTTCAAGAACAACGGCACAAGGTATATTTAACCAATGTTCACCTGTTAGACCGTCTGAAGCAAAACCGGGAGATATTATTTTCTTCACAGGTACATACAACAGTGGATGCCCTGTATCTCACGTTGGTATTTATGTTGGAAACGGTATGATGATACATTGCGGAAACCCAATTCAGTATGCAAATGTCAACAGTAGTTATTGGAGTTCACACTTCTATGCTTATGGCAGAATTGGAAATGACAATTAAAATTTTTATTAAAATAATCGGAGGTTTTTAAAATGGCAACTATTGATAAAATCAAAAAGGATATTGAAAAAAATAACGCAAGGATTAAGGAAATCCAAAAGAAAGCCAAAGAACAGGTGGCTGAGATTCAGAAGAAAAACAAGGCTCTCGAAGCCCAACTTTTGGAAGAAGAAAATATGAATATTGTCAAGATGGTTAAAACCGTAAATCTTGACAACAAGAAGTTGACTGCTTTCCTAAAGGCATACGCAAAGGGTGACATTACTATCCCCGAAGAATACCTGAAGGAGATTGAAAAGATGGAGGATAAGAAAAATGCGAAATAAATTTTTGTGTAAATTATGTTTAATTATCGCACTTGTTTTTGCGTTTTCAACATCGGCATTTGCTCAAAGTAACGAAGTTGTTCTTGAGGACAACCGTACACTTACCCCTACCGGAAACGCACAGCTTTTAGACGATGTAACAGACAATGAAAATCTTCAGTTCATCACTGTTACGGCACGTGACGGAAATGTATTTTATTTTGTAATCGACCACGGTGCAGAAAGTGAAAATGTATATTTTCTTAATGTCGTTGATGAAGCAGACTTAAATGCACTTATCGAAAAAGAGGAAACCGAAGTTCCTGAAGAACCTATTCCCGAACCTGAAGTTGAAAAACCGGATGAAGACCTTGAGCCTATCGAAGATGTTGAACCAAAAGAATCTGAAGGTAATAACATAGGACTAATCGTAATACTTGTGATTGCTGTAGCGGCAGGTATCGGAGGCTATTACTACAAGGTTATTCTTCCTAAGAAGAAACTGAAGGATGCAGATGACATTGAAGACTTTGATTTCGGTGACGAAGACGATGAACTTGATGAAGATGTCAAGGAAGCTGAAGAAGTTTACGACACCGATGATG
>JAFTUP010000179.1 GCA_017466205.1 Clostridia bacterium
GGTGTAAATGAAAAGATGATTAAGAATATCATGGAAGACTCTTATCTTGCTGAGCATTACTACGAGAAGATTACAGAGGATGCAAGAAACGCAGTTACTGATGAGCAGATTAAGGCTGAATATGAAGCTAACAAGGATGATTATGACATCGTAACTCTCCGTGTATATGAATTTGCTGCTGAAATGGGTGAGCATTCTCACGATGACAGCGAAGAGCACGCAGAACAGCACGAGGAAGCTGCAGCTGAAGCAAAGGCTAATGCAGAAGCATTTATTGCAAAGGTTACTGATGAAGAGTCATTTATTGCTGCTGCTAAGGCTGAAATTTTAACAGCTGATGAAAAGAGCACAAAGGATCCTGATGAAACAACACTTGTTGAAGATGCATCAAACAGCAGTCTCGTTTCAAGCTATGAGCAGGCAGTTGCTGACTGGGCTTATGATGATGCAAGAAAAGCAGGCGACTTCGCAGTAGTTGAAGGCGAAAGTGCTTCTTATGCAGTTTATTTGGTTAAGGCTCCTGCAAAGGATATGTCAATCTATTCAAGTGATGTAAGACACATTCTCGTTAAGTTCCCTGATAAGAACACTGACGGTACAGCTACAAGCTCAACAAATGAAGACGGTGAAACAGTTTCAACATTAACTGATGAGACAAAGGCTGCAACAAAGGCTGAGGCTCAGAAAATTCTTGACGAATATCTCAAGAACCCTACAGAAGAAAACTTCAAAGATCTTAAAAATAAATATACTGAAGATGTTGATTCAGAGGGAAATCCTAACAACGATGGCATCTATAAGAATGTTATGAATGACGGCTCTTATGTTGAAGCATTCACAGACTGGTCAATCGCTGACGGTCGTAAGACAGGTGACACAGGCATTGTTGAGACAGAATACGGTTATCACATCATGTACTATGTTAAGTCAAACGGTACAGTATGGGAAACAGCAGTAAGAACAATGATTTCAGGTACAGAAATTGAGGAAAATGTTGCTAATGTAATCGATGAAGCTGCAAAGGCTATTGACATTGATTCATTCTTTATCAACTGGACTCTCAAGAGAGAAAATGAACATATTGCTAACATCATCGTTAACAATTTATAATTCATAGCTGAATAATTAAAGCCTTGCTTTCAGATTTCTGATTGCAAGGCTTTTTTATGTATGTTTATTTATTTTTTCTTAATTATCTTATACAGAGCATATACTGCACCTGCGGCTGCTGCAACAGGAAGGACTTTTGTCTTTGCAATATCTTTAACAGCATCAACGCTTGTAGGAGCATAAGTATAGAATCCGTATTTAAGCTTGTTACCTGTATCAAAGTCAATAAGGTCATTGACGGTAAGTGTTGTTGAAATGAAATCAGTAGGATCTTCCTCATTAAAATCAATCAGACGGACACCTCTGTTTTTGCCCGGACCGTAAACATTGAATCCGCATCCCTGAGTATATCCCATTTTCATACCCTTGTACTGGCCGATAAATGAATTGTTGTGGTCGTGACCGAAAAGCATAAGGAAAACATCGCCCTTTTCGTTCATAGCATCAAATTCACCGCCATTTACTTCAGGCACACTGGGAGTTTCACCAATAAATGCTCGTTCATCAATATTTACTAAAGCAGGATTCATTGCAAAGAATTTACCTGCCCATTTTCGATAGCCCTGGACAGCACCCGGAGTACCTTTTGGTACCTCCATTAATAATTCGTAAATCTCATTAACGGGAATATGCTGGAACACAACTGACGGAATATAATGACCGTTTTCTTCCTTTAATCTGTCTCTTGTGTTTTTGTACCACTCAAGCTGATTTTCGTGTACGTGGTCACAGCTGCCGTCAAGAGTTGCTGTAAGGCTGTCCATAAGGTAAATGTTAAGCTTTGTCTTACCGTCAGCACCTTTAATTTCAAGATTGTGGTTGCAATATCCGTCTATGCTGTCGTCTGCATTGAATGCTACGCAATTTTCACGAGTATTATAAATTTCAAATTGTTCTTTCTTTGAAATTGAAAAAGCCTGGTCATCGTGATTACCGAAAACAAATGTAAATGGAATACCTGTTTCATCAAGGGGTGCTAAAAGCCTGTTAAGACATTCTGTAACCTTTTTCTTACTGTCACCACCCATAAGATTAAAGCCATAGCCTTTAATCTGGTCGCCTGTGAATACAACAAGGTCAGGCTTTGTGTGGCGTAATGCTTCGCGAATAAAATGAACAGTTGCGTCAGATGTCCGCTGTGTATCCTGAACATCAGCAATCTGCATAACTCTGAATCTGCCGTTGTTAAATTTCAATTCCATAAATTTTCACCTCAATAAATTCCTGACAAAGTGTTACCTCTGAGCTTTATGGATATTTAGTTATAATAAAGATTATCATTCTTCTTGTATGGTTCATAAGTTGCGTTTGTACCGATTTTACGAAGTGTTTCCTTATCAGTATCTGATAACACAACTGTTGCATGAACATCGCAGCCCTTCAAGCCTTTAATTGCATCAAGTGCTTGTCTTGCAAGAGGGTTCATTGTAGCACAGATTGAAAGTGCAATAAGAATTTCGTCAGGGTGAAGACTTGTATCCATTTCGTGCATTTTTATCTTTAATTTTTTAATAGGTTCAAATACGGTAGGGGAGATAAGCAAAATCTCATCTCCTATATCAGCAAGAGCCTTAAGTGCATTTAAAAGCATTGCTGAAGAAGAACTGAGAAGGTCTGATGCCTTACCGGTAATAATTCTACCATCGTGAAGCTCAATTGCAGTAACAGGAGCATCAGTTTTTTCTGAAATGTTAAGCGCAGCTGAAACAACAGGTCTGTCATCTGTGCTTATATTCAACTGTTTCATAATAAGCTCAATTTTATAAAGCTCACTTGAAACGTTTTTGTTATTTTTTTGTTGAACAAGATAGTTACAATGACGACGAAGAATTTCCTTCTTGGATGCTTTTAAAACAACATCATCGTCAATAATGCAGTTACCTGCCATATTAACGCCCATATCAGTAGGTGACTTGTATGGTGATTCACCGTAAATTTCCTCAAAAATTGTGTTAAGTACAGGGAAATTCTCCACATCTCGGTTGTAGTTTACTGTTGTAACACCATAAGCTTCAAGGTGGAAAGGGTCAATCATATTAACATCGTTAAGGTCAGCTGTAGCAGCCTCATAAGCAAGGTTTACAGGATGCTTTAACGGTAAGTTCCATATCGGGAAGGTCTCAAATTTAGCATAACCTGCTTTAATTCCACGCTTATGCTCGTGATAAAGCTGTGAAAGGCAAACTGCCATTTTACCGCTTCCGGGACCCGGTGCTGTAATAACAACGAGTGGATGTGTAGTTTCAATATAATCATTTTTCCCA
>JAFTUP010000180.1 GCA_017466205.1 Clostridia bacterium
AACAAAATTTGAAAATATTTCAAATCAAATGAAAGGTAATGCTGCAATCGGATGTATTAGCGATTCAGATGCTCAACCGTTGCTTATTCGTTCTAAACTTGGTTTATATGCAATATGCATAATCGGTTTAATTAATAATAAAGAAAAACTTGTTGAAGAGTATCTTTTTGCTAATGGCGGACATTTTGGTGCAATGACAAATGATGGTATTAACTCTACTGAACTTGTTGCTGCTTTGATTAATCAAAAAGATAACTTTGCAGACGGAATTGCATTTGCGCAAAGTTTAATTGAAGGTTCTGCATCAATTTTAATTCTTACAAATGATGGTAGAATTGTTGCTGCACGTGACAAATTAGGACGAATTCCTGTTCTTGTAGGATGTCGTGATGATGGATACTGTGTTTCGTTTGAAGATTTTGCATATAAAAAACTTGGATATGCAGATTATAAAGAACTTGGTCCGGGTGAAGTAATTGAACTTACTTCTGATCATGCAACTGTTCTTCGTGAAGCAGGTCAACAAATGAAAATTTGTGCTTTTCTTTGGTCTTACTATGGATATTCAACTTCATGCTATGAAGGTGTCAATGTTGAAGTGATGCGATATAAAAATGGTAAGATTATGGCACAAAATGACCGAGAAAATAATGTTGCGCAGGACATTGATTATGTTAGTGGTGTTCCGGATTCAGGTACTCCACATGCAATTGGTTATGCAAATGAAAGCGGAATTCAATTTGCCCGACCATTTATTAAATATACTCCTACTTGGGCAAGAAGCTTTACTCCTACCAATCAAAAGGAAAGAAACAGAGTTGCTAAAATGAAGCAAATTCCTGTTCATGATTTGATTCAGGATAAAAAACTTCTTTTTGTTGATGACAGTATTGTTAGGGGAACTCAGCTTCGTGAAACAGTTGAATTTCTATATGAAAACGGTGCTAAAGAGGTTCATATTCGTTCGGCGTGTCCACCAATTATGTATGGATGTAAATATCTTAATTTCTCAAGAGCAACATCCGATATGGAACTTATTGCGAGAAGTACAATTGTTGAACTTGAGGGTGAAGAAGGCTTTAAGTATATTGATGAATATATTGATTCATCATCTGAACGAGGTAAAAATTTGAGAAAAGCTATTTGTGATAAATTGCACTTTACTTCTCTTGAATTCCAATCAATTGATGGTATTATAAAAGCTATTGGTCTTCCTGCAGATAAGATTTGTACTTACTGTTGGAATGGTAAAGGTTAATTGAACTAATGTTTTCAAAATAAAGGAGAACTGAAATGAAAAATTCTATGTCAGAAAGCTATGCAGCAGCAGGTGTTGATATTACAGCCGGATATAAGTCTGTAGAACTTATGAAAAAGCATATTGCAAGAACTCGTAATGAGGGTTCTGTGGATGATGTAGGCGGTTTTGGCGGATGCTTTGATTTAAGCTGTGTTGCCGGAATGGAACATCCTATTTCTGTTTCAGGTACTGATGGTTGTGGTACTAAAGTAAAATTAGCAATTCTTATGGACAAACATGATACAATCGGTATTGACGCAGTTGCAATGTGTGTAAACGATATAATTTGTGTTGGTGCAAAGCCTTTATATTTTCTTGACTATATTGCATGCGGTAAAAATTATCCTGAAAAAATTGCTGAAATTGTAAGTGGTGTTGCTGAGGGATGTGTTCAATCAGGATGTGCACTTATCGGTGGTGAAACTGCTGAGCATCCCGGTCTTATGCCTGTAGAGGATTATGACCTTGCAGGCTTTGCAGTTGGTGTGGTAGATAAGCCTAAAATGATTGATAACAGTAAGATGGCTGTTGGTGATGTAGTTATTGCTCTTCCATCAACCGGTATCCATTCAAATGGCTTTAGCTTGTGCCGTAAAGTTTTTGATATTGATAACAATAATCCTGAGCTTTATGTTGAGCGTAAAGAATTGGGTGGTAAGAGTATTGCTGAAGCTTTACTTGTTCCAACAAAAATTTATGTTAAGCCTGTTCTTGCTCTTATTGAAAAAGTTAATGTTAAAGGTATTTCTCACATTACAGGCGGTGGATTCTACGAAAATATTCCACGTTCAATTCCTGACGGATTATGCGCAAAGATAGATAAGTCTGCTATCAAGATTCTTCCTATCTTTGATGTTATTGCTAAATGGGGAAATATTCCTGAGCGTGATATGTTCAATACATATAATATGGGTGTTGGTATGAGTATTGTTGTTCCTGCAGATGAAGTAGAACTTTCTCTTGCCATTCTCAAAGAAAATGACATCGATGCCTATGTAATTGGTGAGATTATTGAAGGCGACGAGAAGGTGCTTTTATAATGAATAAGAGAATAGTAGTCCTTGTATCAGGCGGAGGAACTAATCTTCAGGCACTTATTGATGCACAGAATAGGGGAGAGCTTGGCAACGGAAAAATTACTTGTGTAATTTCTTCAAAAGCCGATGCTTATGCTCTTACCCGTGCAGAAAGAAACGGAATAAAAACAAGAACTCTTATAAGAAAAGATTTTGCTGACATTTCATCATATAGCTGTGCTATGAGAGATCTACTATTAGAAGAAAAAGCTGATTTAATTGTATATGCAGGCTTTATGACCATTCTTGATGAGAATGTATGTGATGTTTTTCAAAATAAAATGATTAATGTGCATCCTGCACTTATTCCATCATTTTGCGGAAAAGGTTTTTATGGTTTGCACGTTCATGAGGAAGCTTTAAAAAAAGGTGTTAAAGTATCAGGCGCTACAGTTCATTTCGTAACTGCTGAATGTGATGCAGGACCGATTATTTTACAAAAGTCAGTCGATGTTATCGATGATGATACACCTGAAACATTACAGAAGAGAATTATGGAACAGGCAGAATGGAAGATACTTCCAAAAGCGGTTCAACTTTTTTGTGATAATAAAATTGTAGTTGAAAATGGTAAAACATTTATAAAGTAATTGGAGGTTTTTTAATGGAAATCAAGTCACTTGAAAACGAACTTAATTCTCTTGCTTATCACGGCAGAGGAATTATAATTGGCAAAAGTGCTGATGGTAAAAAAGCTATCACAGCTTATTTTATTATGGGTAGAAGTGTTAATAGTCGTAATCGTGTATTTGTAGCTGAAGGCGATGCTATGCGTACAAAGGCTTTTGATGAGTCGAAGATGACAGACCCACATCTTATTATTTATTATCCTGTAAGAGTTCTTGGTAACAAAACAATTGTTACTAATGGTGACCAGACAGATACAATCTATGAGCTTATGGATAAGCAGATGACATTTGAACAGGCACTTCGTACTCGTGAATTCGAGGATGATGCTCCTAACTACACTCCAAGAATTTCAGGTATTATCAGACTTGAAAATGGTGATATGAATTATGCTATGTCTATTCTTAAATCTGCAGATGGTGATGGTAGTTCTTGCCAAAGATATAATTTTGCTTATTCAAACCCTCTTGCAGGAAAAGCAAAGTTTATTCATACATATAAATGTGATGGTAACCCACTTCCAAGCTTTGAAGGTGAACCAAAGACTCTCGAATTACCTGATGTTGATATTGATACAATGACAGATATTATTTGGAAAAATCTTAATGAAGATAATAAAGTTTCTCTTTTTGTAAGATATATTGACCTTGCTACCGGTGAATTTGAATCAAGAATTGTAAACAAAAATGTATAAGGAGATTAGTAATGAAAGAATTTGAACTTAAATATGGTTGTAATCCTAACCAGAAACCTTCAAAAATCTATATGGAAGATGGTTCTGAGCTTCCAATTGAAATTCTTAACGGCAGACCCGGTTTCATCAATTTCCTTGATGCATTTAATTCTTGGCAGCTTGTTAAAGAAATAAAAGATATTCTTGGTATGCCTGC
>JAFTUP010000181.1 GCA_017466205.1 Clostridia bacterium
GTCGCTTGTAGATAATGAGAAAATTTGAAGTAACAATAACTGAAACTTTGGAAAAGAAAGTTGAAGTTGAAGCAGAAACACAGGAAGAAGCAGAACAGATTGTAACCGATGAATGGTACAAGGGAGACCATATTCTTGATGCGGATAACTTTACAGAAGTTGTTTTTGAAGCAAAAGAAAACAAGCCTGAAAAAATAAAAGTTGTTTTACTTGAACCCGGTAAGGTTGCAAGAACAACAGAAATTGACGCATCACTTAAAGGTATGCAAAATGTTGTCGGCGGAAATATTGATGTAGTTTCTTTGTCCGGTGCATTACTCATTCATAACCGTGAAGGTAAGGAAAGAAACTTACCATTCAACAGAGGTTTGTGTGATGAAACAGGTAAGGTTCGTGATGTAATTGCAGGAACTTGTTTTATCTGTGACAGTAAAGAAGATGAATTTATTGGTTTGTCGGAAAAGCAAACTGAAGAATATCTTAAAAGATTTAAATATCCCGAAAGATTTTACAGAACCGGAGATGGAATAACAAAGGTTCCATATAACCCAAACAAAAATAAAGATTATGAAAGATAACGGAGGAATGAAAATGAAAAGTTATGATGTGACGGTTTCAGTAACATTTAAGAAGCCTATGAAGATAAATGCTTGTTGCGGTGACGAAGCAATATCTAAAGCAAAAGATATTTTATTCAACACAGACCTTGTTGAATTCACCGAAGATGATATTGATTCAATCGTCTGCGAAGCAGAGAGTTCGGCGGAAAATCCCTGCGAAAATTGCGATGAAGATTGTGATGATGACTACTGCTCTGAAGAGAGAGAGTATCTTTACGACGAACTGTATTAAAGGGTAAAAGCCTGCGGCTAAGTCTTAACAAGCACTGAATTTATATCCACATAAATTCGCTTGTTAGGGTTTCACACCCCTAATACCCCGTGGAAGGAGATGATAACAATGGACAGTTTACTCATAATTTCAGCAGTTACTTTATGTGTAACTTCTGAAATTGCAAAAGCCGTTATAACAATTAAAATGAGAAATAAAGGATTGATTGAATGAGGAAAAGAACAAATGATATTCATTTATTTCTGAGTGATGATGAAGTTTCTTTGCTTAATGAATTCTCAATCAAAACAAAAAAGTCTAAATCTGAGGTTTTAAGGTTCTTATTAAATACAGCAATCCTTGTCGAAGCGCCCTCTATTGATTACCGAAAATGGATTAGAGAGTTGCGAATGATTGGGAATAATATCAATCAAGTATTAGTAATTGCAAAGTCAAACGGAGTGTTTAACTCATTGGAACTTCAAAAACATCTTTGCGAACTTGATTTAATTGAAGATGGTATGAAAGAGGAAATTAATTATCTTAAGAGGAACAGAAGACGATGGGAATAATTTTCATCAAAGATATTCAATCGCGTCTTGATAAAACCATTTCATATATCGGTAATAAAAAGAAAACTCTTAATGAAAACTATAAAGAGATATTTTTAGATTTGCATAATGCTCTCGATTATACGGTTGATGATTTAAAAACAGAGCAGAAGTTTTATGTTGACGGAATAAATTGCAGATACGAAAATGCACTAAATAAAATGACGGAAACAAAAAAAGAATGGCATAAGACAGATAAAATTCTTGGCTATCACATCATTCTATCTTTTGCTCCCGGTGAAGGAACCCCCGAATCAATACACGAACTCGGAAAAGAGTTTGCCCGCCGTGCATTTGGTGACAGATTTGAAGTAGTGGTTGCAACTCATCTTAACACAGGTTGTCTTCATAACCATTATGTTTTAAATTCTGTTTCATTTATGGACGGTAAAAAATATTATGACAACAATCAAAGCTATGCAAGATTAAGAGAAATCTCTGATGAGCTATGCAGAGAATACGGATTGTCAGTAATTGAAAATCCTAAAAAGCGAAGTCGCAAACCTTATGACTTATATATGGCAGAGAAAAACGGAGAGTGGACAAAGGATGCAATCATTAAAAGAGACATTGATGAGTGTATTTTAAAAACTACAAGTGAGAGAGGCTTTTATATCGAAATGAGAAAACTCGGATATACTTTCAACTTTGAACGAAAGTATCCGACCATATCACACCCCAAATTTGAAAGACCGAGAAGGTTAAAAACTCTTGGTGAGGGGTACACTCCGCAAGATATTGAAAGACGCTTAATGTCAAAATGGCAGAGATATAAAATAGATATTCCTGAGCAAGACAATCTTGTTCAGGAATTTTTTGAACCTCTTGATGAGCCTAATTACAGAGAAGTGTATGTTTCTTTTGTAACGGTTGTTCAATATGTAAAGAAAAATCCAAACACAAACAGAGAGATTGATAAATACCTGATTGATGAGATGCGAAAGCTCGATAAATTAATTGAACAGCAAAATCTTCTGTGTGGTAATGATATTGAAACACCGGAACAACTTGAAGAATTTAAGACATCTTGTAAAATTCAACTTCAGGAATGTGATGAAGCACGAAACAGACTTCGAAAAATGTTAAAGGTAGCAATGAGAAATGGTGATGAAAAAGAAGTTACAGAAATAAGAGACCATATTTCAAATCTTACAATGAAAATGAGGGCGTTAAGAAAAGATATTCGCATCTGTGACAGGATACAGGAACAGGAACCTAAAATCGAAAACAAGATAAACGAAATTATTAATGATAAAGAACGAAAGGAGATGAGTACAGATGAACGCTTCAGGAGACGCAGCAGAACAAATCGTGAGGATGACATTACAGGGCGTTGAGGTTGCAGGTAAGATGTCAATGGACGGAGCTGAGAGACTTGTGAAACTTATTTTTGCTTCTCTTAAAGATACAAAGAGAACAAAAGGCAGAGCTTCACTGAATACAATGCTGAAATCAAATAAGCCGATTAAAGTTTTTGAGATTAAAGACAGAGACCTTAAAAAATTCTGTCAGGAAGCAAAAAAATACGGCGTAATGTATCACGTGCTTAAAGACAGAGATAAGAATGATGGTAAGTGTGACATTATGGTTCGTTCTGAAGATTCAGCAAAGGTAAATCGCATCTTCCAAAGATTTAATCTCGGCATTAATAACAAAGCTGTAATTCGTGCAGGACTTGATAAATCAAAAGGTGAAATTAAACAACCTAAAGAAAAACAGAAACCCGAAAAAAGTGCTGAAGATAAATTCATTGACGAGCTCTTTGCAAAACCTCAACAGACAGAAAAGAGTTATATTGAAAACCCCTCTATGGCGAAGACGGAAAAATCCCGAGCGTCCGAGCCTTCCTCAGGAGTGTCAGAGCTCCGACGTTCTACACGGGATAATAAATCTTCTCGACCTTCGGTCAGAGCTGAGCTTAACCGAATTAAGGAAGAAAGAAAAAATGCGGCAACAACAAAATCTACACCGCAGAAAACAAAATCGAAATCGAAAGGAGTTAAATCAAATGACAGAACTCGATGAGCTTTTCGGCAATGAAAAGCCGACAACAATGGAACCTTATTCAAAAGATGATTGGATAAGACAGAAAAACGAAAACAGAGCATTGGCTTATGAAATGCTTGAAACAGCAACGGAGGAGCTTAATAATCCCGATACTGTTATGGCTTATCTTGATATTCAGAGTAAGTTTGACAGATATTCAGTAAGCAATGCTCTTTTGGTAGCATATCAGAATCCTGAAGCAACAAGACTTTGTGATTCAAAAACTTGGCAGAAAAACCATGTATTTATCAATAAAGGTGAAACGGGTATCATTATTCTTGAACCCGGTAAGGAATATACGAGAGATGATGGTAAGACCGTAACTCCTTATAATGCAAAAAAGGTCTTTGATATTTCTCAGACAAATGCAAGACCGAGACAACAGAGAACACGAACACCTGATGCCCGTGTGGTTGTTAAGGCAATGATTACAACTTCACCCGTTCCCGTAAAAATCAGTAATGAGCTTCCCGAAGGTATAAATGCTCATTACCAGCCTGAAACAAAAATGATTTTTGTTCGTCAGGGTTTGGAGGGAGATGATATTGTCCGTGCTCTTTCTAAAGAGATTGCTTTTGCAAGACTTGATAACGGTGATTTCAACAGAGAAAATCTTGAATTTAAAGCACAGGCAATTTCATATATTTCTACTTCAAGAGCAGGCTTTAAACCGGAACCTATTACTAAGTTAAGTGATAAGTTTTCTAATCTTGATGCAAAAGAAAAGCGAGCAGAGCTTTCACAGGCTCGTGACCACGCAAATACTATTGCTAATACTGTAAGAAAAGCACTTGAGCCTAAAAACAAAGAACACGGTGACAGATAAGGCGGTGTTCTTGTATGAGAAAAGAAAAAAGAGTAATTACTGTTGATGATTTTGAACACAATCTGATGATAAACGGTATTAACGAATTTCGTAATATGCTTATCGAAAAAGATATGCCTATTGAAGATGTTGATAACCTGCTCAGGAAACTCATTGATGCTCCGCTTCTGAGGAAGAGGAGGTTTGAACGTGAGGACAGATAAATTCTCGAAAACCAATCTCATACTTTATGTTTGTGGTCTTATACCTGTAATATGGTTAGCCTTGTTGGTTGCTCCGTATCTTGACGGCGGACTGGTTGAAATAATTAAAAATCTTTCAGTTGCTTTCAGTAATCCGTTTAATATTTCTTTTTGTGAGGACAGCGTAAAAACTGTCCTCATTTTCATTTTAGCCTATGCTCTCGGCATCGGTATTTATCTTTCAAATGATAA
>JAFTUP010000182.1 GCA_017466205.1 Clostridia bacterium
AAGAATCGCTTCATCAAATGTATTTGAAGACATTATTTCTTGAGTAATACGGTTTGCCTCAGGCATTGTCATAATCATTGACAAAGCACTAGAAATAATAATCAAAAATAAAAAACCAAAGTTAAATTCTCTTTGCCCTGTCTTCCCTTCGAAAACAAATAAACGGGTAAACAAAGCCTTTATTGCATCTTTGAAAGTTATCTTTTCTTCCGGTTTTACATCACCCTTTATAACACTTTCGCCAACTAAAGTTCCGCAATAAGTACAATAAACTGAATTGTCCGGAATTTCCTTACCACAATTTTTACAATACATAATACCACTTCCTCAAATATATTCTAACAAATTTTAATTATAATTTCCATACTTTAAACATAATTAGCCCATTCGAGATTTTACTTTGTTCATACTCTATTATCGGAGGTTAATAAAAAAATGTTAGCACAAATAAATATAAATAACCAAGAATTAACAACTTTAGTTCCACCTGAGACAGCTTTAGCTAGAGGTAGCAGTTTCGCTAATCTTTATATACCATACAAATATGAAGCAACTAAAATTTTAAAAGGATCAAATCCAAGACAAAACATCTTAGCTTTAATCGATATTTATACATTCTTAATTGTTGATTTAAATATGTTTTTAAACACTCATCCAAATAATGAACGAGCAAAAGCATTAATCACTACATTTAAAACAGAACTTAACAAATTAAAAGATTATTATAATACTAATTTCTCTCCACTAACAATGGACGCAGTTAGTAATGAGTCATATATAACTGGCCCTTGGCCATGGGAGGATCGATTTTAATGTGGACTTATGAAAAAAGGTTGATGTTACCAATTAACATTAAAAACAAAAACCCGCGCTTAGCTCAAATGATAATCACTCAGTTCGGTGGTTACGCTGGTGAATTAGGAGCGGCACTACGTTATTTAACGATGCGTTATACTATGCCAACTGACGAAGGAAAAGCACTTCTAACTGATATTGGTACTGAAGAGTTAGCACATATCGAAATGATTAATACAATCGTATTACAATTGACCGAAGGATCAACAGTTGAAGAATTAAAAGCGATGGGTATTGAGGGAAATTATGTTGAACATGGTAAAAATATGTTCCCAGTTGATGTAAATGGTGTGCCATTTTCAACAATGTTATTCGCTGTTACAGGTGATCCTATCGTCGACTTAACAGAAAACTTAGCTGCAGAAGAAAAGGCAATTTCTACTACAAACCGTAACTTTGTAGGCAGAATGGGACATCCTACAAGTGAAGTTTATCTTGCGAGCCCGTATGTTGCTGCTGCAAGTGCAATCGCAGGCTATATCTGCACACCAGAGGAGGTACTTTAATTATGAAAATTCAAGGTTTAGTACATAAATACGGTGACCACGTTGATACAGACGTTATTATTCCTGCAAGATATTTGAATACTGCTGACCATAAGGAATTGGCTGCTCATTGTATGGAAGATATCGACAAGGAATTTGTAAATAAAGTTAAAGACGGCGATATTATGGTTGCAGGCGTAAATTTCGGCTGTGGCTCATCTCGTGAACACGCTCCTATTGCTATTAAGGCTGCAGGTGTTTCATGTGTTATCGCAAAAACTTTTGCAAGAATTTTTTACAGAAACTCTCTTAATATCGGACTTCCGATTCTCGAATGTCCTGAGGCTTGTGACAATATCGAAGCAGGTGACGAGGTTTCTGTTGACTTCGATACAGGTGTAATCACAAATGTTACAAAGGGAATGAGTTATAAGGCTCAGCCATTCCCTGAATTTATTCAGAATATTATTTCTAAAGGCGGTCTTCTTGCATCACTTAAATAAGTGGAAAACATAAAACGTAAAATGGAAAATGACAAAGATTTTTACAATTGTGTCGCAGACTATTCGTTTTCAGTTTTCAACTTTACACTTTTCAAGTAACACATTTCCGAGATTTCCATAAAATGTAATGTAATTACAAAATGGGAAGGAGGAAATAATAAATGTGTAACTTCTTCGGTAACAACACTTGGTTAATTATCATCATCATCTTAATTCTTCTCTCTGATAATAACAACGGTTGTGGTTGCAATCACAACGACTGCGGTTGCTCACGCCAGAGAGACTGTGACTGTGGCTGCTGCTAAAACATTATTAAGTGAAAAATAAAGTGATGTAGGGGACGGTGCCCACACCGTCCCGAAAAAACCATAATACTAAACAGCGGGTCGATGTGGGCATCGACCCCTACGATTTTATAACACTATGGACTATTACGAAATTACAAGAGAACCTGAAAAGGCGTTGCTCATTTCCGTTGATACAGGGGACTTTGATGCCGACGCCAGTATAGAAGAACTTACGCTCCTGACGGAAAGTGCAGGGGCTAAAGTTGTTGGTTCAATTATTCAGCGTAAAAGCACTCCTGACGGTGCAACATACCTTGGAAAAGGTCGTTTATCCGAGGCTGAACTTTTCTGCTACAACAATGAAATTGATTT
This sequence comes from Clostridia bacterium, assembly GCA_017466205.1. Lineage (GTDB taxonomy): Bacteria > Bacillota > Clostridia > Oscillospirales > Acutalibacteraceae > Fimenecus. The sequence continues at coordinate 2,503 of JAFTUP010000182.1, forward strand.
AATTGTATGCGATGGTGAGCTTACTCCGTCACAAATCCGTAATATTGAAAATGCTACTGATGTGCGAGTTGTTGACAGAACACAGTTAATTCTCGACATTTTCGCTTTAAGAGCAAAGACCAGTGAAGGTAAATTGCAGGTTGAGTTGGCACAGCTCAAGTATTCACTCCCAAGACTTACGGGTAAAGGTAAACAGTTGTCACGACTCGGTGGTGGTATCGGTACTCGTGGTCCCGGTGAAACAAAGCTTGAAAGTGACCGTCGTCATATTATGAGAAGGATGCACGCTTTACAGGAACAGCTCAACGAAGTTGAAAAAAGACGCGGACTTTTACGCAAAAGACGAGAAAAAGACGGTGTTATAACAGTTGCTCTGGTTGGCTACACAAATGCAGGAAAATCAACGCTTATGAATGCTCTTACAGATGCAGGGGTTTTAGCTGAGGATAAGCTTTTTGCAACTCTCGACCCAACATCACGAAAACTCACACTTCCTGATGGACAAGATGTTATGCTTATTGACACAGTTGGTTTTGTCAGCCGATTACCTCACGATTTGGTCAAGGCTTTCAAATCAACTCTTGAAGAGGCTAGCGAAGCTGATGTTATTCTCAATGTGTGTGATGCGTCTGATATCCATTGCAGTGAGCATATTGAGATTACCACTGATATTTTGCGAGATTTGGGCTGTAAAGGTGACAACATTATCACCGTAATGAACAAGTGTGATAAGGCTGAAAATATTTTTGACCTGATTTCTGTTGGCAAAACCGTTATGATTAGTGCACTTAATGGCACGAATCTTGATTTGCTCTTAAAGGAAATTGAAAAAGTCCTTGAATTGAAAAGCGTTATACTCAAATTGCTCATTCCATTTTCCAAGGGTGGAGAAGTGAACTTTATCCGTAACAACGGTAAAATTTTAAGCGAGGAATATACAGGTGACGGAACACTTATAAAAGCAATTTTACCTGCTTCTATGGCAGACAAATATAAGGAATATGTGGTGTAAAATTATGAAATTTGAAATTATTAAAGACCAATTCGTAAAAGACGGAAAACCTGTTAAACTCATTTCAGGTGCAGTTCATTATTTCAGAAATATGCCTGACACTTGGGCTGATATTTTCAAGAAATTAAAAGCAATGGGCTGTAACTGCGTTGAGACATATTGTGCTTGGAATATGCACGAAAAAATTCCAGGACAGTTTGATTTTACAGGTATTCTCGATATTGGAAAGTTTATCGAAATGGCACAGGCTGAAGACCTTATGGTTATTGTAAGACCGGGTCCATATATCTGTTCCGAATGGGAATTCGGTGGACTTCCTTGGTGGATTCAGGCTGACGAGGATATGGAAATTCGTTGTATGAACAAGAAATACATAGAAAGATTCGATATGTACCTTGACCGTCTTTGTGCTGAAATCAAGCCTTATCTTTTCACAAACGGTGGCAATATCATTATGGTTCAATGTGAAAATGAGTACGGTTATTACGGTGACGACAAAGAGTATCTCAATTATCTTAAAAAAGGCTTTGAAAATCGTGGAATTGATGTGCCATTGTTTACATCTGACGGAACAAGCAAAACAGATTTGCTTGACGGTACTATTGACGGTTGCCTTGCAACACTCAATTTCGGTAGCAGAGTTGAAGAAAATTTCAAAGCACACGACGAGCTTTTCCCTGAAATGCCAAAAATGTGTATGGAAATGTGGAACGGTTGGTTTGATGCTTGGGGCGAAGAGTACCATCACACAACATCAGCAGAGGATTATGCAAAAGTCGTTGACGATATGCTCACAAAGGGTAGCCTTAATATGTATATGTTCATTGGTGGAACTAATTTCGGTTTTACATCAGGTGCAAATCATTACGAAACTTTCAAGGCTGATGTAACAAGTTACGACTATGATGCGATTCTTACAGAATGTGGTGATGTGACACCTAAGTATATGGCAGTCCGTGAGGTCATAAAGAAGCATATTGGTGAAGAATTACCACCTATCCCTGCAAATCGTGAGAAAAAAGCTTATGGAAAAGTTACTCTTACAGAAAAAACAGGCTTTTTCACAGCATTACCACATCTTGCAAACCCAATTCATTCCGATGTTCCAAAATGTATGGAAAAATACGGAAACGGTTACGGATATATTGCTTACAGAACAACACTCAATAGAGATTATGAAAACACAAAGCTTTCATTTGAGAGTCTTGGTGACAGAGCACAGATTTACATAAATGATAAGCTTATCGACATTCTCTTTATAAACGACCGACTTGAAACTACTTTCTCTGCTAAAAAAGGCGATGTTCTCACAGTTCTTTGTGAGAATATGGGCAGATGTAATTTCGGTGCAAAAATGATGCGTAAAAAGGGTATTGCAGGCAGATGTCTTTTTGACAGCAAGGTGCATTTCAGCTGGGATGTTTATACAATGCCTATGGATAATCTTCAGAGTGTTCCGTTTGAAAACAAAGAATTTAATGAAAAATCAGCTTTTTATCGTGGTTTTATCAATATAGAAAACCCAAAGGACACATTCCTGAAACTTCCTGATTTTACAAAAGGTTTTGTTACAATCAATGGCTTTAATCTTGGCAGATACTGGGAAATAGGACCACAGCAGACACTTTATGTCCCTGCATCCGTTCTTCGTGACGGTGAAAATGAGATTATTGTGTTTGAATCCGACGGACTCAAAGGCGAACCAGTTGTGGAGTTTGTTGATACACCAATACTTGGATAAGTGCAAAATTAGGCTCCACCCTTGAGGGGGAGCTGTCTGCGAAGCAGACTGAGGGGGTATAAATAAAATATCCCCCCTTCCGTCACCTTACGGTGCCACCTTCCCCTCTAGGGGGAAGGCTATGTTGAGATGTATTTATTAACAATTTGTAAATAATTAAAATTTGACCTTGTTTGACCTTGACAAGGTCATTTTTCTTGCTATAATAGTAAATAGAAAAGGTCAAAGAAAGTCAAAGTCAAAGAAAAGGGCGTGAAAATATGAACATCAGCAACATAATCGCATCTATGATTCAGGAGATGCTTGAGGATGATGGTTACACGGAAATTCAACGAAACGAATTAGCCCAGAAAATCGGCTGTGTACCAAGTCAGATAAACTATGTTATTTCGTCACGATTTACACCTGAACACGGCTATATTGTTGAAAGTCGTCGTGGTGGTGGGGGATATATAAAGATTACAAGAGCAGCTTACGACAGAAATTCTTTGAAAATGCACCTGATTAACTCAATTGGTCAGACTTTAGATGAAAACACCTGTTGTGCTCATCTTAAAAATCTTTATGACAGAGATATTATCGATGAAAAAACGGTCAAAATATTCTTGTCAGCATTGACAGGAAATGCTTATCGTGATATTCCGAGAGAATACAGCGATATTATCCGTGCATCAATATTCAAACAAATGGTTTTAAATATAATGTAAGGAGTGAATTTATTATGTTATGTCAGAATTGTGGAAAATATGAGGCTACAACTCATGTTAAGAGGATTATAAACGGTGAAAGTGCAGAGGCACATCTCTGTTCGGACTGTGCAAAGGCACTTGGTTACAACGATGTTTTTGGTGGTTTCGGTAACACTTTTACCGATTTGCTTGGTTCATTCTTCGGTGAACCACAGACAGCAACGCTTAATTCAAGAGTAATCCGTTGCGAAAAGTGTGGGAACACATTCAACGATATTGTAAATAACGGAAAACTTGGTTGTGCAGATTGTTATACTACATTTTACGACAAGCTTTTGCCGTCATTACAGAGAATACACGGAAAAACCCGTCATGAGGGTAAAAATCCTAAAGTAATCAAAACAGAAGTGAACACTCAAGAAAATCAAATCGAGAAACTTGAGAATGAACTTAAATTAGCAATCGAAGAGCAGAAATTTGAAAAAGCAGCAGAGCTTCGTGACAAAATAAACACATTGAAGGCAGGTGGCAAAAATGAGTAACAGATGGTATTTAGGCGTTGGTGAACAAAGTGACATAGTTGTAAGCACTCGAATTCGTCTTGCAAGAAATATTAGTGAATATCCTTTCCCAAACAAATTAAATACTAAAAACAGAATGGAGCTTAATAATATTATTAAGGAAGCTATGGAAAAGGACGATAAGTATAACCTGCAGTTTACGGAAATGAGAACTCTTGCTCGTTTTGAAGCAGCATCAATGGCTGAAAGACATATTATCAGTCCCGAATTTGCATCTGACCTTGATGGCAGAGCATTCATGATTTCCAAAGACGAGGATATTTGTATAATGCTCAACGAAGAGGACCATATTAGATTACAGGTAATGAAATCAGGATTTGCCCTTGAAGAGGCTTATGCGGTTGCAGACGAAATTGACGACATTATTGGCGGTAAACTGAATTATGCTTTTGATGAACGAATCGGCTATCTCACTCAATGCCCAACAAACCTTGGTACAGGCATGAGAGCATCTGTAATGCTTCATCTTCCTGCACTTACAATGAACGGTCAGATTCATAAACTGATAAATACGATTTCAAAATTAGGTCTTACATTCCGTGGTGCTTTTGGTGAAGGAACAAAGGCAGTAGGGGATATGTATCAGCTTTCTAACCAGATAACTCTCGGTATTTCTGAAGAATTTGCAATTAAAAATTTAAAAGCCATCACTTTACAGCTTTGTGCAAACGAGAGAACAGCTCGAGAAGAGCTCTTAAAGTCAATTGACACAGAAGATGCCATTTTCCGTGCTTACGGTACTCTTAAATGGGCAAGACTTCTGTCAACAAAGGAACTTATGGAAAATCTTTCTCTCGTTCGACTCGGCTCTGTCGCAGGAAAAATCAATGTACC
>JAFTUP010000183.1 GCA_017466205.1 Clostridia bacterium
CCGTTGACACTTCAGCCTATTACTCCTAATGCTGATTACAGAGAAAACACAGAGGTAATCACAAGCTATTGGCTCAAGAACTCATATTCAGATGATTATACTCCTGCCGAAGATGTGTCAATCAAGTTCTGTGTGTATAAGGGTTCAAACCTCATATACAGTTATACCAAAACAAAAGCAATAGTTCCCGGTGGACTTAATAACTTGATATATTTCAAGTGGAAAGTACCGATAGGATTTAACAATGCGGATGTTAAGATAACGGCTGAAATTATAGATGACGGTGCATCGTACAACAAGGTAACAAAGAATTACTCAACGATACCATATAAGATTGTTCAGACTCCTGACACACAGTTTGAAAAAAAAGGCCCATCAGGCTTTTCCATTCCTGCTGATACCTATACAACAGGTACAGCTTGTGAATGGTGGGAGTATGTTTATGAAGGCGGTCAGTTTGTAAAGAAACAGTATTATACAGGTCTTGCAAGTGGCTCAATCAGAATTGAACCGAAGAACACACAGACAGCCACAAAGAACGGCAGTTATTGGTATATGAATTCAGGCTACGGAATAACGATGTCACTTAATAACGGTACTAATCCCTCAAAGACTGGTTATCCGACAGCACCTGCTAACTCATATACACTTCCTCAGTATGGTATTGCATATTTCCCTGAGTACAGTTACTCAAAGGACAGCGGAAAGATTACAACACTCGTTCTTTCGGGCGGTAAATGGATATTCTCTGCTACAGGTTCTTATGGTAATGTGCACTTTACACCTCTTTGGTATCCTGACGGTGAGTATATCGTAAGAGTTGAGATCAGCGATATGTGGACACCTTCAGGTATGATGAAGAAAGAGTATAAATCAAACACAATTAAAATCAAAGACTCTGCATACGATGATTGGTATGTAGGGCGATAGAAATTCACTTTAAGGGCGGCTGAAAAGTCGCCCTTTACTTTGTAAATCAAAGGAGATGATGAATTTGAATAAAGAAAAAAGAATGGCGGGAACTTATGAGGTGCTTCACGCCTTTGAAATCGGCAAGAAAGAAATCATAATCGGCAGAGATGACAATGCTTCTCCAGATGAAAGATTTGTTGTTGCCAACTATGAAAACAACGGCATATTTGAAAGATTTGTTGATGCACTTGTCGGAAACGATTATGCAGAAATCTCAAAGATTTTTGCTGAACGAATTAAGAACGAAGCTGAACTTGTTATTGAAGAAATCTCAAAAATCGAAGTTGATACTACACCTATTTATGCTGACGATTGCACAGTTATTAAGGCTGAAGACTCTATAAAAAATAAGGTTGTGGTTATCAGAGCAGATGTATTCAAGCCGGAATATCAGATAGCAACAATGCAGTTGCAGCTTTGTACGGGAGGTTTTGGTGCGGAGCGTAATTCAAGAGGTTCAGCCTGCTTCTGTACTAATCTTTACAGTGGTAAAGAGTCGAGATATGAACGCCGTGATGTTCTCGGTATCATTGAAAAAGACAAGCTCCCCGAATGGGCAAAGCAGAGATTAGATGAGGTTCAGAAAGAACGAGCCGAAAAAAGAAAGGAAAGGGATGCACGATGACAGACTTATATATAACTCCGATTACAACAAATCTTGAAAAGTACACATTCAGGCAGAGCAATCAGTTATATCAGCAGACAGGCTGTATAGGTTATCTTCGTGCAGACCTCGGTTCAAGCGGAAAGGAATTTCATTCTACTTGGAACGATACCTGTTCATTCTTTAAAACAGATGAGTTTAAAAATGAATTTGATGATGTTATCAATGCACTCCGTCTTGACGAAAAGTACGGCAAAATGCTCGGTGACAGAACAAAACTTTCTCAGTATTGTCACAGTAATGCAAAGCAGTTCAGCGGAGCCGACAATCAGTATTTCGGTGTAAGAGTTGATACGGATAATCACACTTATCTGTTAAGACTAAATCCCAACAGAGGCGAATACAATCTTTACTGTTATTGCTATGTAAAGAAGTATCTTGAAACACAGCTTGTTCAGGCAAGTAAGGGTATCAGATTTATAACCCCTCATTACAGAGAAATTTTCAGAATACCCGATGGTGACAAGATAAGAATTATCCATTCAGACGGTGAAAGATATGATAAGACCTGCAGATATATAGATGATTACCATACAGAGGTTGGTGACAGAATATATCATATCTGTGAGTTCGCAGAGCTTATGGAGAGAAACGGAAGTAAGGTTATTCCTCTTCGTTCATCTCTTCCAAACTTATGTTATGCAATTAACCCTGAAAACGAGAAGCTCGTAATCATCGTTAAGGGTGAAAAAGACTTTACTGATGTTAATGATGAGCGAAACACACCTGAACAAAACAGACAGCTTGCAGACGGACATAATTCTGAAATGGGAGTTACAAAAGCACAGAAAGAAGCTATGCTCGGCGGTATTACTAACGGTTGGCAGACACCTTCTGCTAATCCGCAGAATTATAATGAGCAAGGCAAGTTTATCCATTCAAAACAGCACGAGCGAGGTGAAGCACGATGAGCTTCATCGTCAGAAATGAAAGTTGATGAAAAGAAATTAGGTTGTAAAAAATGCAGATACCGAAACGGATATGTGTGTAATATCTGTTGGAAAAAAGTTTATGAAGAATTCTACGATGGAAAGGAGAAGGTAAATGGCAAAGAAAATGAAAGTAAGCAAAACTCAGATGAAATTTGAAGTGCTTGAAAAACTTGCTTCACTTGGCATTAACACAGAGGAACAGCTTGAAAAACTGACACC
>JAFTUP010000184.1 GCA_017466205.1 Clostridia bacterium
CCGTTGACACTTCAGCCTATTACTCCTAATGCTGATTACAGAGAAAACACAGAGGTAATCACAAGCTATTGGCTCAAGAACTCATATTCAGATGATTATACTCCTGCCGAAGATGTGTCAATCAAGTTCTGTGTGTATAAGAGTTCAAATCTTATTTACAGCTATACTAAGACAAAAGCAATAGTTCCCGGTAATGACATTAACCACATTTATTTCAAATGGAAGGTTCCTATCGGTTTCAATAATGCTGATGTTAAGATAACGGCTGAAATTATTGATGACGGTGCTTCATACAACAAGGTAACGAAGTATTACTCAACAATACCATATAAGATTGTTCAGACACCGGATACACAGTTTGAGAAAAAAGGTCCTTCAGGATTTTCTATACCTGCTGACACATCGACAAGAGGTACAGCTTGTGAATGGTGGGAATATGTATATGAAAATGGAAAATTCGTTCAGAAACAGTATTATACGGGACTTACAAGTTATTCAATAAAGATTGAACCGAAGAATACTCAAACTGCAACCAAGAGTGGTAGCACTTGGTATATGAATTCAGGTTATGCAATAACCATGTCACTCAGCAACGGAACGACAGCTTCAAAGAGTGGTTTTTCAACTGCCCCTGCTGACTCATATACTCTTCCTCAGTATGGTATAGCTATATTCCCCGAATACGGTTATTCAAAGGATAGCGGTAAGATTACAACTCTTGCTCTTTCGTGCGGTAAATGGATTTTCTCTGCCACAGGTTCTTATGGTAATGTTCATTTTACACCTCTTTGGTATCCTGACGGAAACTATATTGTAAGAGCTGAACTCAGTGATATGTGGACACCTTCAGGTATGATGAAGAGAGAATATAAATCAAACAAAATTATAATCAAAGACTCTGCTTATGACGATTGGTATGTAGGCAGATAAATTCACTTTAAGGGCGGCTCAAAAAAGTCGCCCTCACTTTTTAGGAGGACGACAAAATGGTATGTAATTACAGTAATACAATTGCAATAAAATACGGCATTAACGCTGCCCTTATTGCAGGATATATTCGAGAAAAACTCGAAAAAACAGATTTTTATAGTGGTGATGTTCCTTGGGAACGAATAACCATTAAAAAATTAACAGGTACTTTTCCTTTCTTGGGTGAAAAAGCAGTGCGAAATGCAATTAAAAGGCTCAAAAAAGGAAACATCCTCATTTCTAAACAGTATGGCAAGGAACATTTCGACCACGCCAACTATTACAGCATTACTGCTCACGGTTATGCAGTAATGAGAGGAGATGAAAAAAATGACCGAAAAAAGAATGGCGGGAACTTATGAGGTAATTCACACCTTTGAAATTGGTAAAAAAGGAATCATAATCGGTGAAGATCGTGACGCTTCACCCGATGAAAGATTTGTTGTTGCCAACTATGAAAATAACGGAATATTTGAAAGATATGTTGATGCACTTGTCGGTAATGATTTTGCCGAAATTGCAAAGATATTTGCAGAGAGAATCAAGAATGAAGCTGAGCTTGTTATTGAAGAAATCTCAAAAATCAAAGTTGATACTGCCCCAATTTATGCTGATGGTTGCACAGTTATTAAGGCTGATGACTCCATCAAGAATAAGGTTGTAGTTATAAGAGCCGATGTGTTTAAGCCGGAATATCAGATTGCAACAATGCAGTTGCAGCTTTGTACGGGTGGTTTCGGTTGTGAGCCTAATTCAAGAGGTTCAGCCTGCTTCTGTACTAATTTGTATAGCGGTAAAGAGTCAAGATATGAACGCCGTGATATTCTCGGTGTCATTGAAAAAGACCAACTCCCTGAATGGGCAAAGCAAAGATTAGATGAGGTACAGAAAGAACGAGCCGAAAAGAGAAAGGAGAGGGATGCACGATGAATGATTTGTATATAACTCCGATTACAACAAACCTTGAAAAATACACATTTAAGCAGAGCAATCAGTTATATCAACAGACAGGCTGTATTGGTTATCTTCGTGCTGACTTAGGTTCAAGCGGAGAAGAGTTTTATTCCACTTGGAACGATACTTGTTCATTCTTCAAAACCGACGAGTTCAAAAAGGAATTTGATGATGTTATCAATGCTCTCCGTCTTGATGAAAAGTACGGCAAAATGCTCGGTGACAGAACAAGTCTTTCAAAGTATTGCCACGATAATGCAAAGCAGTACACCGGAGATGATAAACAGTATTTTGGTGTAAGAGTTGACACAGACAATCACACTTATCTTTTAAGGCTTAATCCGAACAGAGGTGAATACAATCTTTACTGTTATTGCTATGTAAAGAAGTATCTTGAAACACATCTTGTTCAGGCAAGTAAGGGTATCAGGTTTATAACCCCTCATTACAGAGAAATATTCAGAATACCCGATGGTGATAAAATCAAAATTACCCATTCTGACGGTGAAAGGTCATATAAAACCTGCAGATATATAGACGATTACCACACGGAGGTTGGTGACAGACTCTATCATATCTGTGAGTTCGCAGAGATTATGGAGAGAAACGGAAGTACAGTAATTCCTATTCGTTCTTCTCTTCCAAAACTTTGTTATGCAATTCATCCCGAAAGTGAAAAACTTATTATCATCACCAAAGGTGAAAAAGAATTTGTCGATGTAACTGATGAGCGTAACACACCTGAACAAAACAGACAGCTTGCAGACGGACATAATTCTGAAATGGGCGTTACCAAAGCTCAGAAAGAAGCTATGCTCGGCGGTATTACTAACGGTTGGCAGACACCATCTGCTAATCCGCAGAACTATAATGAGCAAGGCAAGTTTATTCATTCAAAACAGCACGAGCGAGGTGAAGCACGATGAGCTTCATCGTCAGAAATGAAAGTTGATGAAAAGAAATTAGGTTGTAAAAATTGCAGATACCGAAACGGATATGTGTGTAATATCTGTTGGAAAAAAGTATATGAAGAATTCTACGATGGAAAGGAGAAGGTAAATGGCAAAGAAAATGAAAGTAAGCAAAACTCAGATGAAATTTGAAGTGCTTGAAAAACTTGCTTCACTTGGCATTAACACAGAGGAACAGCTTGAAAAACTGACACC
>JAFTUP010000185.1 GCA_017466205.1 Clostridia bacterium
AATAGCTAAAAGCTTGTCGAGAATCGGGTCAACCTTTGCAAGAGTTGCATCTACATCAGTAAGGTATGCATCCTCAAGCTGATTGCAGAGTGAGAGAAGTAATGCTTTAATTGCAGTTGCAGAAACATTACCAAGGAGCTTGTTGCCGATAAGGTCTGTCATAAGCTCGTTGAAATCAAGCATATTTGTAAGATACTTATAAAGACCGCCTGCATCCTTAACATCCTTACCAAAACCGTAAAGAAGCTGATATTCAAGAAGGTTTGTTACAAAGTTCTTAATGTTGTCTCCGCCAAAGTTATAAGCCCATGTCTGGTACTTGAACGGCTTTTCCTGAGCAACACCGTTGATGTAAACAGGAATATCCTCGTCAACATCGTGTGTGTGATATGTGCAGTCAACTCTGCCTGTTGCATAAGTATCAAGAGTAACTGTTCTGAACATATTCGGATAGCTGAGAATTGAAGATGTAACGATTTCTGTGATTGTTTCGCCGCTGTCAGTTATGTGAGTAGCCACATCCTGCATGTGTGTATGGCCTGTAATTACGTGGTGCATACCTGCTTCTGCAAGTGCGTCAGCAACCTTTTCCCAACTGAAAAGTACGAACTGGTCAAGCACGTCAACGTGAGTTTCAAAGTGAGGAATCATATTGTTGTGAATCATACCGATAACGGTTTTACCTTCTTTGACTGCCTTTTCTGTTTCAGCCACAGCCCATGCGAGATGTGCTTCTGACATTTTACCGCCTGTTTCCTGCTCGTTTTCACCTGAATCTGTGTTGTCAGCAGAATACATCATGGCATCAATAACTATAAGACGGTATTTGTCGTTAATGTCTGTTACATAAGAGAGTGAGCCCTCTGAGTTATCAGCGTTTTCCTTATAACGGCCGTAATAAGCATCGCCTTCCTGAGAATAGCCGAAATCTCTGTAAACTTCTTCAAACTCTTCCGGAGAAGTGTCAAGGTCCTCACGGATTTCAGGATTTTTCTTTGCTGTAACCAATTCTTCACCGTCATAGTACATAGCACGCTGATTGTTAATGTCGTGGTTACCGTTGATAACGTAACAAGGAATACCTGTTTCATCTTCAAATGCAGCAAGCTTTTCAGCAAGAGCTTTATGACCTGCAATTTCAGCATTTCTTGTCAGGTCACCGGGAAGCAAGAGGAATTCGATTTCACCGTTCTTTGCTTTCTTTGCAAGGTTTGCAAGAGCAGCATCGGTAAGAGCAGGTGAAATTCCGCTTGTTGAGTTGTTAAGAAGCATTATTTCATTAAAATCTGCTTTATCCTCTGCAGTTTCACCCATTGATTCATCAGCGAAATAGTGAACATCACTTAAAACACCGAAGCTGACACTGTCAGTTGTAGCTGCAATTGCTGTAAACGGAATTCCCACAGCTACAATTACCAATGAAAGAATAACGCAAAGAACTTTTTTCAAAGTAATTTTTGTGTTCATTTTCATTCAACCTCCTAAATTTATTTATAAAAATAAACATTCAAATAATTTTAACATATATAAAAAGAAAATGCTACCCTTTTAGGTAACATTTTTGTCATATTTTGTAAACATTTTATTAATAAATGGAACTCTACCACAATATATTGTGCATTTATGGACTATATGTTCATTATATCAGAAACAATTTGTCCGTCCTGAATTCTGATAACTCGCTGAGCCTCATTTGCAATCTCATTATCGTGGGTAATAAGAATGACAGTTCTGCCTTCTTCGTGTAATTCGTGAAGAATTTTCATAACCTCAACACCTGAATGAGAGTCAAGGTTACCTGTGGGCTCATCAGCTAAAATAATCGGTGGTCGTGCCGCAACTGCACGTGCTATTGCCACTCGCTGCTGCTGACCGCCTGACATCTGCTTCGGCAGGTGGTCAAGTCTGTGAGAAAGCCCCACGCGATTAAGTGCATCAATTGCTAACTTGTTGCGTTCTTCCTTTTTCATTCCGCGATAAACCAAAGGAAGCTCAACGTTTTCAACTGCTGTAAGACTTGTTATAAGATTAAATCCCTGGAAGATGAAACCGATTTCCTTGTTTCTGATTTCAGAAAGCTCGTCGTCATGAAGTCCGTCAACATCCTGACCATCAAGAAGATATTTTCCGCTTGTAGGAACGTCAAGAAGACCAAGCATATTCATAAGAGTTGATTTGCCTGAACCTGACTGACCGATAATTGCCACAAATTCACCGTGTTCAATTGTGAGATTAACACCGTCAATTGCACGGACTTCGTTTTCACCGGGATTATAAATCTTGTACATATCGCGAATTTCAATAAGGCTCATTTTATCACCACCAAAAATACTTATATTATTTTACTCTTTTGGAAAATTTAAGTCAATGAACAAATTGTAAATAATGCACAAATTAAAGTGTAAAGTTGAAAGTGGAAAACGGAAAACTAAGGGACTGCGTTGCAATTGTAATAAAATCAGCGTCGCAGATACTCGCCTACCGGCTCAGACAGTGCTAATTCGGCATCCACTGGATGCCCGCACCCCTTCATTTTACACTTTCCATTTTCCATTTTACACTTCATCGACAAACTTCGATTTGTATCCTATAATTCAGTTAAATCTCTGACAACTTCTCCTGTGATAATAAGTCCTGCTGCACTCGGTACAAAACTTATACTTGCAGGTGTTCTCTCGCCGTCGTTTTTAGGAATTTCTGTTGAATATAAAACCTTTAGCTTTTTAACACCTCGTGCTTTTAATTCTCTACGCATAACTCTGCACAGAGGACAAGTGTCAGTTTTATAAATATCCGTAATTTTGAATGCAGTCGGGTCAAGTTTGTTACCCGTACCCATTGAAGCTATAATAGGTATGCCAAATTCCTGTGATTTTACAGCCAAATCTATCTTTGCAGTCACATTGTCAATTGCATCTATTATATAATCGTATTGCGAAAGATTAAATTCATCAGCATTTTCAGGTAAATACATCTTTACAACAGGTGTAACTTCACAATCTGGGTTTATATCAAGAATTCTTTCCTTTGCCACATCAGCCTTGTTTCTGCCAACAGTTGAATGAAGTGCATAAAGCTGACGATTTATATTGGTAATATCAACGGTGTCCTTGTCAACAACCGTCATTTTACCAACTCCACAACGTGCAAGTGCCTCGGCAACGTAAGAACCAACACCACCAAGCCCGAAAATAATGATATTAGATTTTTTTAACCTTTCAAGATTTTCAGTTCCGATTAATCTTTCAGTACGAGAAAATTCAATCATATTAACACCAACTTTGTAGGGGCTGACGCCACGGCAGCCCGAAATAAATTAACATTAAACTGGCGGAACGCCGAGTTGTCGTCCTCTACACAACATTCAATTAGTTACAATATAATTTTACCATATTGAAAAATTTTCCGCAATAGTGTATAATACTTTGTCAGAAATAATTAAACTATAATTTAAGGATGATACAAAAATGAAACTTGGTATTGTTGGTTTACCTAACGTTGGTAAAAGTACACTTTTTAATGCGATAACAAATGCAGGTGCACAGTCTGCAAACTATGCTTTCTGCACAATCGAGCCTAATGTGGGCGTTGTTGCAGTTCCTGATTACAGAATTGATAAGCTTGCAGAAATGTATAATCCTGCAAAGATTACTCCTGCCACAATCGAATTTGTTGATATCGCAGGTCTTGTAAAAGGTGCCTCAAAAGGTGAGGGACTTGGAAATAAATTCCTTTCTCACATTCGTGAAGTTGATGCAATTATCCACGTTGTCCGTTGCTTTGATAATGACGATATTATCCACGTTGAAGGTAGTATTGACCCACAGCGTGATATTGAAACAATAAATCTTGAGCTTATCCTTTCTGACGTTGAAATTCTCGACAGAAGAATTATCAAGAGTGAAAAAGATTTAAAGGGTGATAAGTCACTTCAGAAAGAAGTTGATTTCCTTAAAAGGCTTCGTGGTGAGCTTGAAAACGGTATTAATGCTCGTGCAGTTGAGATGGACGACGAAGAAAGAGAAATCTTGTCAACTGTTGCACTTCTCTCATCAAAGCCTGTGATTTACGCTTGTAATATGAGTGAAGATGATTTTGCAAATAATATTTCTGATAATGCAAGATACAATGCAGTTCGCAAGCTTGCTGAAGCTGAGGGTGCTGAAACATTACCTATCTGTGCAGAGCTTGAAGCACAGATTGCTGAACTCGATAAGGAAGAAAAAGAAATGTTCCTTTCTGATTTGGGTATAGAACAAGGTGGTCTGGATTTGCTTATTCAGCGTTCTTATGATTTGTTGGGACTTATCTCATACCTTACAGCAGGTCAGCCTGAAGTTCGTGCCTGGACAATCAAAAAAGGCACAAAAGCACCACAGGCGGCAGGTAAGATTCATACTGATTTTGAGCGTGGCTTTATCCGTGCAGAGGTGATTCACTTTGACGACCTTATGGCAAACGGTACAATGCAGGCCGCAAAGGAAAAAGGCCTTGTACGAAGCGAAGGCAAGGAATATGTCATGAAAGACGGAGACATTGTATTATTCAGATTTAATGTTTAATAAACAATTCAGGTATAGCGGGGGGCAAAACCCCGCTTTTATCATTTTCTTGCAAAAATGCAGGAAAAATCTGCAGTTTTGCAATATCCTTGCTATTGAAATAAGATTTTGATAGAATTATATTGAGTTAAAAGATACTTTTCTTTAAAAGAAAAGGAGTGATTTTATGCGAATACTTATCTGCGATGATGAGGTCAGATATATAAACGATCTGCAAGGATATATTGAGGAGTATATGAATAATCACAGTATTACTTGTGAGATTGATACTACCACTTCACCGAACAAAATAACAGACA
>JAFTUP010000186.1 GCA_017466205.1 Clostridia bacterium
CTTTACAACCCCTCTGTCAACTTCGTTGACATCTCCCCTTTCAGGGGAGACAAGAAATTTAAAGAGCCCTACAAACTCCGATTTGTCAAAGCAATTAAATATAATAGGTCATTCTGAGCGTAGCGAAGAATCTCTCCAATAGTAACATATTAACCAACAGAGATTCTTCATCACTGTGTTCCTCAGAATGACACGTAACCCTACTCATCTCTACAAACTCTGATTTGTCGAACAACTTTATAATGAACATAACAAAAGCCAGGCTGTTTTCGTAACCTGGCTTAAACTATTTATAATTTTGATTTACGGATGCCAGATAACCCAGAGAAGAAGATAACCTGTAATCACTGCTGCCATTGTGAACGGAACACCGTATTTCATAAATGTTGTGCTCTTAACTTCATAACCCTCTTTACGAAGAATACCGATACCTGCGATGTTTGCGGATGCACCGATTGGTGTAAGGTTGCCACCAAGTGTAGCACCACAAAGAAGACCATAGTAAAGAACGGTAGGCTCCATACCGATGCTTTCTGCGATAACAGGAACAATTGAAAGCATTGTTGCTGTGTATGGAATGTTGTCGATAAATGCTGAAAGAATAACAGACATCCAAACGATGATTGTGTAAATCAAGAATGGTGAGCCAGCACCGATACTTGCAATTGCTGAACCGATAATATCAATAACACCTGCGCTCTTAATACCACCGATTACAACGAAAAGACCTGTAAGAAGAACGATTGTAAACCAGTCAATTTCCTTAACAGAATTCTTTACAATATCCTTGTTTTTCTTTACAAAGAGTTCTCTTAAAAGACCTACAAGGAAGAATGCTATACAGATAATACCATTTGTAATGTCAGGCTTGTAGAACTGTCCTTCCTGAGCATTGTCCTTATATGGAATAAATGAAACTGCAATAAGTGTAACAACTGTGCCAACAAGTAAGAATGTAGGGAACTTGTCCTCAACAACCGTTCTTGTGTTAAATTCAATCTTTGCATTTTCCTTACGGAACATAAAGAGAATAATAAGTGCACTTACAACAGCACCTGACTGAACAACCCAGAACATGCCAACGTGACCATCGTGAACAAAGAAATCAGAGAAGTCAAGGTTTGCCTGTTTTGCAAGGAGAATTGATGTTGTATCACCAACAAGTGTTGCAGCACCTTGAAGATTTGATGAAACTGCAATGCAGATAATCGACGGAACAGGGGAGATGTTGATTTTCTTACAAAATGCAAGAGCTACAGGAGCAATCATAAGAACAGTTGCAACGTTGTCAACGAAGGCTGAAACAATACCTGCAAAGAGTGACAGAGCAACTATTGTCCATTTTACATTCGGCATTTTTGAAATGAGAATGTCGGACATAAGCTGTGGCATTTTTGACTCAATGAACAGATAAACAGTACCCATTGTACCTGCAATCATCATAATAACATTCCAGTCAATTTCACCTAATGCTTCAGAAAGACCGTAGGAATATGTACCGTTTGCTACTGTGAAAAAATTTTCGCCAAAAATTGTTGGATTAGCAGCTGCAATAACACCAAGTACCACAAAGATTAAAGCAGATGTAACCGTAACGTATGGTCTGATTTTCTGAAAAGACAACATAAGAATGTATGTTGCTGCAAAAAGAATCAGTGCCGTGATTGTGATGGGACTCATAAAGAAACCTCCAAAAAATATAATATGAGTCTGCACAAAAAAGGACTCTAAAAATAGAGTCCCGTCGTAATTTTGGAATAAAGTATAAAACAATATAAACCAAATCAATCCAAAACAAATAGAATTAAAAAAATTCTATGACAGACTCCACCACTTATTCGGATTGACAAGGATGATTATACTCTTTATTTTTTTAAAAGTCAATCAATAATACTATCAATATCCATTTCCCAAATATCTTTGTTTATTTCTTTAGCATCAGCATAAGTTTTAGCACCTGATTCAAAGATAATATAAAGCTTACCGTTGTGATAATCAATACCTTCCATTAATGTCGGCATTACAAAACGGATAATTCTATTCTTTTTCTTTGCAACATAAAGTGTAACATCTGTATCAAATACATTTAGGGTATTTGTGTCCCACTGAGTATAGTTTTCAAACACATACATTTTTGAGTTGTTTCTTCTGCCATAAGAGGTACTGAAAATAACCTCACCATCATCAGTAACAGACATTCCCTGAACCTTATCAGGAATTGAAAGTACAACATCAGGAGCAAGCTTTTCTTTTGCAGTATAATCAACATTAACAGGTAAATCATATCCGCAGGACCAGGCGTGATTTGAACCATAGTGATGAGCTTCATTTACCTTGTTGCTGTCCTTATCGCTGTTGTAAAATTCAGAAACCCAGAGTTTTTCACCATCACAGTAAAGTACAGAGCCTTTTACGGGAACGGAAAAATATCCGTCAAAGCTCACTGCTGAACCACTTTCACAGTTGAACATATCAAGAGTAAAATGATATATTTTTCCGTTTGATGAAGCACTTCCGCCTGATGAAATCCACAAATCATTTTCGTGACAAGCAATTCCGCCTGCGTGGCCTGTGAAATCGTCAATAATAAACATTTTGCTTTCATCTGTTTCAGGATTTACAAAATATATTCTTGAATTTTGCTTGTTTCCGTCAGCATCATTTGGCATATAACCACTTATTGCGAACATACCCATATTTTCAACGAAGCAGAGTCCTTGAGGAATAAATCCGTCCTCAAGTCCCGGAACTTCGCAAGGATATTCGGTGTAGTTTTCATAGTCAATTCTCTTGTCGCCACCGAGAAAACCAATAAAACTGTCGAATATATTCTTAACAGCATAAAAAATATTTGTAATTCCGTCAGTAATTGAGTGTGTTGTCACCATATTTTTACTGATTGCAGATGATGATACAGGAATTACACTTATAATCATAATTATTGCAAGTAAAATACTTAAAAATTTCTTCAAAACAATCATTCCTTTTTGTGTTATTTTGTCTTTATGTAAGCATAATATCATAAAATAAAAACTATTTCAATAATTTACAAAAAGACGATTGCAGATATGTTGAATTTTGGATAATAATGGTGTATAATATTTAGGTTATATTTCTTGATGAAAGGAAGCTTTGCTATGAAAATCACTCCTGCAAGCACTCTTAAAGATGTTTTGAATACTCCTGTCGGTAATGACCTTATTGAAATGGTTGCTTATCACGCAGGTATTCCAAGTGCAGTTATCCACAATCCATTAGTTGGTAAAATGAAGTTAAAAGCTCTTCCAAAAATTTTAGGAGATAAACTCCCAATGGAAACTGTTGAGCATATATGTAATCTTTTAAGTTATACACCTGAAAAAGTTGTAACAAAGAATGAGGTTAACCCAAAATGGTGGAAAGAATCTGTCATTTATCAGATTTATCCTCGTTCATTTATGGACTCGAACGGTGACGGTATCGGTGATTTACAAGGTATTATTTCCAAGCTCGATTACCTTAAAGATTTAGGTGTTGATGTTCTTTGGCTCAGCCCTATTTACGATTCACCTAATGACGATATGGGTTATGATATCCGTGATTATCGTAAAATTATGACTGAATTCGGCACAATGGACGATTTTGACCAGATGCTTGAAGAAATCCATAAGCGTGGAATGAAACTTGTTATGGACCTCGTTGTAAATCATACATCAGATGAGCACGAATGGTTCCAAAAGGCTCTTGCAGGTGACAAGAAATATCAGGATTATTATATTTTCCGTAAGGGTAAAGGTGACGGAGTTCCACCAAACAACTGGACATCAGTTTTCTCTGGTTCAGCATGGAATTACTATCCTGAGCTTGACCAGTGGGCAATGCACATTTTCTCATCAAAGCAGATGGACTTGAATTGGGAAAATCCTGACATGAGAAAAGAAATTGCAGAAATGGTTTGCTGGTGGCTGGAAAAAGGCGTTGACGGCTTCAGAATGGACGTTATTAACCTTATTTCTAAAGTCCCGGGACTTCCTGACGGTAACCCACTTGTTGGCGAATTTATCGGCTACGGTGGTGAGCATTATTTCTGGGGACCTCATCTTCACGAATATCTTCACGAGCTTAATGAAAACTCATTCAAGAAATTCCCTGAATCATTCTGTGTTGGTGAAACAGGCGGTATCGGTGTTGAAATGGCAAAATATCTCGTTGATGATTCCCGTGAGGAAATCAGAGAAACTTTCCTTTTTGACCAGCTTGAAGCACGCGGTAAGCAGAGATGGGATGACTATAAATATGACCTTAAATACTTAAAGGAAATGTTTACAAAATATCAGCTCTCTCTTTA
Organism: Clostridia bacterium; assembly: GCA_017466205.1. Taxonomy (GTDB): domain Bacteria; phylum Bacillota; class Clostridia; order Oscillospirales; family Acutalibacteraceae; genus Fimenecus. Next base: position 4,328 of record JAFTUP010000186.1, read on the forward strand.
TGGCTCATCATGGCCAACACTTGTTATCGAAAATCACGATAACCCAAGAATGGTATCAAAGGTTAATCCTGACCCTAAATTCAGAAAACCTCTTTCAAAGCTTATCGGTGCAATGCTTCTTACAGGTCGTGCAACACCATATATTTTCCAGGGTGAAGAGCTTGGTATGATGAACTGTGAGTTTAAAGATATGAGCGAAATGCGTGATGTTGAGTCAATTAATAAGTATGCAGAACTCATAGAAAAAGGCAAAACTCCTGAAGAGGCTTGGGCTGTTATTATGGCAGGTAGCCGTGACCACTCAAGAACTCCTGTTTGTTGGGATGACAGCGAAAATGCAGGTTTCACAACAGGTACACCTTGGATTCGTGTAAACGGTGATTATAAAGAGTGTAATGCACAGGCACAGATTGAAGATAAAACAAGTCCGTTCAATTATTACAAAGCACTTATGGCACTTCGTAAGGAAAATAAAGCAACTCTTGTTTACGGTGATTTTAAGCCACTCAAAACAAATGATAAAACATTCTGTCTTTACAGAGAAAGTGCTGAAGGTAAATTCTATATAGAAATGAACCTTACAGAGGATATTGTAACTCGTCCTCAGCCTGCAGAAGGTGAGTGTGTGCTTTCAAACTATCCTGCACATGCTGACAAACTCCGTGCATACGAAGTAAATATTTATAAAGTAAAATAATCAAATGATAAGGCGTGGTGAAAATCACGCCTTTAATTATGATTAACAAGCTTCTGCAAATGTGTTGACAAATGTCCAAGTTTATGATAGAATGTTGCGAATTCACTTCATATATGACCCTTAATGAGCCACAGATGAAGTGATTTTTTTACTATATGGAGGATATAAAAATGAGTCAAACAAACGAAAAAAAAGGTATCAAGCTCTTACATAAACCACCAAAGGGAAAACTTTCTGCACTTTGCCTTGTGTTTTTATGGATTGCATTGTGGAATTCAGTTTTCCAGTTGCTTGAAATCACACATATTATGCCACATGAAGGTTTAAGATTAGTTAACTGGGCATTTTTTATGACAGTTGCTGTATTCTTCCTTCAGGAAGAACTTACATATAAAGAGCGTTTCTGGTACACACTTTGTGGTGGTGCAGTTGGCCTTCTTCTTGCAGCCTGTGTAGGTCTTGGTAAAGGCTTCTTTGTGAATCTTGGATTACCAGAGCTTGCTGCAACATGTGTTCCACTTGTGACAATCATTGGTGTTCTTATTCTTACAAGACCATTTCTCCCAATGTTCTTCAATGACGTTGGATTTGTTTATCTTATCTGTTCATTCATTAATAAAAAGACAATGCTTGCAGACCTTCCAAGCCACCTTCTTTCACTTGTATTAGGTTCAATTATTTTGAATCTTGGTGCAACCGGTATTATCTTACTTTACAGAAAGCAAATGGCAAAGAAAAGAGCAAAACAGAACTAATAACTGTGGCGTGGTCATGTACCACGCCTTTGCTTTTTGTTGACAACGATTTTATTAAGTGATATATTAAATATATTCTTTTATGTAGTAATAGAAGGTGACGGATATGTCAAAAAAGGAAACTGTAAAACGCTATATTCTATTTGTAATATGTCTGTTTTTTATGGGACTTGGTGTCGCATTGACAAAACACGGTGAATTGGGAGTATCACCTATATCATCTGTTGCTAATGTGGTAAGTCTTAAATTTACTTTTTTCTCATTCGGAACTTGGTTGACTATTTCAAACTGTGTTCTTCTCGTAGGACAAATCATATTATTGCGTCGTAATTTCAAGTTAATCCAGCTTCTTCAGATACCGCTTTCTTTCCTTTTTGGTTATTTTACAGATTTCGGTCTTTGGCTTGTAAGTGGCATACCAAACGATAATTATGTCGTTCAACTTCTATTGGTTTTAAGCGGTATTATTGTTTTAGGTTTCGGTATAACTTTAGGTGTAATCGCAGATGTTATTCTGAATTCAGGTGAAGCGTTTGTAAAAGCTCTTGCCGATGTAACAAAAAAAGAATTCAGTAATATGAAAATCATATTTGATGTTTCCTGGGTGTTGCTGTCAATTGTATTATCTTTGATTTTCTTTGACGGAAAATTGTTGGGTACTCGAGAAGGAACAATCATTTCAGCCCTGCTCGTAGGCATTACAGTTAAGTTTTTCCGTCCTCATCTTGACAAACCCTTGACAAAAATACTGAAAAAATAATATTCTCATATTGACATTTTCAAAATCATAATATATAATAATAGGGCTGTTGAAACAGTACGCTGGTGTGGCGAAATCGGCAGACGCAAGGGACTTAAAATCCCTCGGTAGCAATACCGTACCGGTTCAAGTCCGGTCACCAGCACCAAAGATTCCAAGGACGATTAGTTCTTGGAATTTTTACTTATTAACTATTACTTTTTCACTATTCACTAAACTGTTCTTGGAATTTTTGTAAGTAATAAGTAAGAGTTAATAGTGAAAAAGTAAAATATAGACACATTTCATTTTATCGCATTCCTTTCGGAGTGCGATTTTTTATTTTATAAAACAATTGATTTTTTTGTTTTAAAGGTATATACTAATTATGCCAAACAAACTGAATAAACAGAAATTGTGGGGATATTTTATCTTTTTATGGGATAATTATACCTTTATTTAGTCATAGTAATATTGAATTTGTTAAAAACGCAAATTCCATTAAATACTATGGCTTGGATTGTTATCCCCATTCTGTTTAAGTTTGTTTGGCGACAATCGGAGTTTGCGTTTTATGTGCGTCGACTTCGGTTGGCGCACTTTTTTATTTTATGGAGGTTTTTTATGAACACACAACTTTACAACACCTTAGTACGGGCAAAAAACTTTTTAATAACGGTGGAGAAAAATGAAGAAGATTTAAAGTGGAGAAGGGACAGAATTTTTGTAACAAATACCAATCCGTATGTGCTTACTCCAGGGGAAATGCCCAAAGAGTTTAATTGGGGAATATTTATAATGTTACTTATGTTTGTTGGTCCTTTTGCATTTATATATTCATTTTATATTTATAACCATAATCGTAAGGCAAAAAAGAAACAGAAGCATCTCGATGAACTAATCAATTCTGAAGAAAACATCAAAAGAACAAGAGAAAACGAAAAAAGTGTAGAGGAGCAAAAAAGAGAATTAAAGATAAAAGAGGTTGAATATAAAAAATATTATTCTGATAATTATTGGTCGTGTTTGAACTTTCTTGATGAAGATGAAAGAACATTCAAAACAGTCGAGGATATTATACGATTAAGGAAATATATTGACGGATTGCTTAACTACGTCAAAAATGGTGTAGATACTCTGGAAAAAGCTCGAAGATATTATGGTGATGAATTGAGGGAACTGGCTGCAATAGAAGAAAGGCGAGAAAGAGAAGAATTGTTAGAACGCAGACACAAAGAAGAAATAGCAGCACTTAACACTATTGCAAGAAACCAAGAAAGAACAAATGATGAATTAGACAGATTGTATAAAGACACGTTCTTAAGAAGACGTTAATGTTCTAAATATTAAAAATTGACATTGACAGACAATGTTGATTTTGTTATGAGTTGTACGGAATAAATTCATTTAATGAATCCAGCTAATCCCTTATGAACACTCGCACCCAAAATAAAGGGTTCACTTCGGTGGACTCTTTATTTATTGCCATAATGTCATATCCACCAAAAAAATCTTTCAAATACACCTTTAAACTGTCATTTTTATTCTTTAGGGCGGGGGCTTGCCCCCGCCCTACCATATTCTCAAAAGAGATAGATAAACTCCGATTTATTACATAGATATTA
>JAFTUP010000187.1 GCA_017466205.1 Clostridia bacterium
ATAGATTTATTATCCTATGCAACACTTCTTTATGAGCAAGGTTCTGATTTCAAAAGTCAGAACCTTGTTTCTTTATCCGGAGTATATAAGCCGACAAAAAATATGAATAATGCACAGATACCACTTTCATTACGAACTGTACTCAAAGATAATTCGCAATTAAAAACAGTTTATCTTCATTTGGATAATGACTCTGCAGGCCGTAAAGCTGCAGAGGTAATCAGTAATTTATTGAAAGATAAATACACAGTAAAAAAACATTTTGTACCCGTAGGTAAAGATGTTAATGACTATTTATGTTATTCAAAAAATCTACCATACAGAACTTTTGAAAAGGAGGTTGCTTGTAGATAATGAAAAAATTTGAAGTTACTATAACCGAAACTTTGAAAAAAACGGTTGAAGTTGAAGCGGAAACACAGGAAGAAGCAGAACAGATTGTAACCGATGAATGGTATAAAGGTGACCATATTCTTGATGCTGACAATTTTACAGAAGTCGTTTTTGAAGCGAAAGAAAATGAACCTGAAAAAATAAAAGTTGTTTTACTTGAACCCGGTAAGGTTGCAAGAGCAGCAGAAATAGATGCAACACTCGAAGGTATGCAATCGGTTGTCGGCGGAAATATTGATGTAGTTTCTATGTCGGATGGATTGCTCATTCATAACCGTGAAGGTAAGGAAAGAAACTTACCGTTTAACAGAGGCTTGTGTAATGAAACAGGTAAGGTTTGTGATGTTATTGCAGGAACTTGTTTCATATGTGATAGCAAAGAAGATGAATTTATTGGTTTGTCGGAAAGGCAAACTGAAGAATATATTAAAAGATTTAAATATCCCGAAAGATTTTACAGAACCGGAGATGGAATAACAAAGGTTCCATATAACCCAAATAAAAATAAAGATTACGAAAGATAACGGAGGAATTAAAAATGAAAAGTTATGATGTAACGGTTTCAGTAACTTTTAAGAAACCTATGAGAATAAACGCCAGTTGCGGTGACGAAGCAATAGCTAAAGCAAAAGATATTTTATTCAACACAGATGTTATTGAGTTTACTGAAAACGATATTGATTCAATCGTCTGCGAAGCAGAAAGTTCGGCGGAAAATCCTTGTGAAAACTGCGATGAAGATTGCGATGATGACTACTGCTCTGAAGAGCGAGAGTATCTTTACGACGAACTGTATTAAAGGGTAAAAGCCTGCGGCTAAGTCTTAACAAGCATTGGGTATGTGGATACATTACCCGCTTGTTAAGGGTTTTCCACCCCTAACACCCCGAAGAAAGGAGATGATACCAATGGACACATTGGCTTATGTTGCATTGATAGTATTGGCGATTGCCTCAAATATTACTGCAACATTATTAGTGGAAAAGTTCAAAAGGAAAGGATTGATATATTCTGAGGAAAAGAAAATATGATTTTCATGTTTTCCTTGATGAAAAGGAAAATGAAGCTTTGTGCAAACTTTCTGGAATTACAAAACTTTCAAAGTCGCAACTAATAAGAGAAATTATTTTAGGTTATTCTCCACCCGAAGGTCCTCCTGCAAACTATGGTGAATTGATTTATCAGTTAAGAAGTCTCGGAAATAATATAAACCAAATTCTTCGTATCGCAAGAACAAACGGAATTTTAAATCCTGTTGAATTAGAGAAACACTTATCTGAACTCAGAACTATAGAGGAGAAAATGCATTCAGTATTTTATTTGAACAGGGAAAATAATAAATGGCAATAGTATATATAATTCCTATTCACACTCATCTTGACAGAACATTAGCTTATGTCAGTAACAAACATAAAACTGAAAATGAAAACTATGAAGATGTTTTTTTAGACTTGCATAGTGTTCTTAATTACACAGTTGATGATTTGAAGACTGAAAAACAGTTCTATGTTTCAGAGGTTGGTTTAACTTCTTTAGAAACTGCTTTTACCGAAATGATGGATACAAAAAAACTGTATAACAAGAAAGACGGTAATCTCGGTTATCATATCATCCAATCCTTTGCTCCCGGAGAAGGAACACCGGAAATGATTCACGACTTAGGTGTTGATTTTGTTAAACGAGCATTTAATGGTTATGAAGCTGTTGTTGCAACTCATCTTAATACGGATTGTTTGCATAACCACATTGTAATTAATTCTGTCTGTGTTGAAACGGGAAAGAAGTTTAATGATTGTATGGAGAGTTATTATAACCTCCGTCAAATCTCCGATGAACTATGCAGAGAATATGGTTTGTCTGTAATTGAAAATCCTAAAAAGCGAAGTCGCAAACCTTATGACTTATATATGGCAGAGAAAAATGGAGAGTGGACAAAGGATGCAATCATTAAAAGAGACATTGATGAGTGTATTTTAAAAACTACAAGTGAGAGAGGCTTTTATATCGAAATGAGAAAACTCGGATACTCTTTCAACTTTGAACGAAAATATCCTACCATATCTCATCCTAAATTTGAAAGACCAAGAAGATTGAAAACTCTCGGTGAGGGTTATACTCCGCAAGATATTGAAAGACGGTTAATGTCAAAATGGCAGAGATATAAAATAGATATTCCTGAACAAGACAATCTTGTTCAGGAATTTTTTGAACCTCTTGATGAGCCTAATTACAGAGAAGTGTACGTTTCTTTTGTAACGGTTGTTCAATATGTAAAGAAAAATCCAAACACAAACAGAGAGCTTGATAAATACCTGATTGATGAGATGCGAAAGCTCGATAAACTGATAGAGCAACAAAATCTTTTGTGTCATAACGATATTGAAACACCGGAACAACTTGAAGAATTTAAAACTTCTTGCATAAGTCAAATTCAGGAATGTGATGAAGCAAGGAACCGACTTCGCAAAATGTTAAAAGCAGTAGAAAGAACCGGTGATGAAAAAGAAGTTGCAGAATTGAAAGAGCATATTTCAATTCTTACAATGAAAATGAGGGCATTAAGAAAAGATATTCGCATCTGTGACAGGATACAGGAACAGGAACCTAAAATCGAAAACAAGATAAACGAAATTATGAATGATAAAGAACGAAAGGAGATGAGTACAGATGAACGCTTCAGGAGACGCAGCGGAACAAATCGTGAGGATGACATTACAGGGCGTTGAGGTCGCAGGTAAAATGTCAATGGACGGAGCTGAGAGACTTGTGAAACTTATTTTTGCTTCTCTTAAAGATACAAAGAGAACAAAAGGCAGAGCTTCACTGAATACAATGCTGAGATCAAATAAACCGATTAAAGTTTTTGAGATTAAAGACAGAGACCTTAAAAAATTCTGTCAGGAAGCAAAAAAATACGGCGTAATGTATCACGTGCTTAAAGACAGAGATAAGAATGACGGTAAGTGTGATAT
>JAFTUP010000188.1 GCA_017466205.1 Clostridia bacterium
AAAATAGGGGAATAACAATAGAAATTGAGAAGTCAATTCCTATGGCAGCTGGAACAGCAGGTGGAAGCGCTGACGGTGCAGCAGTTCTTTATTGCCTTAATAAAATTTATAATACAGATTTAAATGAACGCAAACTCTGTGAAATTGGTGCAAAGGTTGGTGCTGATATTCCATTCAGCCTTGTTGGCGGAACTGCAATAGCTCTTGGGACAGGAACAATTATCGCACCTGTTAAGGATTTATTTGAATGTCATATTGTTCTTTGTAAGCCTGACCAGGATGTTTCTACACCTGAGGCTTATGCACAGTTTGATTCTCTCAATCGTGTCCGTCATCTTGACAGAATTTCAATGATTGATGCTGTTTCAGATGGCGATTACGATAAAATTTGTAAATTGTGTGGAAATGTGTTTGAACAAGCAGTTGAAGTGCCAAAACGACCACATATCAAGGGTATTATGAGAAAATCAGGTGCTGATGCTTGTGTAATGAGTGGCAGTGGTCCAACAGTTTACGGTATTTTCAGTGATGAAGCAAAAGCGAAAGATGCTTACGATAAACTCATAAAAAAATATAACAATGTATATATGTGCAAACCTGCAAACAAAGGTATTGTAGAGATTTAATCAAAACAGGAGAGGGATTATTATGAAAAAATATGATGTAGTAGTTGTTGGGGCATCTACAACAGGATGTTGGTTTGCTCATAAAATGGCAGAACAAGGTTTTAAAGTTTTCGTTATCGAAAAGAATTTACCTGATTATGTTTCAAGAGAATATGATGTTTTCCACATGGGAAAGGCCGATATGGAAAGATTTGATATGATTATGCCTGAAGAGGGTAGTCCTTTGCGTGAATTCTGCTTTGCTCATTCAACGATGATTTCACCTTATGGAAATCATCCGAAAGCATGTGCCGAAGCTCCCGTGATTGGTTTACATAAGCATGATTATATTATGACAATGGCTGACAGAGCAAAGGATGCTGGTGCAGAAATTATCTATGGTGCATCATTCACTGACTTTATTTATGACGATAATCAGAAAATTATCGGTGCAAAGTATAAAACTGAAGACGGTGAAAATGAAGTTTATGCAAGAATCGTTGCTGACTGTTCAGGTATTCCTGCGGTTGCTCGTACAAAACTTCCTGATTCATCAGTTGTAGGTAATTTCAAGCTTACAAATAAAGATATCCTTTATGTTGTTCTTTATTATGCTGAATATCTTAAAAACGATTTCAATCCAAGAGATTTGGACGGATTTTTCCTTTCATATAAATCCTGGTCAGCTCCGTCTGACAATCCGAACGGTGCAATCCTTGGTATCGGTGGTTTTTACGGATATGCTTATGCTGAAGAGATTTTTAAAGAGCAGTTTATGAAGAACGTGAATTTCCCTGAATATAAGGTTGAGAGAATTGAAAAGGGTATGACACCATATCATATTTCTGCATATTCACTCGTTGATGACGGATTTATAGCTCTTGGCGATGCTGCTTGTCATACAAAACCAACTTGTGGCGAGGGTTGTACATCTTCACTTGTAGCAGGTGAAATCGCAGTTGAGGTTATCTCAAATCTTTTAAAATCAGATAAATATCTTACTAAAGAAAGAATGTGGAGTATTAATAAGCGTTATATGAATGCTCAGGGTAAGGACTTTGACTCAATGCGACCGCTTCTTATGGGTATTATCTCAATGGATTGTGATGAAGCCGAATATCTTTTCAAAAATGATATTATGTTCAGTGAAAAAATCCTTGGTGGTATGGATACAGGTCTTGAACTCGATACAAATGATATTGTAAATATCGTAAAAGGTATCGTAAATGGTGTTACAAGTAAGAATCTTAAACCATCAACTATCGCAAAACTTGCCAGAGGTCTTTTGTATAGTACAAAAGTAGGTGCATTGTACGATAACTATCCTGCACAGTTTGAAGACTTCCCTGAATGGAAAGAAAAGGCAGATAAACTCTGGGCTGAAATCGGCTCTGTTGCAAATACCTGCGACCCTGAAATCATCAAGAAATTAGGATACGAATAAAAATTTCATAAACGTATTAAGGCAGGCGTCACACCTGCCTTTTTGCTTGGAATATAAATTATAATTTATCAGGGTGATTGTGTAGAAACAGTTCGCTCCCTCTCAGAGGGAGCTGTCGAACGAAGTGAGACTGAGGGAGTTATCAAATGGAACAGCAAACTCCCTCCGTCATTTTCTTACGAAAATGCCACCTCCCTCAGTGAGGGAGGTGAATTGAATCATCCCCACAAACTCCGATTTGTCGAACTCTTTTTTATGGTGATGTAACCCTGTAGGGTCGATTCACGAATCGACCGTTCCAAAGTGCACTGATAAACTCATTCGGGCAATTCGAGACCCCGCCCTACCGTGATGCCGTTGAATTATATATTTATCCCTACAAACTCCGATTTGTATATGTCGTTCTCAGAAGCGTAAGAATCTTAACTTAATTATTGATTTTTCTCAAAATACGTGATAAACTACAATTACCACACAAAGTTAATATTGTCTTTTATTGGGGACTGTTTTTTTATTTTGGTAAAAATGCAGACTCTTATTTCTCATTCCTTGGTGAAAGACGAAAAAACTTTGTGTGGTAGCAAGTTGGAGTCGCGTTTTTCAGTGCGTGGCTTCGCCTACGCACTTTTTTATTTACGGAGGAAAAGAAAATGAAAAAAACAATTACAAAGGTATTATCTGTTGTGTTAGTTGTTGTTATTACACTAACATCAGTGCCGTTGAGTGGTTTTGTGGGACTTGAGCTCCCTAAATGGCTCAATGTTTCGATTATGTCAAGTGCAGCAGAAACATCAGGCACTTGCGGTGATAATCTTACTTGGATGTTTGATGAGGCTACAGGTGTTTTGACTATTGAAGGTACAGGTGAAATGATAGATTATAGTCCGCCTTGGTATGATTATAAATCTGAAATAATAGAAGTAAATATTTTAGATGGTGTAACTTCAATAGGTATTTCTGCATTCTCCTTTTGTCAAAATCTTATAACTGTCACTATCCCTGACAGTGTCACTAAAATAAGTCAAAGTGCATTCGACCATTGCGAAAAGCTTACAGATGTTATAATTCCTAATGGCGTAAAAACAATCGGTAATGGAGCATTTTCAACCTGTACAAGCCTTACAAGTATATTAATTCCTGATAGTGTAACATCATTTGGAGAGTCTGTATTTTATGGGTGCGTAAATCTTGCAAGTGTAATAATTGGCAATAATGTAGTACAAATTGGAGATTGTGCATTTTACTGTTGTTCATCACTTGGCTCAGTTACTTTAGGTGAAAAAGTTCAAGGAATACATCCGTGGGCTTTTAGATATTGTAATAAATTGAACGAATTTAAAGTATCAGAAAACAATGAATATTTTACATCTGATGAATATGGTGTTTTATTTGACAAAGATAAAACGAAGTTAATTCAATTTCCTGCTAATGCAAATATAACCGAATATATTATACCTAATAGTGTATCTGTTATCCAATCATATGCTTTCTATGCTTGCCAAAAATTAACAAAAATTACTTTACCAGATAATATATCTGTAATATATGAGTTGACATTTAGGGACTGCACTTCACTTGAAAGCGTATCTATACCGGATAATGTAGAGAAGATAGAAAGAGCAGCTTTTTACAATTGTAAAGCACTTTCTGAGGTGAGTTTAAGCAGTAACTTAACAGAAATTGGTGAACTAGCATTTATATATTGCGGTAGTCTTAAAAATATTATTATTCCTGATAGTGTTATTAATATTGGTTATCAAGCGTTTGAATCATGTGAAAGTCTAGAGAGCATATCATTAAGCAATAATTTATCAAAAATTGATGAAAGAACTTTTTATGAATGTAAAAAATTAAAAAGTATTACAATTCCTGACAGTGTAGTATCTATTGAAGATAGAGCTTTCATAAATTGTCAAAGTCTTACAAGTGCAGAGTTAGGTAGTGGAGTAGAAACTATTGGTACGTATTCATTTTACAATTGCTCGTCCTTAGAATATGTAATTTTCCCTCTGTCATTAACCAGTGTATGTGCAGGAGCATTTGACTACTGTGATTCTCTTTCTGATGTATATTATGTCGGACTTGAGGAGGAGTGGAATTTAATTGAGATTGCAATAAATAATCCTTCATTACATAGTGCAAAGATACATTATCACTATGGTCGGGAACACATATTCGGAGATTGGGAAACCGTAAGTGAATCGACCTGTGAGAGTAAGGGAATAATTGAAAGACAGTGTACGATGTGCTATGAAAAAGAAACCGGAGAAACACCGATTTTGGAGCATATTGAAGAAGAAATTTCTAAAGTTGAAGCAACCTGCACAGAATCCGGTTTAACACAAGGTATAAAGTGTTCAATATGTGATAAAGTCTTATTGGAACAAATAGAGATTCCGGCAACGGGTCATAGCTTTACTGATTGGTCTATAAATAAAAATAAAAAATATCGAAATTGTAGTGTTTGTGGATTTGAACAAACGATAATTACAACTGAAGATGGTGAAATCGAGATAGAATCAGATGAACATCCAAACGGAAAATTTGATGCTGAAGAAGTAAAAGAAGATGACGATAGATATATCATTGTTGAAGATTCGTTTGACCACCACAAAAGAAAACCTATTAAAGCGTACGATATTAATTTGAAAAACGATGAAAACATATCTGTTCAGCCTAATGGTAAAGTTAAAGTAAAAATTCCTCACCAATGGAAAAAAGACAGAAAATATAAAATATATCGTGTAAATGAAGACGGTTCTTTAGTAGATATGAATGCATATTTAGATGGAGACCATATCGTATTTGAAACCAATCATTTTAGTTTGTATGTAGTAACGGAAGTTAATATGTTAGAAACACTTTCAAATCAAATTCGTTTTAACAGAAATGAAGATGGTTCTTATGCAGGAATGTTTGATGTTCGTACACGTGCAATGATTTCAGATGAAGATTTCAATGAATTTATTGGTGTTACAAATGAAGAAGCATCACAGAACATAAAAAAGGTGGGCTTTGTTTATTCAATAAATTCTGAAACTTTTTCCATAGAAGATGCACAGGGCGTTGCGAAAGGCGAAATCGTATCGGGCTATATAGACGCTCCTGTCAATTATATCCAGGATGCAGACGGATATTATATGTTCACTTGCCTTGTAACTGATATTCCGAGTACAGATACAAATTATACGCTTGTTTCTTATGCGTACATCTGCGTTGAAGATGAAAACGGAAATGAAATTTGGTACTTTATGGAGTCACAGGCAGAAGCAGATTTCTATTCTCTTTACTCAACATACTATCCTGTTGCTTGCGAAAAATACGGTTGGGAAGTATAATGAACGCGTAGTGGCAGTTCCGCTCCCTCTCTGAGGGAGTAAGCGGATAACCAACAAACTCCCTCCGTCATTTTCTTGCGAAAACGCCATCTACCTCGTCGGGGGAGAACAAATGAATTATCTCGACAATTTATAATTTATTCAACTTATAAAATACGAAAGGGAAATACTATGAAAGAATATATAGCACCGGATTTTGATGTAACAATCTACAAAATTGAAGATGAAATAACTGCATCCATTATACCTGACGACCCTGACGGCGATGACTGGTTTGGTTAATAATACGAAATAGCACAAAAAAGCCGTGTTTCTCGTTTGAGAATCACGGCTTAATCTTTGTATTGAATTATGAATTAAAGAGCGTTTACGATATCTCTTGTATCTCTTGCAATTGCAAGTTCTTCATTTGTAGGAAGAACATAAACTTTAACTTTTGAATTTTCAGTTGAAAGTTCGCCTTCTTTACCCTTAACAAGTGTCTTACCGATTTCGTTGTTGATTTCAATACCAAGATATGAAAGCTCGTTACAAACCTTATCACGGATATCGTCAGCGTTTTCACCGATACCGCCTGTGAATACTATAGCATCAACACCGTTCATTGCAGCAGAGAATGCACCGATATACTTCTTAATCTGATATGCAAGAATGTTTCTTGCATTTGCACACTGTTCATTTCCTTCAGCAGCTGCAGCTTTAAGGTCTCTGTCGTCAGATGAAAGACCTGAAACACCGAGAAGACCTGACTTCTTGTTAAGAAGTGTATCCATTTCTTTAATAGAAAGATTTTCTTTTTCCATAAGGAAAAGAACTACTGACGGGTCAATAGCACCGCAACGAGTACCCATTGCAAGACCGTCAAGAGGAGTAAGACCCATTGTTGTGTCAATAACCTTACCACCATTAACAGCTGTGATTGATGAACCATTACCAAGGTGACAAGTAACAATCTTAAGGTCCTTGATATCTTTACCCATAACTTCTGCACATCTTGCACTTACGAACTTATGTGATGTACCGTGGAAGCCATAACGACGGATTGAATATTTTTTAGCTAAATCATTTGGAATAGGGAATGTGTATGCTTCAGCAGGCATTGTGCTGTGGAATGCGTTGTCAAAAACAGCAACCTGAGGAACATCTTTGCCGAAAAGCTCAATACTTGCATTGATACCCATAATATTTGCAGGGTTGTGAAGAGGAGCTAAGTCATTAAGTCCTTCAATTCCCTTGATAACTTCGTCATTAATAAGAACACTCTTATTGAAAAGTGAACCACCCTGAACAACACGGTGTCCAACAGCTGTAATTTCACTGATATCGTCAAGTACCTTGTATTCGCCTTCAGTAAGAGCCTTTTTAACTACCGCAAATGCTTCAGTATGATTGGTCATAGGAGCATTGTATTCGATTTTCTGTCCGTCAGGAGTTTTGAAGCTGATACAAGCCTCAGGTGTGCCGACTCTTTCACAGATACCCTTTGCAATTACGCTTTCATCAGTCATATCAATAAGCTGATATTTAAGTGATGAACTACCTGCATTAATAACAAGAACTTTCATTTTTAACATCTCCATTTATAAATTTTTTCTTGAAGTAATTTTAAACCTGTATTATTATATACTTATATTTGTAATATTTCAAGATTTCTTTTACCATTTATTTAAAAAAGGAGAAAAATATGTCTGTAATAGGAATAGTTTGTGAATTTAATCCTTTCCATAATGGTCATAAACATTTAATTGATTCTGTAAAACAACAAGGGGATATTGTTGTTTGTGTTATGAGTGGCAATTTTGTTCAAAGAGCCGAACCTGCAATTTTTCCAAAAGAAGTAAGAGTTAAAGCAGCATTGCTTAACGGTGCGGATATTGTTCTTGAACTTCCGTTTGTATATGCAACTGCATCTGCTGAAATTTTTGCACATAATGCTGTAAAGATTTTAGATTCTTTTGGTTGTGATAGATTAGCTTTTGGTACAGAAAATGCAACAATCAACCAATTAAATGAAATTGCAGATGTCTTGAATTATAATAACTTTGATGAGAAAATGAAAGAATTTCTTCAAAAGGGTGAAAGTTATCCGTCGGCTAGACAATCTGCATTAAATTCATACGGTAAAACTTTTGATATTGATTCCCCAAATAATATACTTGCTGTTGAATATATAAAAGCAATCAGAAAATTAAATTCAAAGCTTATACCTACTTGTGTAAACCGTATCGGTGCAGGATATAATGATGATTTTGCTATCAATGATTTTTCTTCTGCAACACATATCCGTTCACTTATAAAAGAAAATAAATCATTTAATCACTTTGTTCCTGAAAATTGCTTTAAGTTATATTCTGAAGCCATTGATAACGGAAAAGTTTTGTCAGCTGAAAAATATAATCTTGCTTCACTTGCGATGCTCAGGTCAAATATTTATAATGACAGTGATAATGTTGCAAATATGGCAGAAGGACTGGAAAACAGAGTTGATGATGCAGTAAGAATGTGTAACTCACTTAATGAAATATATGATTATGCAAAAACTAAACGATATACACATTCAAGAATAAGAAGAGCAGTTTTTTCAAGACAGTTTAACATTAAATATGGTGACCTTAAAATTGAAGTGCCATATTGCAGACTGCTTGGTTTCAATAAATCAATTGAAAATCAATTTGGTACTCTTGTAAATAATTGTAAATTGCCATTTATAACAAGATATTCTGATGTGTTGAAATTGAATGACAATAAAATTAATTTGATTTTCAACTATGAAGATAAATCAACTGATTTCTATAATTTGATATCAGAATATCCTAATGTCTGTGGCATCGAGAGGAGAGTTTCACCTGTAAAAATATAATTTTGCAAGAAATCCTGCAAAATATGTTGATTTTTTGATGTAGAATATTGTATAATAATTAGGAATTTATTTAATGATTTTTGAGGTATAGTTAATGAAATCATTTATGTTTTTAAAAGGTGACCTTGACGGTAAAAAGCTTTCAAAAGGTCACAAAAAGCTTGTACAATATATTTCGACCAATTATGATAAGGCTGCATTTATGACAGCATCCAAGCTCGGTGAAAAGGTTGGAGTCAGCGAATCAACTGTTGTTCGTTTTGCTACTGAAATGGGCTTCAAGGGTTATCCTGAGCTTCAGAAAGAGCTTCAGCAGATGATTAAATCAAAGCTTACTGCAGTTCAACGAATGGAAGTTTCAAGTAACCTGATAGGCGAAGATGATGCAATAAAAAAGGTTCTTAATGGCGATATTGATCTTATTCGTCAGACTCTTGAAAATGTAAGTGAGACAGAATTTAAAAACGCTGTTTCCATGATAAATAACGCAAAAAAGATTTATATTCTTGGAGTTCGCAGTTCGGCTTCTCTTGCAAGCTTCCTCTATTTTTATCTTAATCCTGTTTTTGAAAATGTTGTTCTTGTTGATACATCAAGTGGAAGTGAAATGTTTGAGCAGATGTTCAGAATAAATGAGGATGATGTTTGTGTTGCAATAAGTTTCCCTCGATATTCAAAACAGACAATCAATGCTCTTCGTTTTATAAATGACAGAGGTACTAATATAATTGCAATTACTGATTCTTCTGTTTCACCAATTGCAGAATTTTCTGATACATTACTTGTCGCAAAAAGCGATATGGTTTCAGTTGTTGATTCTCTTGTAGCACCATTGAGCCTTATAAATGCTCTGATTGTTGCTTTGACCTTCAGTCGCAGAGAAGAAGTGTATAACAATTTCAATAAGCTTGAAAGCATCTGGGATGAATATCAGGTTTATGATAAGTCTGACGGTGGCGACAATGAGTAAGAGTGTTATTGTAATAGGAGCAGGTGCTGCCGGTACAATGGCAGCAGGAGCAGCTGCTGAAAACGGTGCAGAGGTTTTGCTGCTTGAAAGAAACGATAAAATCGGTCGTAAAGTTATGATAACCGGTAAGGGCAGATGTAATGTCACAAATGACATTGGTGATGATGTTCAGAAGTTTATTTCAAATATTCCCGGTAATGGCAGATTTTTATATAGTGCATATTCATCATTCAATTCTCAGGATGTTATGTATTTCTTTGAGGACTATGGTGTTAAGTTAAAGGTTGAACGTGGTAATCGAGTTTTCCCTGAAAGTGATAAAGCAGTAGATATTGTTGATGCTTTGAATTCTTATATCACTGATATGGGAGTTAAAAGAAAACAAGAACGAGTTGTCAGCTTGATAACAGAAGATAGCTGTGTCAAAGGCGTTATCACAGACTTCGGAAATGAATATTATGCTGACTCTGTAATTGTTGCAACCGGTGGGCTTTCATATCCGAAAACCGGCTCAACAGGTGACGGTTATAAATTGGCAAAAAGTGTCGGACATACTGTTACAGAGCTTCGACCTTCATTATCAGCACTTTTATGTTATGAAGGTATTTGCAGTGAATGTATGGGGCTTTCTTTGAAAAATGTTTCAATTAAAGTTTTTGATACAAAAAAGAAAAAAGAAATATACGATGATTTCGGTGAAATGTTGTTCACACATTTTGGTGTTTCGGGTCCTATGATTCTTTCTGCAAGTGCTCACATGCGTGATATGGAAAAGGAACGATATGAAATTTATATCGACTTGAAACCTGCATTATCCCACGAAAAGCTTGATGCAAGAATTCTTCGGGATTTTGCCGATAACACAAACAAGTCAATTTCAAATGTATTGGCTTTGCTATTGCCAAAATCTTTAATTTCACCTGTTTTAAGATTAGCTCATATTAAACAATCTGAAAAAATAAATCAGGTTACAAAAGAAATGAGAAAAAATCTTGTAGATACAATTAAATCTTTAAAGCTGACTGTGACGGAATTTAATGATATTTCAGAGGCAATTGTTACCTCAGGTGGAATTAAAATAAGTGAAATTAATCCGAAAACAATGGAAAGCAAATTGTGTAAAGGATTATTTTTTGCAGGTGAGGTCATTGATTGTGACGGATATACAGGTGGCTTTAATCTGCAGATAGCATTCTCAACAGGACATTTAGCAGGAATTTCTGCAAGTAATACAGAGGAGAATTAAAAATGATTAATGTTGCAATCGACGGACCTGCCGGTGCAGGTAAAAGCACTATTGCACGAGCAGCTGCAAAAGAGCTTGGATTTATTTATGTTGATACCGGTGCTCTTTACAGAGCAGTTGGTGTTTACTGTCTTCGTAACGAGATTGAAACAACAGATGCAGAATGTGTTGGTGCTGTTCTTGATAAAATCAATGTTGAATTGAAATTTATTGACGGTGTTCAGCATGTATATCTTAATGGTGATGATGTTTCAACTGAAATAAGGCTTCCGGAAAGCTCTATGGCAGCCTCAAATGTTTCTGCAATACCTTCAGTTCGCGCTTTTTTATTTGATTTACAGCGTGATATTGCAGCAAAAAATAACTGCATTATGGATGGCAGAGATATTGGTACAGTTGTTCTTCCAAATGCTAAGGTTAAAATTTTCCTTACCGCTGACCCGGAAGAGCGAGCAATGAGAAGATATCTTGAGCTTAAGGAAAAAGGAAGTACTGTATCTTATGATGAGGTTCTTGAGGATTTAAAAGTGAGAGACTATAATGATTCACATCGTGAAATTGCTCCTTTAAAGCCTGCCGAGGACTCAGTTACACATAATACAACGGGCAAGACTCTTGATGAATCTATTAAAATGATTATCAATACAATTAAGGAGAAAATGTGATGGAAGAGAAAAAATATTTTGATTTTAGTGATTACAAAACTCGTAAAGGATTTAATGTGTTCAGACCATTATGCAATTTGTGCTGTAATACAAGAATTAAATTAGTGGTTGAAGGCGAAGAGAACATTAAACGTGATGATGGATTTATTATTGCAGCTAATCACTCTATTATTTATGACCCTATTTTTATTGCAACAGCTTGTAAGGATAAATTGCTTCACTTTGTTGCCAAATATGAGGTTTTTAAAAATCCGATTGTAGCTGCAATTCTTAAAAGCTGTAATGCTTTTCCTATTGTTCGCGGCAAAGGGGATATGCAGGCAATTAATTATGCGAGCGACCTTATTAAGAAAGGTAAAGTTCTTTGCATTTTCCCTGAGGGTACACGTTCAAGGGACGGTTATCCTAAAAAAGCTAAATCAGGTGTAGGCTATATTGCAAGAAATGCGAAATGTGATGTAGTTCCTGCTGCAATTTGTATTTCTGAAAAAGGTAAATTCGGTTCTGAAGTTTATGTTAAATTTGGTGAAGCAATTAAATACGAGGATATGAACTTTACTGAAGAGGGTGGCAACAAAGAAAACAAGGAAGTTGCAAATATGGTTATGGATAATATCGTACTTCTTTGGAGGGAGTGCAGAAAGAAATGCAAGTCAAAATAACGTTAGCCCGAACAGCAGGTTTTTGTTTTGGAGTTAATCGTGCTGTTACAATGCTTTATGACCTTGTAAAAAATGGTGAAAACATCTGTACATACGGACCGATAATACATAATCCGCAAGTAATCAATGACTTATCATCAAAAGGTGTTAATATAATTGATAATATTGACGGAGCTTCTGACAACAAAAAAATTGTTATCAGAACTCACGGTGTCGAAAAAGAGGTATTAAAGCGTTGCGATGATTTGAAAATTGATTATATAGATGCAACCTGTCCTTTTGTAAAAAAAATCCATAAAATTGTTGAGAAAAACTCAAGTGAGTTAATTCCTGATTTAATGGCAGGTGATAAAAATCATCCTGAAGTTATCGGAATTAAAAGCTACTGTAATGGTGACTGTTATATTTTTAATTCTTCAGCTGAACTTGAAAATATATTAAATAATAATAGTTTTAATGCTGAAAATCCGTTTATCGTGGTTTCACAGACTACTTTCAGCACAAAAGAATGGAAAAAATGTGTTAAAATTATAAAATTACACTATACAAATGCAAAAATATTTGATACAATATGTAGTGCGACCGAAGAAAGACAGGCAGAAGCATTATTGTTATCAAAGAAAAATGACGCTATGATAATAATAGGCGGTAGAACAAGTTCAAACACTGCAAAATTAAAAGCAGTTTGCGAACCTAACTGCCCGACTTATTTGATTGAAACGGCAGAAGAGCTTTTGGACATAGCCTTTTGTGATGTTCAATCAATAGGCGTTACTGCGGGTGCATCAACTCCCGACAGTATAATTAAGGAGGTACTAAAAACTATGTCCGAGATTTTTGAAAACGCAAACACAATTAATAAGGAGGAGACAGCTGGCTTTGAGCAGATGCTTGAGGAATCACTCAACAGTATGAATTCTGACCAGAATGTAGTTGGTACAGTTGTTGGTTTTACTGCAACTGAAATTCAGGTTGAAATCGCAGGCAGAAAGCATACAGGCTATGTGTCTTTTGATGAATATAGTGATGATCCATCAGCTGACCCAAAAGCAGAGCTTAAGGTTGGCGACGAAATCAAGCTTCGCATTATGAAGACAAATGATGTTGAAGGCACAATTAAGCTTTCAAAGCGTCTTTATGACCGTGGTGCTATCTGGGAAAATATTGAAGCTGATGACACAGTTCATACAGGTGTTGTTACCGGTATCGTTGGTGACAATAAGGGCGTATTTGTTCAGGATGGACCTATTAAGGTTTTTGTTCCTGCTTCTCTTGCAAAGATGAGAAGAAACGATTCTCTTGAAGAACTCATCAAGACAACTGTTGAATACAAGATTATCGAAGTTAACAAGATGAGAAGAAAGGTAGTAGGTTCAATCCGTGAGGTTGCTGCTGCTAAGAAAAAGGAAATTGAAGATGCATTCTGGGCAAATGTTACTGAAGGTGCTGTTTACACAGGTACTGTAAGAAGCCTTACAAGCTACGGTGCATTCGTTGACCTTGGTGGTGTTGACGGTATGGTACATATCTCTGAGCTTTCATGGCAGAGAATCAAGCACCCATCAGAAATCGTTAAGGTTGGCGATACAGTAGAAGTATATGTTAAGGACCTTGACAAAGAAAACAAGAAGATTTCTCTTGGTTATAAGAAGGTTGAAGATAATCCTTGGGAAATTCTTAAGCGTGACTATCCTGTTGAAAGTGAAGTTGATTGTAAAGTTGTCAGCCTTACATCATTCGGTGCATTTGCACAGATTATTCCTGGCGTAGATGGTCTTGTTCATATTTCTCAGATTGCTCATAAGCACATCGGCACACCTGCAGAAGTTCTTAAGGTAGGCGATGTTGTTAAGGCAAAGATTATGGAAATTGACTTTGATAAGAAGAGAGTAAGTCTTTCAATCAAGGCTCTTATCGATCCACCTGTATCAGAGGAAGCTCCTGCTGAAGTTGCAGAAGTAGTTGAAGAAGCTGCTCCTGTAGTTGAAGAAGCTGTTGAAGCTCCTGTTGAGGAATAATATTCGGCATTAAGGCCGTAACACTAAATATTACAGGTCAGATGATGCTAACCACCATCTGACCTGTTTTTATATCATCGTATTATGAGGTATTATTATGAAAAAAGGATTAACAGTTTTATCCGGTCTTGCTGCAGTCGGTACTGCAATCGGCAGTGGTATTCTTTATTTGAAGAAGAAAGATATTTGTCCAAAGTGTGAAATTAAAAGAGCGCTTGCAAAAACAAAAATACATTACACAAAGGACGAAATGTATAACAATGGTGCTGCTTTGACACCACCAATGGGTTGGTCAAGCTGGAATATTTTCAGACAGAGAATTGATGAAAAAGTAATTCTTGAAATTGCCGATGCTATGAAGAAATCAGGTCTTGCTGATTCTGGTTACATTTATGTTAATCTTGACGACTGTTGGCAGTCATCAATGCGTGATGAAAACGGTAAAATGCAAGGCGATTTATCCACATTTCCTCATGGAATCAAGTGGCTTGTAGAACAAGTTAATGATATGGGAATGAAGCTTGGTATATATTCGTCAAACGGTACACTTACTTGTGAGGATTTACCTGCATCACTTTATAACGAAAAAATTGATGCTGAAACATTTGCAGAATGGGGAATAGAGTACTTTAAATATGATTATTGTCATCATGTTCTTATTCCTACAGATGCACCATATATTGACAGCATTTCTATCGTTGGCAACGGATTGGAAAATGAACTTATTTTTAAAGCAAAAGATGCTGTTTTGTCAGGTGATGCAAAAGTTGTCAATGAAGACGATGGTAACAGTTATGTAAAAGGTCTTTGCAGCGGACTTGGAAAAATTGAATTTAATAATATTGTTGTACCTTTTGATGGCGAATATGTATTTACACTTGTAATGAAGAAAAATACTTGTAAAGGTCAATTCTGTGTTCTTACAGTAAATAATACTGATAAATACGATTTCCTTATTGCTGAACAGAAAGCATTTTCTCGTGAAGGCAGAAGACAAATCAAAATTAATCTTAAAGCAGGTTTAAATACAATTTCTATTACCAACCCTGTTGGTTCACCAATGGACAGTGCTGCTATGCAGTATGAAAATATGGGTAAAGAGCTTGTAAAAGCTACAAAAAAATACGCAGAAGAAAATAACTGTGAAGAAAAGAAGATTCTCTATTCAATTTGTGAATGGGGATGGAATAAGCCTTGGAAATGGGGCGGAAAAGCAGGAAATGTCTGGAGAACAACTCCTGATATTCAGCCGAATTGGACATCTGTTATTGGCATTTATGAGGTTAATGTAAGACTTGATGAATATGCAAGACCGGGTGCATTCAATGACCCTGATATGCTTGAGGTTGGCAACGGAAAGCTTACTTATGAAGAAAACAAATCTCATTTTACTTTGTGGTCTATGATGGCAGCACCTCTTATTCTTGGTAATGATATAAGAGATTTCATTAAACCTGATGGAACTGTTGACTCTGACAATAAAGTTTTACAGATTTTGACTAACAAAGATGTTATTGCAGTAAATCAGGATAAGCTTGGTGTACAGTGTAAACGTATTAAATCTGGACTCAAAGACATTCTTGTAAAACCTCTTGAAAATAATGAAGTGGCAGTATGCTTCTTTAACAAGAATAATACAAAAGCAGAAATGTCTTGCCGTATGAGTGACATTCATAATGTTACAAAGGTAACATTACCTAAATCAGACAAATATGTATGCAAAGAATTATGGGATAAAACAGAAACTATTGTTAGTGATACAATTAGTGCAACTGTTGAACCCCACGGTGTAAAAGTTTTCAGGATTTCTGTAAACTGATTATTCTTTGAATACACTTGAATATAAATATCATAATAAATGAAATAGCAAACCAACAAAGTGAAAAAACAGGACAAACAATTCCTAATATATTTCCGGGAGTATTTGTGTAGTCCCATACACCAAATGAAAACACTTTGTTTACAATAAGACCTACAGAGAATTCTATTATTGTAATAATAAAAGCACCAATGAGGGCCTTAATGAGCAAAGGTATTTTGGGTAAAGCTTGGTTAATAAGATATAATATAAGTAGTGCTGAACCACCTGTAATTATCATTGACCAATGTGTGAAGCCTCGAAACGCTATTTCCAATAGTCCGTATCCCAAACCACCAATAACAAATATAAAAATATACTTTTCTATGTTTTTCATATAATCACCGTTATTCATTATTCTCAAAAAAGATAGATTTATTTTAGAAAAACATAGTAAAAAACAGGTGAAACAAATGACCGATTTTGAACAGAAAAAATTAAGAGCAGCTGAGCTTCGCAAAGAGCTTAATCACCATATTTATCGTTATTATGTTGAAAATGAAAACGATATCGAAGATTATGAGTACGATATGCTTATGCGTGAGCTTGACTCTATTGAAAAGGAATATCCTGAACTTTTAGCACCTGATTCACCAACTCACAGAGTCGGTGGTCAGGCTGACGGACTTTTTGAAACAGTAGTTCATACAGTTAAAATGGAAAGTCTGCAGGATGCTTTTAATCATGATGAAGTCCGTGATTTCAACAAAAGAGTAAAAGATGTATTTTCAAATGCAGAATATGTTGTTGAACCAAAAATTGACGGTCTTTCAGTTTCACTTGAATACACAAACGGTGTATTTACTCGTGGCTCAACTCGTGGCGACGGTGTTCAGGGCGAAGATATAACAGCAAATCTTCGTACAGTTAAATCAATTCCTTTGCACCTAAAAAAAGATATTCCTTTTATTGAAGTTCGTGGCGAAGTTTATATGCCTCGTGAAGTGTTTTTAAAGATTGTTGAAAAGCAAGAACTTAACGGTGAAAAACCTTTTAAAAATCCAAGAAACGCAGCAGCAGGCAGTATAAGACAAAAAAATCCTAAAATTACTGCAGAAAGAAACCTTGATATTTATGTTTTTAATATTCAACAGGTTGAGGGTGCAGACATTTCAGGACATTATGAATCACTTGAATTTTTAAAAGAATTAGGGTTTAAAACAATTCCATTCTATAATAAATTCGACAATATTGATGATACATTAAAAGAGATTGAACGAATTGGTGAAATCCGTTATACATTACCGTTTGACATTGACGGTGCAGTTATTAAAACTGATGATTTCGGGATGCGTGAAGCAATCGGCAGCACAGCAAAGTTCCCTAAATGGGCGTTGGCTTACAAATATCCACCGGAAGAAAAGGAAACAAAGCTTATTGATGTTGAAATCAATGTTGGCAGAACCGGTGTGCTGACACCAACTGCAGTATTTGAACCTGTTCTTGTTGCAGGTTCAACAGTAAGTCGTGCAACCCTTCATAATGAAGACTTTATCAACGAAAAAGGCATAAGAATAGGGGATACAGTAAAAATCAGAAAAGCAGGAGACATTATTCCTGAAGTTCTCTGTGTCGTTGAACATAGTGAAAATTCAACACCATATAAAATGCCTGATTTCTGTCCGTCTTGCAACTCACCTGTACATCGTGAAACAGGGGAGTCAGCAATTCGTTGTGATAATCCCGATTGTCCTGCACAGCTTTTGCGAGTACTAATTCATTTCTGCTCCCGTGATGCTATGGATATTGAGGGACTTGGCGATGCTGTTCTTGAAACTCTTTTAAATAAAGGTTTAATAAATAAAATTGCAGATATTTATCGCATTGATTATGATAAAATTGAACAGCTTGAGGGTATGGGAAAAAAGAGTGCCGACAATATGCGAAATGCAGTTGAAAAATCAAAGCAAAATGACTTGTCAAAGCTTGTGTTTGCCTTTGGTATCCGTCATATAGGTCAAAAGGCTTCAAAACTCTTGTCAGACCACTTTTTAACACTTGATAACATAATTTCAGCAACTAAAGAAGAAATCTTGAATATCGAGGGTTTTGGCGAAATTATGGCTGATTCAGTAGTTGAGTTCTTTTCACTTGAACAGACAAAGCAAATGATTGAAGAACTGAAAGGCTTTGGTCTAAATATGGTAAGTCAGCGAGAAATCAAGGATAATCGATTTGAAGGTATGACTTTTGTTCTCACAGGTACACTTTCAACTTACGGCAGAAAAGAAGCACAAGAGATTATCGAATCTTTCGGCGGAAAAGCATCTTCATCAGTTTCAAAGAAAACAACTTATGTTTTAGCAGGTGAAGCAGCAGGCTCAAAACTCCAGAAAGCCACCGATTTGGGCATAACAATAATCAACGAAGAACAATTCGCTGAAATGATAAAATAATTTAATATTTCAAGTTATGGCAGGGTCTTTCGACTCTGCCATTATCATTTTTATATTGCAAATTATAATTTGTCGGGATGTTTCATTTTCCCTCCCTCAATGTGAAAAAACAAGCGGTTGGTTGTTTATTTAATCATTTGAATTTGGAGTAACGATAGGCTTTCCGTCTTTGTCAAGCAATGTTGTCATTCCACCAGCATGTCCATCGTGATGAAAGAGGTAATTTACGCCGGTTTCTTTATCTACCCAAATTTCCATTACACACAGTACACCTTGAGAATATACTCTCTCAAATCTTTCATTATTCAGCATAATTAAGAACCTCCATAAAATTTTTCTTGTTGTAATCTATATTTCCGAAAATGGATTGTAAATGTTTGATTGGCTTACATGAATCATATCTCTTTGCTGGTTATATCTGTAGAAACTTAAGATTAAGCCTATTGAGAAATAGATACATAAATTAGATGAACCGCCTGCACTGAAAAAGGGGAGTGTAATACCGA
>JAFTUP010000189.1 GCA_017466205.1 Clostridia bacterium
AACTTCAAAGGTTGTATCATTGATGATTGAAATTTCCTCGTCCTCCTGGTCATATTCGTCCTGAATATTACCAACGATAGATTCAAGCAAGTCTTCAAGAGTTACGATACCCGCTGTACCACCGTATTCGTCAACAACAACTGCCATCTGAACCCGTTTTTCTGTCATTTCAGTAAAAAGCTCACCACAGCGTTTTGTTTCGGGAACGTAATATGCAGGTCGCATCATATCCTTGACAGTTTTTGTCTTTGGAAGATTTGTACCAACATATTTAAGAAAGTCCTTGATATAAACAATACCAACAATATCGTCAGGGTCTTCCTCGAAAACCGGAATTCGTGAAAAACCGTTTTCAATTGAAAGCTTAACTGCTTCACTTAAAGGTTCATCATCATCAATACAAACCATATCTGTACGGTGAGTCATAATATCAGCAACATCGATGTCATCAAACTCGAAGATGTTGTTAATCATCTCAATCTGAGTATCCTCAATAACACCTTTTTCGCCACCAACGTCAACCATCATACGAATTTCTTCTTCAGTAACAACTTCTTCATCAGCATGTGGG
This sequence comes from Clostridia bacterium, assembly GCA_017466205.1. Taxonomy (GTDB): domain Bacteria; phylum Bacillota; class Clostridia; order Oscillospirales; family Acutalibacteraceae; genus Fimenecus. The sequence goes on from JAFTUP010000189.1 coordinate 572, forward strand.
TCGATACCAATAAGTCTTAACACACCATTAGTTGAGAATGCAAGAAATCTTACAATAGGGTTTGTCACTTTCGCAACAAAAACGAGAATTGGTGCTGCCATAAATGCCATCTTTTCAGGCTTACTCATAGCAACCTTCTTTGGTACAAGTTCACCTAAAACCAATGAGAAATATGACATAATCAATGTAATTATAACTGTTGAGAAGCCATTGATTATTCCCATTGGAATAACATCTGCAATCGCAGTTTTTGAAAGTGCATCTGTAAGCATTCCTGCAAAAGACTGTGATGCAGTAGCAGATGTCAAGAAGCCTGCCAAAGTAACGCCAACCTGAATAGTTGACAGGAATGAGCTTGTGTTTTCCGTAAGTTTTTTAATCTGCTTTGCTTTTTTATTACCCTGCTCAGCCATTTTATCAATTTTATTGTCATTGAGGGTAACGATTGCCATTTCTGACATTGCAAAAAATGCATTAACTAAAATCAATGCAAACAGGATTACTATCTGAACAATAATACTCCCAGGGTCTGTGTCCATAGAACAAAACCATCCTTATAAAAATATAGTTTTGATACTCAATAGAATATCAGTATGTATTGTATAACAAAATATACATTTCGTCAAGTGGAGTAAACTTTTATTATTTTAAAATTCACAAAACAAAAATACGACACAGAAAGCCTATGTCGTATTATAGTTTATTTACCAAAAACTTCGTTGAGAATCTCTTTTGTATCGTCACCAAATAATGGTCCGTTGTTAAGCTGGTGGAAGCTAACTTCGCCATCTGACAAATTTGCCTCAACCAAAATAGGTTCACTATCTTCACCAATTGCTATATCCCAGGAAATCATCTTGAAATGAGGTACACAGAGATGTGCTTTCTTAACCAATTCCTGTGCCTTATCAAAAGATGGAAGTTGATAACCTTCAAGCACAACACCACTGCCGGGATGACTTGTAACTCTTTCGCCTGTAAGGTAATATCCATACTCTTTCAACTTACCGTCAGGAGTAATTCCCACAGAGATTGCACCATTATCCACCTTTGAGTTTGCCTTACCTATTCTGAGCAGACTTGAATAAATTTTAACTTCACCATTTCTGAAAACAGAAAGCAATCTCATTGTATTAACTGATGATTCATTTAATTTGCTTAAATCTTTATGTTGAACTATTGGTTTTTGTATAACTATATCAACATTCATATGTGCAATTGTTTGTTTTATCTTTTGTCTGTAATTTTCACAGGAATGTTTATCGATAAATCTTACACCACCTCCGGCACTGGACGTTGTTGCAGCCTTAATAAAAATTGCTGATTCTTCACAAAGTTTATCCAACACCTGTTCCAAAGGCATTACCTGATTATCAACAAACCAATAATCGCCTTTTCTGTCAGCAAGTTTTACAGGCTGTTTGAAATCCTGAAACAAACCGGCATAATAACATTTATTATCAATAACTTTTGACAGTTGATAATCATTATAATACTTGTCAATTTTTGTGAAATATATATCATCAGGAATATAGTTTACATAATAATCTCCCGTTTTTTCTGTGTAAAAATTATGAAACTTCCATGTTACTTTTCCGTACTTTGAAAAAAAGTCGTTAATTTCATTCTTTTGCTTGTTATCTAAAACAACCGTTTTTGAATTGGCTTTTAAACGATTATGCACAGATTTGTACATAGTGTAATTTCTACCGGCAATCACAAAAGCATTTAAATACTTTTTCACATAAAAACCTATATCCATATCACACATCCTCCATTATTAAAAGATTATTTCGAAAAAACCTCATCAAGAATCATTTTTGTATCATCACCAAATAAAGGACCGTTACACAATTGATGCAGATCAATCTGACCGTCAGACAAATTGGCTTCCACCAATATCGGTGCACCATCTTCTCTTATTGCTACATCCCACGAAACCATTTTAAAATGAGGTACATAGAAATGTGCTTTTTTCACCATTTCTATCGCTCTGTCAAAATATGGTAATTGATACCCTTTAAATTCAATATCTGATGACGGATGTTGTGTAATTCTATCACCATTAAAGAAATATGCATATTCCTTCAGTTTTCCATCTTCAGTAATTCCAACAGACATACCGCCACTACTATAATTGTCAATTTTTGCATTTGGCTTGCCTATTCTGATGACACTTGAATATACTTTAACTTCACCATTTCTTAAAACAGTCAGAATTCTCATTGTGTTCACAGATGTTTCATTAAGTCTGGCAAAATCCTTATGCTGTATTATACGTCGTTGAATTACAACATCAACGTTAATCTTTGAAACAACCTCTGTTATAGCTTTTCTAAAATCTTCGCATTCTGCTTTTTCAACAAGCTTTACTCCACCGCCGCCGGATGAGTTAGTTGCATTTTTAATAAAGACAGCATCTTCTTCACAGATAATGTCTAACATTTCATCAAAAGTCACAAGTTCCTTTCCTGCAAACCAACAATCACCTTTTCTTGTTACTAAAACAACAGGTTGCAATATATCCGGAAACATAATGTTATAATAGCACTTATTATCAAGATATTTCACAATTAACTGATTGCAATAGAACATATTTATCTTGTTGTAATACATATTATCCGGAACATATTTTTCAGAAAACACACCTGTCTTTTCTGTATAAAAATTATGGAATACATATGAAACTTTTCCATATTTGGAATAAAACTTTTTAATCTCTTTCTTTTGCTCCGAAGTCAACACCTTTTCTTTTGTATCTGCCATTTTATGTCCAAAAGAATACTTCAGCATATTCATTCTTTTCAAAGAGATAAAAAGCATATCATGTAATTGCTTCAGCATTGTAGGAATATTCATCATATCACCAACTCAATTTTTTTAAATATTTTACCACACAAGGTACATTTTTGCAATGCATTTGTTATGCATACTGCAATCTCTTTTTTATATAGAATTATATTGCAGAGGTGATTATGCATGAAAAAATTTAAAATTCCTTCGGTTCCGCCGACAACAAATAAATGTGTACGATTTCCAAATAACATTATTGAAGAAATAGAAAATGCTATCTCAGGTAAAAACTGTACTTTTACCGCATTTGTAATCGAAGCTGTAAGGGTTGCTCTTGAAAACCTGAAAGAAGACGATAATTAGAGGTATCTATTGTGATACTTCTTTTTTTATATATTCTTGTTGTTCTCACCTTTTCTATCATTCAGAATAAATATATCTGTACACTTTAAAACTTTTGTCAAATATAATGCACCGACAGGTACAAATCATGTGATTTATCACAATTCATGATGAAATCATTTCATGCAATTTATTGCAATTCATTTCTATTGATGATTTGTTTTGCATGATTTGGCATTGCCATGAGTTCTCGCTTTTACTCCGTGATCTGGATTTTTTCAAATTCATTATGCAGGCGTGGAAGAATCCCTCCACCATCTATGGTGGTCCCCGGCGGATTGTCAAGTAAGTGCAACACTTTTTCCATAAAAAACTTCAGCAGGAGTACGCCAGCCAAGACATTTTCGTGGTCGGTTGTTTAAGAGGTTAACAACATAGTCAACATCCTCTTGAGTAATAGT
>JAFTUP010000190.1 GCA_017466205.1 Clostridia bacterium
ATGGAAGAAGCTTGTGAAGCCGACAGAATTGTTGTAATGGATGACAGTCGTCTTTTAATGGACGGATCACCAAAGGAAGTCTTTGCTGATACAGAAAAAATCCGTAGTATCGGTCTCGATGTACCGCAGACTTGTCAGCTTGCAAAAATGCTTAAAAAAGACGGAATTAACCTTAAAAATGATTTGCTCAGCATTGACGAATTAGTAGAAAATATAGATGATTTATTGAAAGGTCAGTAAAAAATGTCCCACCTTAAAACAGAAAATTTAACATTTACCTACGGTGAGGGCACTCCTTTTAAAATCACCGCACTTGACAATGTAAATATAGATTTGGATAAAGGCGAATTTGTTGCAATTATCGGCCACACGGGTTCAGGTAAAAGTACTCTTGTTCAGCATCTTAACGGACTTTTAAAGCCAACTTACGGAAAGATTTTCCTTGACGGTAAAAATATCCACGATTCAAAATCTGCTTTATACGATGCTCGTTTTCGTGTTGGTCTTTGTTTTCAGTATCCTGAATATCAGCTTTTTGAGGAAACTGTATATAAGGATATTGCTTTTGGTCCTACTAATATGGGACTTTCAAAGACAGAAATTGATGAGAGAGTTAGAAACGCTGCAAAATATGTTGGTATTCCTGACGAAATGCTTTTAAAATCACCGTTTGATTTATCAGGTGGCGAAAAAAGACGAGTAGCTATTGCAGGTGTAATCTCAATGGAGCCTGAAATTCTCATTCTCGACGAGCCTACAAGTGGTCTTGACCCAATGGGTAGAGAGCAAATTCTTAACCTGATTAAGAATTATCGTGAGCAGACAGGAAAAACTGTCATAATCGTATCTCACAGTATGGATGATGTGGCAAGATTTGCTACAAAAGTCATTGTAATGAACAGCTCAAAGGTGGAAATGTCAGGTACTGTTGATGAGGTATTTGAAAGAGCATCACGACTTCGTGAAATCGGACTTTCTGTGCCGCAAATAACTGAAATTTTCATAAAGCTTCGTGAAAAAGGCTATCCTGTAAGCGAAAAGATTTATACGGTTGAGCAGGGTTACCTTGAACTCAAAAAGCTTTTTGAGGGGAGTGTGACGCGTGATTAAAGATATTACAATCGGTCAGTATGTCCCGTTCAATTCGGTAATTCATCGTCTTGACCCTCGAACAAAGCTTCTATTCACCGTTGTTTTCATAATAATGGTATTTGTATCAAATAATTTTATTTCACTTTTCTTTAATTTGTTGTTGTCAGCAGTTGTAATCGGACTTTCAAAAATTCCCGTTAAAACAGTTGTTAAAGGATTAAGACCGATTTTATTGGTTGTCGTTATCACATCCGTGTTGCAGATTGCTTATGTTAAAACAGGAATTACCTTAATTGATTTGTGGAAAATCCGAATAACAAGTGGTGGTATTCTTACAGCTGTATTTATGGCAATTCGTATATCACTTCTCATTGTAATGAGCACAATGCTCACATATACAACATCTCCAACATCACTCACAAACGGACTTGACAGAATGTTTGCACCATTCAAGAAAATCGGCATTGATTTTCATACGGTGACAATGATAATGACTATTGCACTCAGGTTTATTCCGACTCTTATTGAAGAGGTTGATAAGATTATGAGTGCACAAAAAAGCCGTGGTGCTGCTTTTGACCAGGGCAATATTATGAAAAGAGCAAAAGCACTCATTCCACTGTTCATTCCGTTACTGTTTAACTCAATAAGACGAGCTTATGAGCTTGCAAACGCAATGACCTGTCGTTGCTATAACGGTGGGCAAGGAAAAACTACAATGAATGCACTTAAATTCTCCAAAAGAGATTATATGTCACTTTTAGTAATGGCATTTTTAATCGCAGGAGTTGTCGTGCTTAATATTTTCTGTGGTGAATATAATGCGGAATTTACTTTTAACCTTGCGATATAACGGTACTGCTTTTCACGGTTGGCAGCTTCAACCAAATGCAGTTACTGTTCAAGAGGAATTATGTAACGCTTTTAAACATATAAGCGGAAATGACGAAAATATAATAGGCTGCAGTCGTACGGATGCAGGTGTTCACGCCAATATGTTCTGTTGTAATGTGAGAACCGAATGCAAAGTGTCGGCTGAAAAAATTCCTGATGCTTTAAATTTCTATCTTCCTCCTGAAATTTCAGTATATGAATGTAGGGAAGTGGATTTCGACTTTCACGCAAGATATGATTGTAAGGGCAAGGAATATGTCTATTTAATATATAACGGCAAATACAGAAATCCTTTTTATGAGAATAAAGCATTGTTTTATCCTTATGAAATTGATTGTGAAATGCTGAATAATGAAGCCAAAGCCTTTGTGGGTACTCACGATTTTTCTTCATTCTGCAGTGCAGGAAGTGAAGTTCAGGATAAAGTCCGTGAAATTTATGATTGCTCTGTTACGCGAAATGGTGACATGGTTGAATTTCGCGTCAGCGGTAACGGTTTTCTTTATAATATGGTACGAATTATTGTGGGAACGCTCCTTGATATTCAGCGTGGAAAAATAAGGCAGGGGACAATCCCTGAAATACTCAACAGTCTTGACCGTGAAAAAGCAGGAGTTACTGTTGAGAGCTGCGGATTGTATCTTAATAAGGTTTTTTATAATTAAAATCAGGTGGTGAATGTGGTGGATGAAAGACGAAAAAGACAAGTGAAAAAACAGACAAAAAGTCGAAAAAAATCAATAACAATAAGCAGTAAGAACGCAAAAACCTTAAAGCTTATTGCAATCATATTTGTCGTACTGTTGCTTGTTGCTTTAGCTGCAGGTCAGTTTGGCGGAGTTACTTTTTCAACAATAAGTGATAATATCCGTACCGCTGTGGCGGGATTTGGTTCAGGTGACGGGTATCCGTACAGAATGAACGGTATTGAAATTACCGATGCAGGTGTTACAAACTCTGACCTCATTCTCGTTTATGATGACACTGTTAAAGTGCTTGACTCTACTGCTAAAGAGCTTTCAAATATTTCTCATACATACGACCATCCGGTAATGAGTAGTAACAGCGGCAGAGCCCTCATATATGATGTTGGTGCAAAAACTTTCAGAGTTCAGTCAAAAACAAGAGTTCTCTATGAAAAAGAGCTCCCATATATGATTCTGACAGGTGCTATGGGTAAGGACGGTACTGTTGCGATTGCATCAAGAGCTAAGGACGCTCAAAGCATGCTGACAGTTTATAACACAAAGGAAGAAGAAATTTTTGTCTGGAAATGTGCTAAAGAAAACATTATTTCCTGTGATGTTTCTGACAATGGCAGATTATTTGCAGTAACAGTCCTTGGTGTAGATAACGGTTCAGTTTACTCAAAGGTTTATATCTTCAATAAAAACGATACAGAGCCTGAAGCATCCTTTGAATATATGGATAGTGCAGTTTCTTCGGTTCAGTTCCTGTCAAATGAAACACTTTTTGTCTTTGGTAATAATATTTGCCAGGTTATTAAGGGCGATAAGGTTAAGGAAAATATTGATGTTTCTGTGAATACACCATATAAGCTTTATATATCCGATAATAATACAGCAGTTGTTGTGCTTTCAAAATATTCAAGTACAACTCAGAAAATTATCAAGGTTTATGATAAATCGGGTTCAGAGCTTTTCACTCAGGAGATTGACGGACTTGTGAAATCGGTTTCAACTGACGGCAAATACACAGGGGTCCTGACTGATGAAAATATTCAGATTTATAATAAAAAAGGTAAGCTTTGCGGTGAGGCAAGTGTTAATACCGACTCTGAAAAGATTTTGATTTCAGGCAGAAATACTTATGTTTATTCAGCAGATAAAATCGAACAGTTTTCGTCTGTGAAAAATAATAATGAGGTGACAGAATGAGTATTATTTTAGATGTAATTTTATTGACAGTTTTTGCAGCCTTTGTTTTTACTGCAGCAAAAAAAGGCTTTATGCAATCTCTTTTAGAGCTCGTAGCTGTAATTCTCGCACTTGTACTGTCCTATCAGCTCAGTCCTGTTGTGGCACAATCAGCTTATGACAGCGTTGTTGAAAAAAGTCTTATAAAAACTGTTGAAGCACAGCTTGACGAAACCCTTAACATTTCTTCTTCAACAGCTCAGGCTGAAACAATTCTTGAAGCAATTCCTGATTTTATGGTGTCATTTGCTTCATCATCAGGCATTGAAATTGATGAGATTAAGGCTAAAATCACCTCAGAAAGTATTTCGGCAGAAAATATTGCAACAGAGCTTGTACAGAAGGTGGCTCAGCCTATTGTAGTTGCTGCATTGACAGCGGTATTATTCTTAATCCTTTCAATAGTTCTCATCTTTGCATTGAAATTTGTAGCAGGATTACTCTCAAAGCTCTTCAAATTACCGCTTATAGGTACTGTGAATAAGGTGCTTGGAGGTGTCCTTGGCGGATGCAAGGGAGTTATGGTGATAATCCTAATTTCTACAGTTCTTAAGCTCGTATTCTCAGGTAACAATGACGAGCTCGGTCAGGCTGTAAACAGTTCCTTTGTTGTGGGACTTTCAGATAATATAAATCCGTTTATTAAATCATTAACAGAAATTGTTTTATAATTAAGGAGAGAATAATTATGAATGAAGAAAAAAAGAGCTTAAAGCAAAATTTAACAGAAATCTTTGACGGATGTCTTACTGTTCCTAACTTGATTTCAGTTATCAGAATTATGTTGATTCCTGTAATAGCAGTTCTTTATTACAAAGGCTATATCTGGTGGTCAGTATTTGCAATATTTATTTCAGGCTTATCTGATGCGGTTGACGGTAAAATTGCAAGAAAATTCAATCAGGTTTCAGCGTTGGGAAAGCTTCTGGACCCTGTTGCCGATAAGCTTACAATCTTTGCTCTTGCAATTGTGCTTTTCCTTAAATTCAAAGAGGCACAGAGTGAGTCAATGCAGGCATTTGCATGGGTATTCTTACTCTTTATTGCAAAGGATATTATTATGATATTAGGAAGTATTGTACTTATCGCACTGGGAACTCGTCCTGTTGCTGCAGAAATCTGGGGCAAGCTTGCAACATTTGTATTTTATGCAGTAATGGTTGTTATTATCGGCTTCGGTCCTGAAATCGGTGCAATCAGTACATATTATCCGCAATATACAATTCCTGAATCAATGATGTTTGTGCTTGTTATAATAGCTGTTGTATTAACATTTATTGCATTCTTCAGTTATTTACCAAATGCATTTAAACAGATGAAAGAAAATTCAAAGAAAAACAAGTAAAGAGGACACGCAATGAACAAAAATATGATTTGCAGTAAATGCAAACAAAGACCCGCCGTAATCTTTATTACAAAGATGGAGGGCGATAAAACAACAAATGAGGGCTTGTGCATCAAGTGTGCTATGGAAATGAATGTCGGTCCGATTAAGCAGATTATGGACAATATGGGCATTACAGAGGATCAGCTTGATGATATGAACGAGCAGATGGAACAGATGATGGAAAGTATGGGTGATGACTTTCAGTTAGGCGGTGCATCAACTTTTCCGTTTATGCAGAATATGGGGATGATGCCGATGGATGTTCCCGAAGAAAATATCAAAGACCTTAACGGTGATAAGAAAACAGGACCAAAGGGCAAGAAAAAGCAGGGGACAAAGAACGATAAGAGAAAAATGCTCTCTCTTTATTGTACTGATCTGACTGCACGTGCAAGAGAGGGTAAGCTTGACCGAATTATCGGCAGAGATACTGAAATTGCAAGAGCAATACAGATTCTGTGTCGTAGAACAAAGAACAATCCTTGTCTTATCGGTGAACCTGGTGTTGGTAAAACAGCTATTGCAGAGGGACTTGCACAGAGAATTGCAGAGGGTAATGTTCCTGCAAAGCTCGTTGATAAGGAAATTCATCTTCTTGACCTTACTGCTCTCGTAGCAGGAACACAGTTCCGCGGTCAGTTTGAAAGCAGAATCAAGGGACTTGTTGAAGAGGTGAAGGGTGAGGGTAATATCATTCTCTTCATTGACGAGGTTCATAATCTCGTTGGTACAGGTGATGCTGAAGGCTCAATGAATGCAGCCAATATCCTGAAACCTGCACTTTCTCGTGGTGAAATTCAGGTGATTGGTGCTACAACATTTAATGAATATCGTAAGCATATTGAAAAAGATGCTGCTCTTGAACGTCGTTTCCAGCCCGTTAAGGTAGAAGAACCGTCAATTGAGGACACATATCAGATGCTTATCGGTATCAAGGGCTATTATGAGCTTTTCCACCGTGTGCAGATTAGTGATAATCTCGTTTATAAAGC
>JAFTUP010000191.1 GCA_017466205.1 Clostridia bacterium
ACACCGCTGTCAGAACAGTAATTTACAGTAAGTGTATGAGATTCGCCGTCCTCTGTTCCGTAGTACGAAGAAACAACAGCCTTTGCAGTTACATATTCGCTTGTTTCATAACCGCAGTCTACACAGGTTTCTGCAACATAGAAACGGTTATTAGCAAGCTGTGCATCTACTAACTGAGTGAAGTCATGTGCTTCTCTGCCAAGTACAGCCTGTGCATATGTGCCTTTACAGAATGCACAGTATTCGCCTTCCTTAAGATACACATAATGCTGTGTGCTGTTGTACTGCATATATTCCGTATTATCGAAATCCACAAAGAAGTTGTGATCACACGGATTCAAACCATATACATTTCTGTTATAGCAGTGTGCATTCCAATCCGATGGATTAAGTGTTCCACACGCATTGCAGACTGACTTTGTCCAGTGATAACCAGTATACTTTGCATCCACACCCGGAGTGCCATCGTCAAGGTTATAATACTCATCACCGTCTGCATTTGCACCGTCTGAGTATTTTACACCTCTGTTTGCTGCTGTTTCACCGCTACGGGTGTATTCAGGAACACGGTATGTTAATACGGTTGTATCTTTTCCGCATTCGTAACAATGCTGTGTTTCATATGTGGTTGTTGCGTTCATGTCAAGCTCGTTTGTTCTGCCGTTTGCAGTGAGCCAACTGTCTGCCGGATCAACATATTCGTTATCCTGTGCAGCAAAGGTTGTCGGCACCATGCCGATAATCATCATACATACAATAAGCAAAGAAACTACGGATTTAAATCTTGAATTATGCTTTGTTTTCATTATTTTCTTACCTCCTAATAATTTATCCTAAATTGATATCGTTATTTTGAGATGTTTCTTGTGCTTGCATCTCTTCAAGCTTTTCTCTTGCCCAATCCGGCAAGTATTCATCTTTTATGACACCTAAGACCTGATGTCTGTCCCATCTGCCTCTGTCATCGTCTATAAGGCAGGTCGCATATACTGCTCTGCCTATAGCGGTCGGACTGCACCCGAAACCGCCTGTAGCAATCCAGAGTTGATTTTCAGGGGACCAATACTCTTCCTTCAGGTGTTTGTGGCTTACTACCACTACCTTGTCTTCCAAATCTCCCATTTCCTCTTCACAATGCTCTCTTGTAAAGAGGTTGAGTTTGTTAAACTCCCTTAGAGCATGTTTTGCAAGTAAATCAACAATGCCGGGATTGATTTGAGTAATGAGACATTCTCTCAGTTCCTCATCATCTTTGATCCCGGCATTGAATTTTGCAGCCCACTCTTTAATTTCTGCGGAGATTCTTCCGTCATTATCGTGTGTTCTGACAGTGACAGCATACATGTTCATCACTCGCTCATAACCGAACTTGTCGATAAGTTTTCGAGTGTAACTGCCATCACTGTCTACACAGTTATCTTTGTAGGCATTGGCATGGAAGCCTGTTTCTTCATCCTGAATATAGTCTCGGCATCTTCGGTTTTCATACTGACTCTCATTGTACAAGTCCATATCATTGTCTGTCCTTGCACGTTCTAAAGAGTACCTGTAAAACTGAACCGCCATTGGCTATTCACCTCACATGCTCATTTCCGGCCCTGCCTCGGTCTGTTCTTCCTGATCCTCGGACATCTCTTCACCGTTCTCATCTGCTTTAGGTGCATCTGACTGTTTCTGAGATTTCTTACTTCCGGATTTTTTGCCATTTTTACCTTCTTCATTGGTCTGCTCCTCCTGCTGAGTCAATTTCTGTTCATATGCTTCAAGTACTGCACTGTGAAGAGCTTCTCTGCCCTCTGCAGTAATCGGGAAGCAAATATCCTCATAGTTCTCGCCAACCTTACGGGAAGGCATTGATACGAAGGGACCATTTTCACCCTCGTAAATTCTGAGTCCTTTTACAACGAACTCCTCATTGATGGAAACTGAGGCTACGCCTTTCAAGCTTCCGGGTTTTGTCATTAAAGTTACATTAGCTTTGTAATCCATAAATCTTGTTCCTCCTTTTATATAATTGATCATCCAAGAGCTTAATTCGCTCTCCAATTGCTTGTACGACCGTAACTGTTACGGCGTTTCCTGCTTGTTTATATAGTTGATTGTCTGAGTTCAGTTCAAGCATGCGGTCTATCTGTTCGTCTGCAAAGCCCTGTAATCTTAGGCACTCTTTCGGCATAAGCTTACGAATTCTGCATCCCATTAAGATACCGTGTATATCGCATGCGGTCAGGGTGAACATCGGACAACCATCTGGTCTGAATCTTTGACCTTGTTGCCTTTTATGTAGTCTGTTCGGAGTCAGACATGGCATATAACACTCTAATATGGCTGAGT
>JAFTUP010000192.1 GCA_017466205.1 Clostridia bacterium
GAGGGGTTGTAAAGTTCTCTGTTAGTAAGCAATAAAGGGAACAAACCCCTCAGTCTCGCATACGCTCGCCAGCTCCCCTTTCAGGGGAGCCGAGTATCGACACCCATAAAAAAGAACTCGACAAATTATAATTTATCTGATTGAGCTATTAAAACAATATTTGATTTTTTTATTGATAATGGTATAATAAACTCATTGGAGTGATTTTAATGAACTACGATTTCAGTTTTTATATGCCGGTGAATATTCTCGGTGGCAAAAATGCTTTACAAAACAATAAAAATATTTTTTTGAATCTAGGCAAGAAGTGTCTTATTGTAACAGGAGCATCTTCTGCGAAAAAATCAGGCGCTCTTGATGATCTGATTGACGTATTCAATGAAATGAACATTGAATTTGCAATTTTCGATAAGATTACAGAAAATCCATTGACTTCTACCTGCTGTGATGGAGGTAAGGTGGCAAGAGATTTCCAAGCTGATTTCGTGGTTGGTATTGGTGGTGGCTCACCTCTCGATGCATCAAAGGCTGTGTGCGTTTATGCCACAAACGCACACATTATAAATGACGGAATTTATACTGAAAATGTTGAAAATTCTCCATTACCTCTCGTTGTTATCGGCACAACTTCAGGTACAGGCAGTGAGGTTTCAGGTGTTTCAGTTCTAACTCGTGAGAATGGCAGAAAACAGAGTATAAGCGGTAAGAATTATTACGCAAAGTATGCTATTGCTGATGCTAAATACACATATTCCGTTCCTTTCAGAACTACTGTTTCAACTGTACTTGATGCTCTTGCTCACGCTATTGAGTCTATGTTTTCAAAACGAGCAGATTTTCTCACCCAACAATTTGCCCTCATTTCAATTAAAATGATTTATCCAATCCTTGAAAAGCTTAATAATACAAAAGAATTGCCAACTGAGCAGGAACGAGATACTCTCTATTTCGCATCACTTTATGCAGGTTTTGCACTTAACAAGGGTGGTACAGGTTTTCCTCACGGAATGGGATATGCTTTAACAGAAGATTACAATGTACCTCATGGAATTGCATGTGCAGTTTTTATTCCGCAATTTCTGACTGAGGCTGAAAAGGCAAATCCATCCCTTTTCAATGATGTTTTGAATGCTATGAACAGTGATAAAAATTCAGCAGAAAAACTAATTTATGATTTATGCGATTTGCAATTATCCATTCCTGACGAAAGGATAAATGAATATGTTGCACGATGGGAAACTCTTAAAAACTTTAAGAACTCACCTACTGAATTCAACAACAAGGATGCAGGATGTTTAGTAAAAAATCTGTTTAAATAAACCTTAGTCAAAATTTATCTAAATCGTTTTAAACCTTTAAAAATCTATGTTTTCAATATATAATCGTCGTTTTTGTTGTCTATTATGGACAATAAACGGCGATATTTTTTATTTCTGAAACTGCACTTTAGATATTTTTTAACTATGATTTAGTTATTTATTGACTTGTAGATGTTTTTTAACTAATCAACGAAATATAATTTTCCAAAAATTGTTGACAGAGCAAAAATTAGTGCTATAATGGTATGTGAACTAATATCTGTTGTAGCAACAGATAAAAATACTTCTAATAAATGGAGGAGAAAAATTATGGCAGACACAAGATTCGCAATTGCACATTACCATGATGCTGCTCAGATTAACAGACAGCTTGACGAACTTATCAGCAAACCGATTTATTCAATCAAGCCTGATGTTCTCAAGACTTATGAAGAAGAGTATTATGAGAAAAAATGTGCTAAATCAAAGGAAATGATTGCTGAAGCAAAGACTATCATCCCCGGTGGTGTTCAGCATAACCTTGCTTTCAACTATCCATTCCCACTTGTTTTCACAAAGGCTGAAGGTGCTTATCTTTATGACGTTGACGGAAATAAGTACTTCGACTTCCTTCAGGCAGGCGGACCTACAGTTCTCGGTTCAAACCCTAAGGTAGTTCGTGACCAGGTTATCGACCTTCTTAACACATGTGGTCCTTCAACAGGTCTTTTCCACGAATTTGAATACAAACTTGCAAAGAAAATCTCTGACTCAGTTGAATCAGTTGATATGTTCCGTATGCAGGGTTCAGGTACAGAAGCTTGTATGACAGCTGTTCGTGTTGCTCGTCTTGCAACAGGTAAGAAGAACATCCTTAAAATGGGTGGTGCTTACCACGGTTGGTCAGACCAGCTCGGTTATGGTATCCGTGTTCCCGGTTCAAAGTTCACACAGGCAAGTGGTGTTCCGCTTTATCTCTTCAAGCATACTCAGGAATTCTTCCCCGGTGACCTTGAAGACCTTGAAAGAAAGCTTTGGCTTAACCAGTTCAGCGGTGGTACTGCTGCTGTATTTATTGAACCAATCGGTCCTGAAAGTGGTACAACCCCACTTGATTACGACTTCAACAAGGGCGTTGAAAGACTTTGCCGTAAGTACGGTGCACTTCTTGTATTCGATGAAGTTGTTACAGGTTTCCGTATCGGTATGTCAGGTGCTCAGGGTTACTTTGGTGTTTCTCCTGACCTTACAATCTTCGGTAAAGTTATCGCTGGTGGATATCCGGGTGCCGGTGGTGTCGGCGGTAAGAAGCAGTATATGAAGCATCTTGGTGCAGGTCTTGACGATTCAGGTATGAAGGTTAAGAAGGCATTCACAGGTGGTACAATGACAGCTAACCCACTTTCATGCTGTGCAGGTTACTTCACTCTTGAAGAAATCGACAAGCAGAACGCATGTCAGAAGGCTGGCGAAATGGGTGACAGACTTACTCAGGGTCTTCAGGAACTCGTTGCTAAGCACGGTCTTCCATTCGTATGCTGGAACGAAGGTTCAGTTTGCCACCTTGAAACAGTTGGTACAATGCACTATTCAATCGACTGGTGCAAGCCTTGGAAGATTCCTGGTGTTCTTTCAGCTACAAGCGAAAGAAAGAAGGAAATGCAGTACATGGGCGCTGCTTACATGGCAGAAGGACTTGTTACTCTTGCTGGTAGCCGTCTCTACACATCAGCTGCATACACACCTAAGATGATTGACCAGGCACTTCAGTGCTTCGATAAGGTATTTGCAAACGTTGCAGTTAAGCCTTCAAACAAATAATCATTGATTTTTTCGGGTGGATGAATTCATCTTCATCCACCTAATTTTACTCATTAACCAAATAAGGTTTACAATTATCAGCGAGATAGTTTTTTCGTCAGAACCGTCAAAAAACGCAGGCAATACTTTGTGTATTAACGAGTATTTTGGACGAGTTATGACGGAAAAATAGCCGCTGAGAATTAACAAAAGAGGTGAAAAATATGGATATTATGCAGGCAAAAGAAACTGTTATAAGAGCAGGTAAAGAGCTTATCGCAGCCGGTCTTATTGCTCGTACTTGGGGTAACATTTCCTGCAGAATCAGTGAAACACAGTTCGTAATCACACCAAGTGGTCGTGCTTATGAGACTCTCACTCCTGAAGAAATTGTTCTTGTAAATATCGAGGACCTTGAATACGAAGGTGAAATCAAGCCATCAAGTGAAAAAGGTATTCACGCAGCTTGCTACAAGCTTCGTCCTGAAGTTAATTTTGTAATTCATACACATCAGGTAAACGCTTCAATCGTTTCAGCACTTGGTATGGACATTAATAACATTGAGGGTGAAAATGCTCAGGTTGTTGGTACTAACCTTCCTATTGCATCTTACGGTCTTCCCGGTACAAAGAAGCTTCGTAAGGGCGTTATTGATGCAATTACTCGTTCTGATGCAAAGGCTGCTGTTATGGCTCACCACGGTGCAGTTTGCATGGGTGTTGACTATGACGATGCTTTCAATGTTGCACAGAAGGTTGAAGATATCTGCGAACAGTATGTATTGGATAAATACACTTCACTTACAGGTACAGTAGCTGAAAATCTTACAGCAATTAACGATTATGTTGTTGCAAAGTTTGTTAAGAAGCCTTCAACTGCTCCTGAATTCGAGCCTTGCAAGAGTAACCGTGACGGTCCTGTATTCAATATTTCAGTTATTGACGGTGACGGAACAATCACAAGAATTGACATTGATTCAGGTGATGTTATCGCAGGTGATGCAAACAACAGTTCAATTGAGCTTCACCGTGCAATATACAAAAAGCGTGATGATGTAAACTTCATCTATCACACAAAAGACCCATATACCGTTGCTTGTTCAAAGATGGGTAAGAAAATGCGTCCGCTTATTGACGACTTCGCACAGATTGTCGGTGTTAGTGTTAAGAGTGCTAAGTACGACCCTAACAATACACTTGCAACTGCTAAAAAGGTTGTTAAGAAGCTTAAGGGCAGAAATGCAGTTCTCCTTGAGAACAACGGTGCTCTCTGCGTTGCAGGTAGCGAATACGATGCAGGTGCTATTGAATTTATCACAAATAAGGGTGCTAAAATTCAGGTAAGTGCTCACATGTTTGAAAAGGTTGAACCAATCAACCCTATTGAAACAAGACTTATGAACCTTGTTTACAGACTCAAGTATTCAAAACAGGCAGGCAAATAATTTAATTAATTACATAAAAATCCCTCGGAAATAAACCTCCGAGGGATTTTTTGTTGTTTTAAGCTTCCTTATGCTACTCTGCTTACACCCTGAATATAGCTTAAATCATAGTATCTGATAACTATAAAGTGTCTGATGAATTTGTACTTTGCATTGAGAACCTTTTCTGAAATTCTTGTGTCACAGAATGCAATTACAGGCCCCATAAAGAATGCTGTAACAACTGTACCGATACCGATTGGTCCGTTAAATGCAAATGCAATCGCCGTACAGATAAGGTCTGTTGTTACTCTGCACCACTTATACTTGATTTTAATTTTATCTTCCATAACAAAACCTAAAGCATCGTAAGGTGAAACACCAAGATTACAATTAAAATAGAGTGATGCTGAAAGGCTTAAAAGGAAAACGCCTAATGCCATAAATATGAGCTTGGCAGGGAATGAAATTTCTGTTGGTAAGAACTGTTCATAAATCTTTGTAAAAAATTCGCACACATAACCAACGCCAACCATATTTACTATTGTACCAAGGTTAATAAGTTTCTTTGATGTGAGAGCA
>JAFTUP010000019.1 GCA_017466205.1 Clostridia bacterium
GGGGCAAGCCCCCGCCCTACACTGACACCAATGAATTACATAAACATCCCTATAACCTCCGATTTGTCGTTTTATTTTGCATTTGAATCTTGAATTCCTACTAAATTTGTGTGAATTAACTATTGAATTCCTACTAAAATTGTATTATATTATTGTATAAGGCAAAAATAATAATACTTTAAAAGGTTATGATAATATGAAAATCTCAACAAAAGGCAGATATGCACTTCGTCTTATGACCGATTTGGCAATACACAGAGAAGACGGATATATCTCAATAAAAACTGTTTCACAAAGACAGAATATAAGCGAAAAATACCTTGAACAGATTATCAAACTTTTGGCAAAGGAAAACCTTGTTGAAAGTATTCGTGGTGCTCAGGGTGGTTATAGATTAACTCGTGAGCCAATTGAATATACAGTTGGTGAAATTCTTCGTGTTACAGAAGGTAGTTTAGCACCTGTTTATTGTCTTGAAACTGACGATAATCCTTGCGAAAACTGTATGGATTGCGTAACACTTGAAATCTGGCAATGTGTCCTTGATGCAGTTAATAAGGTTGTTGACTCAATTACACTTCAGTATTTGGTTGATAAGCAGAAAGAAAAGGGTAATTGCGGATGTTGTTAAAATACGATTTGCGTGAAACTGCACGATATATGGGATATAAACAGGGTGCTATGCCCACTCCCGAAATCTGCGAATTAGTAGAAGAAGCTTATGAAGAATTGTGCAAAGTAATCAGCCCTAAATACATCTATAAAGAATATGATTTTACAAAAACAGAAGACGGAATTATTGTTGACGGAATTGAATTTAAAAGCCAAAAAATGTTAAGTCACTTGCGAAATTCATCATCAATAATCCTTTTTGGTGCAACATTGGGGCAGGGTGCAGATACTCTTATCCATAAATATTCCGTTACTGATATTGCTATGACAGCAGTAGCACAGGCTGTGGCGGGTTCAATGGTTGAAAACTTATGTGATATTGCTTGTGAAGAACTTGAAACGCAAATAAAAGGTGAACACAGACCTCGTTTCAGCCCGGGATACGGTGATTTCCACATATCAGCACAGGCAGATTTCTTTAAACTTTTGCCAATGAATAAACAGTTGGGAATATCACTTTCTGACGGATTTATGATGACTCCAACCAAAACAGTTACAGCATTTATCGGCGTAATTAAGGAATGATAATATGAATTTTAAAGAAAAATTTGGTAAAGAAATACTGTTTTTTGATGGTGCAATGGGAACAATGCTCCAGAAAAACGGTTTAAAAACAGGTGAACTACCTGAAAATATGAATATAACTCATCCTGAAGTCCTTTTGAAAATTCATAAGGAGTACCTCCAGGCAGGATGTACTGTAATTACAACAAACACCTTCGGTGCTAATTCACTTAAATTCAATAACGTGGCAGAAATTGTCACGGCAGGTGTGAATCTTGCTAAAAAATCAACAGAAAACTGTGACAGAGAAGTGTTTGTAGCCCTCGATATAGGTCCGCTCGGCAGACTTTTAGAGCCTTGTGGTGATTTACCGTTTGAAGAAGCATACCACCTTTTCAAAGAACAGGTAATTACAGGCGAAAATGCAGGTGCAGACCTTATTTTAATCGAAACAATGGGTGATTTGTATGAGATTAAAGCAGCAGTTCTTGCAGCAAAAGAAAACACAAATCTTCCTGTGATTGTTTCAATGATTTTCGACGAAAAAGGCATACTCTTAACGGGTGCAGACATAAGAACTGCAGTTGTAACTCTTGAGGGCTTAGGTGTTGACGGTATCGGTATGAACTGCGGACTTGGCCCTGACCAGATGCTTGAATTACTTAAGGAAATGAAAGAATATTCAAGCACACCTATTTTCATTCAGCCAAATGCAGGACTTCCTGTCAGCGTAAATGGTAAGACCACATACAATGTAACTCCTGAAGAATTCGCTGAAAAACAGCTCCTGATTCTCAAAAACGGTGCTTGTGCCTTGGGTGGTTGTTGTGGTACAACTCCTGAACATATCAAGGCTATGATTGACCTTTGTAAAAATGAACATATAACAGAAATAACCGGGAAAAACTATACTGCTGTTTCTTCATATTCAAAAACAGTAATTTTTGATAAAACTCCCGTAATTATCGGTGAAAGAATAAATCCAACAGGCAAAAAACTGCTTAAAGAAGCACTTCGCAATAATGATATGGATTATATCTATCGCGAAGGTGTAAGTCAGACAGATGCAGGTGCGCATATCCTTGATGTGAATGTGGGACTTCCTGAAATCAATGAACCTGAAATGATGGTGAATTCAGTTAAAGGGCTTCAGAGCATTCTTGATTTACCTTTACAGATTGACACTTCCGATACTGTCGCTATGGAAAAGGCACTTCGCATTTATAACGGAAAAGCTATGATTAACTCTGTCAATGGCAAAGAAGAGTCAATGAATTCTGTGTTCCCACTTGTGAAAAAATACGGTGGTGTGGTTGTTTGCCTTACTCTTGACGAAAACGGAATTCCTGAAACAGTTGAGGGCAGAATAGCAATTGCTGAAAAAATCATAAATAAAGCAAAAGAATACGGAATAGGGAAGAACGACCTTGTGTTTGACCCTCTTTGTATGACAGTCAGTACAAATAAGGAGAATGCAAAAATCACACTTGAATGTATCAGAAGACTTAAAAATGATTTAGGTGTTCATACAGTTTTAGGTGTTTCAAATGTGTCTTTCGGACTTCCGAACCGTGAATTACTCAATTCATCATTCTTCACTCTTGCATTAAATAAAGGTTTAAGTGCAGGTATTATCAATCCAAAAAGTGAAATGATGATGAATTCGTATTATTCATACTGTGCTTTGTCAGGTCTTGATAACAATTTTGAAAACTATATTGCAAATGTTACCGAAACAAAAACTGAAACCAAAGGTGATAGTGTAGATTTAAAAACTGCTGTCATTAAAGGCTTGAAAGAACAAGCAAAACAAGAAACTGAAAAAGAACTTAAAACCAAAACACCACTTGAGATTATTGACGGAATTTTAATTCCTGCTCTTGATAAAGTGGGTAATGATTTTGAAAACAATAAAGTATTTTTGCCGGGACTTTTGATGAGTGCGGAAACTGCAGGAATAAGCTTTGAAATTATTAAAAGACATCTTGCAAAAAGTGGTTCAGATAGTGCTAAAAAAGGTGAAATTATAATTGCAACCGTTAAAGGTGATATTCACGATATAGGTAAAAATATTGTAAAAGTTCTCCTTGAAAATTACGGATATGATGTGATTGATTTAGGTAAAGACGTTACACCGCAGGCAATCGTTGATGCAGTGAAAAATCACAATGCAAAGCTTGTGGGACTTTCAGCACTTATGACTACAACAGTTCCAAGTATGGCAGAAACAATAAAGCTTTTACACGAACAGACTGATAAAGTTGCTGTAATGGTTGGTGGTGCTGTGCTTACTGAGGAATATGCAGAGATGATTGGTGCAGATTATTACGGTAAGGATGCTATGTCATCTGTGAGAATTGCCGAAAAATTCTTCGCAAAATAGTGCTATTTGTACAATGTCATAATTGACAAAAATATACAGTAGTAGTATCATATAAATGAATTCATAGTAATTTACTGTGAAATAAATTTTTAATTGATTTTAATGAAAAGAGATGTATATATGAAAGTTTATGCAGATAATGCTGCAACAACAAAAATTTCAAAAGTTGCTCTTAATGCAATGATGCCTTGTTTTGAGGAAATCTACGGAAATCCGTCA
>JAFTUP010000193.1 GCA_017466205.1 Clostridia bacterium
ATCACCTCGATTCTTTAATATAAGCTCCGCCAAGTATTCATAACCTTTTGCTGTTGCACAAATATCATCATTGATATATACACGGCTTTCGTCATACTCGGCAAAGTTTTTGATAAGACAACCGCCACCGCCTACAATATGTAGCTTCATAAGATTTGGGTTATAGTTATGCTCCCGAAGTCTGCGGAAAATTTCGGATACATATTCCTTTGCGGTATCTCTCATAGTTACAAGGTAGTCTTCCGAAACATCTGCAGTTCCGCTGCATAGGAAATCTGTAATGATGCTTTCGTCAATATTGGCGTGGTGCTTCTGCATCATAAATTCCTTAATTCGTAGTGTGCATTGATGCGTACCGAACTTTTCTGTAAAGCAGTTTTGAATATCGGGATTGCCGTTGTTGATGCTCATAATGTTCATAGTGCCGTTGCCGATGTCGGCAAGCATATTCATTCCCGTAAATTCAGAAACACGGCTTGCAATAGCAGAATAGCCTTGCGGAAAAATACCGGCTCCTGAAATTGTGATGTGGTAGTCTGTGCCTTTGAAATTAAAATCAGCAGTTTTGTTTTGTAGCAGATACTCTCTGAAACTTTCCATCTGCTGACCTATCCAAGTAAGCGGTAAGCCTGCGGCTATATGAACTACCGCTTGTGTAGTTCCTCGCTGACTTAGTTCCGTTGCAATAGCTGCAAGTGTCAATACATAATAGTCAAGGTCAGTATATTTATCTGCGATAAACTCCTTGTGTCCTTCGCCGATTAAGTAATACTCACCCTTGTAGGTAAGCAGATTCTTGTCAAAATACGGTCTGTCTGAGCATTTGAGGACACCGCTTTTGAAAATGTTGCTTGCTGTTTTAATGTTGCCATAACCGTGGTCAACACCGATAATGGTTAGATGCTTGTAAAATTTCATAGTAAAAATCCTCCTGTAAATTTAATTTTGGGCATAAAAAATACACCTACCGATTTTATCATCAATAGATGTATTAGTTTTCTTCATCAAAGCCCAAATCAACTTTGGTGAACTCTTGATAAGCTAAGCCTATCTTTGTTATTCGTTTTTGAACTCCGCTATGGTTTTTGTAACCAAGCTGTTCTGCGATTTCTTCCTGCGTATATCCCTCCAATCTCATTTTAAGTATTTTTCTGTCCTTTTCAGACAAGCTTTCCATAAACTGTTTTACCATCACCTCCGATATAACTTGTTCTTCGGCATTTGCAGATACATCTTCAAAATCCAACTCTCGCCCGTTATTATATTTGGCATATTGTTCGATTTCAGCATCAAGCGATACAATAGGGTGCTTAGTCCTCTTATGATACCATTTACGAAGAAAATCAATTTTCTGATTACTTTCCCAATTATCAACAAAGTCTTCAAAACAACGATTTTCTTTTATAACCTCAATAACTTTGTCGATGTTGTATTGCTTCATCACTTGCGGAACGATATATGAAAGTCGTTTCTGAGATTCTTCCATAGGCATATATGAAAACCTGAAATGCCGAAAAGAATCAATTTGAGATTTTAATTCTCTTCCATCCCACATTCCGTCATAGTCAATAAAGCCTTTAACCCATATTGCAAGACTGTATGCAACTATCCAAGCAGGATCGTGCTCTGAATAGACTTCCATTTTAGGACTTACATTCAAATACGGCCATATCATATATGCGACACAGTTTATGAGCCCATTCATAAAAATATCGCTTTCCACAAACCTTATTACCTCTGCATCGTAATATGCAGAAGCAGGTGTGCGTGGAATCCACATAAGCTCTTTACCTCTGATTTCCAAAATCTCTTTTGGGATTCTGTAAAAGATAGGCAAAAACCGCGAGTTAAAGTAGTAATACTCACAACCATTGTCTAATGGCAAAGTAGCCACCGGGAGATGTACCTTCATATCCATTTTTAATTCACTTCCTTCCTGAGAATAGTGTTCTCTATATAATAACGACATAAGTCTATATAAAATGTTCCTACATTCTAAAAATATTTTATCAGATTCAAAAATTTCTGTCAACAGATGCATACACTAAATTAGGAATTATTTATATTTCATAACGATAAAAATTACTATATTCCATTGACAAATCAAAATTTTTTCGTTATAATACAAGCATGGGTTAGTTACAACTAACCAGAATTTAAGCAAAGGAAGATGTAAAATGATAGATGTAATGGTTATTATACTGTTGGTGGTGGTTGTAATGTTCGCACTCAGCGGAGCAAAGAAAAGACTCAAAGGTGGATGCTGCGGTGGTGGCAGTAAAGTGAAAAAGATTAAATCCGCAGACTCTAATAAGTCGCATTATACATACAAGTCAACCGTATATATTGACGGTATGACCTGTGAGCATTGCAAGGCTCGTGTTGAAAATGTATTTAATTCTCTGCCCGATTGCTATGCGGAGGTAAATCTTAAAAAGAAATGTGCAGAGCTTTGGACAAACGAAAGATTATCTGAGGAAAAAGTCAGCGAACTCGTTGAAAAGAATGGCTACACTTTTGTGGGTTACTCAAATGAATAATATTAAATCGGCATACCTGCATGAAATGAGGTATCAATTATGAGTTTTTTTGACAAGCATCCCGGATACAAAAGAATGAAAAAGGATGTTATCAGCCGTTACGGTTCAGAGATAACTAATAAAATATGGAAAGATGCCGATGAACTTTTAGATAAATTGCGTGAAGCACATTCTGACCATTCCAAAGCCTTAAAAAGACATACACATGATAATATTTTTCCGAGAGTAGCTATGTATCAGGCGATGATGAAGGATATACCCGAAGATGCTATGCCCTTGTTGAAAAAGGCAGTAGAAGATACTTGCAGCGGTGTAAATAAACTATTGAGTAGGCTTGTTAAAATTCCCGGTATGCCATCCGTCTTTCTCAGGGCTATGTCAACCTTTGAGAAAAAGCTGTTCGGTCCGGCGGTTGGATTTAACAGAGTTTTCTATGCCGATAATAAAAAAGAATTACATTTCGATATTTTGAAATGTCCGTATTGCCAATATTGTGAAAAATGCGGATGTCCGGAGCTTTCGCATACATTCTGCGACAGTGATGTTTATTGCTATGGAAACCTCCCAAATATAGTTTTTAAAAGAACAGAAACAATAGGAACGGGCGGCAAACGCTGTGACTTTTATTTTGCAGTAGACAAATCGAAATAAAGAAGGAATTAAGATGAAAGCAAATTATAAAAATTGGGTTCCTAAAGGTATGACCGTTGGTTTTGGTGTAGCTTCTGCACTGCTTGCAGCTACGGCGGTCGGTGTAGGAATATTGGGAACAACCGAAAAATCGGTCATAAAAACTACAGCAACTGCAGTGCTCGGTATTGGTGCTGTTGGATGCGGAGCATTTTCTGCATGGTGTGCCTATGCAGGAAATAAATTTTCATACGATGGAAAACGCAAATTGTCAAAGCAGATTGTAGAGGGTACGGCAGAATATGTAAGTATTCCTGATGGTGGTATAGGACTTGATGTAGGCTGCGGTAGCGGTGCGCTTACCATCGCCTGTGCAAAAAGAAATCCAAAAGCAACTATGATTGGTATTGACCGTTGGGGAAAAGAATATGCTTCGTTCAGTAAGAAGCTTTGCGAAGAAAATGCCATAGCCGAAAAAGTTACTAACACTCGTTTTCAAAACGGAAATGCTATTCAGCTTGACTTTCCCGATGAAACCTTTGATGCAGTAACAAGCAACTATGTATATCACAATATCATAGGCAAGAATAAGCAGGAGTTGCTTCGTGAAACTCTTAGAGTGCTGAAAAAAGGCGGCACTTTTGCTATTCACGATATAATGTCAAAGAGTCGCTACGGTGATATGCAGAAATTCGTCAGTGAACTGAAAGCTGAAGGATATGAAGAAGTAAAACTGATTGACACAACAAACGGAAAATTTATGAGCCGAAAAGAAGCAAAAACAATGTTTCTTGATGGTTCGGCATTACTTGTTGGAAGGAAATAGAATTATGAGAGATTTTGAAGGTTTATCAAAAAAACATTTTGATGCTCAGGCAAAGGACTATGACCAAAAGGAAACAGTGTACTATTCCAAGTTTCCAAAGATAAGCTGTCGTGATGTTGCAGAAAAACTTAAAAATCACGAATATGAAAAGCTACTTGATATAGGATGCGGAACAGGATATTTGATTGAGCTTCTGAAAAAGCAAAATGAAGCTGAATATTTCGGTCTTGATATTTCACCTGAAATGATAAAGATGGCAAAATCAAAATTTGACGAGAGTGTAAATCTTACTGTCGGCTCTGCAAGTGATTTGCCTTATTATTATCAAATGTTTGATGTCGTTTGCTGTGTACAGAGCTTTCATCATTACCCTTATCCTGAAAAGGCTATGCAAGAAGCATACCGAGTGTTAAAGCCGGGAGGTTTATATATTCTTTCGGATACAGGTTGCAGCGGAATAGCAAAACACTTTGATAACTTTGTATTCAGACACTTTATGAAATCAGGAGATTATGCTGCATACAGCAGAAAAGACATTGAAAAGATGATGGAAAAATGCGGATTTACCGTTGTTTCATCCGAAAAAGTGCAAGGTTTTATTTTTACAGTGATTGGCAAGAAATAAAAATTAACGGTGTCTGTAATTTTCAACAGACACCGTTTTATAATACACGAAAGTACATTTGAAATTAGAGTTTTGCTACATACAAGGCTCTGATAGCATTTAATACTGCAAGTACCATTACTCCAACATCTGCAAAAATTGCAATCCACATATTCGCAATACCGAAAGCAACCAAAATAAGTGCAAGCACCTTTATTCCGATAGCAAATACAATATTTTGATGCACTATGCGGATACATTTTCGGGAAATCCTGATTGCTTTAGCAATCTTCAATGGGTTATCATCCATAAGCACCACATCAGCAGCTTCAATGGCCGCATCTGAACCTATTGCTCCCATAGCAATGCCTATATCGGCTCTTGAAAGCACAGGTGCATCATTTATGCCGTCTCCA
This sequence comes from Clostridia bacterium, assembly GCA_017466205.1. Lineage (GTDB taxonomy): Bacteria > Bacillota > Clostridia > Oscillospirales > Acutalibacteraceae > Fimenecus. The sequence continues at coordinate 5,017 of JAFTUP010000193.1, forward strand.
ACAAAGGCAATTTTTGATTTTTTCCTTTTTTTCGAGAGTAGTTCTTCTAATTTTGAAACCTTATCCTCCGGTAGTAATTCACTATACACCTTGTCTATATCAAGCATGTTTGCCACTTGTATAGAACCCTTTTCTCTGTCTCCTGTTAACATAACAGTTTTTTTGACACCGGATTTTTTTAATAAAGAAATTGCATTTTTCGATGTTGGTTTAATTATATCAGAGATTACTATATGTCCTGCGTATTCTCCGTTAATTGCAATATGAATGATGGTGCCTATTTTATGACAGTCTTTATATTCTATGTTTAGTTGATCCATAAGCTTATTGTTACCGACTGCAATATCGAGGTCATCAACCTTTGCGATTATACCATTGCCGCTGAACTCCTCGATGTTAGTAACACGGTTACGGTCAATTTCTTTTCCGTAGGCTTTTTGTATGCTTTTACTTATGGGGTGCGATGAAGCACTTTCAGCAAGTGCAGCATATTCAATCAGTTTTTCTTCGTGAATTTTGTTGTGATGAATTGCTGTAACCTCAAAAACACCTTGGGTAAGGGTTCCTGTCTTATCAAACACAACACAATCTGTTTGCGAAAGAGCCTCCAGGTAATTTGATCCTTTGACGAGAATACCTTCTTTGCTTGCACCGCCTATACCTGCAAAGAAACTCAACGGAATACTTACAACTAATGCACAAGGGCAACTTGCAACCAAAAAAGATAAAGCCCGGTACAACCACACACTCCAATTTGCAGAATGGCTTATCATCATGCTGATAATAGGAGGTGTGACAGCTAAAGCTATTGCACAATAACATACAATGGGAGTATATACTCTCGCAAACTTTGAGATAAAGTTTTCTGATTTGGATTTTCGTGAACTTGCATTTTCAACCAAGTCTAAAATTTTTGAAACAGTAGATTCTCCAAATTCTTTTGTTGTGCGTATTTTCAAGAGTCCTGTCATATTGATACATCCGCTTATTATCTCATCTCCGGGCTTTACATCACGAGGAAGTGATTCTCCGGTCAATGCACTTGTGTTAAGACTTGACATACCATATTCTACAATTCCGTCAATCGGGATTTTTTCGCTGGGTTGAACAATAATCATTGTACCGATTTCCACATCGTCGGGGTCAACCTGTTCCAGCTTTCCGTCACACTCTACATTTGCATAGTCAGGTCTGATATCCATAAGAGCGCTGATGTTTTTTCTGCTCTTTCCAACAGCGTAACTTTGAAAAAATTCTCCGATTTGATAGAATAGCATAACAGCAACAGCTTCGACATAATCGCCTGTACCAATTATCCCAATAATCATTGCACCTATGGTCGCAATAGCCATCAAAAAGTTTTCATCGAAAATCTGCTTTCTAAGTATTCCTTTTGCTGCTTTAATCAGTATATCGTACCCGATGACAAGATAAGGTATCAAGTAAAGAATGAATTGTATAATGCCACTGACAGGCAAAAATTGCAAGCATATCATCATTGCAGAGGAAATGATGATGCGTGTCAGCATTTTTCGTTGTTTCCTTGTCATTCTCTGTCCTCCAATCAAAATAGTTTGAATTTAAAACATCGAATGCCTCGTTACATATAAATTACGCAGTCGTCTTCAATTTTTTTGCAGTTTTTGTAAACTTCCTGCATAACAGCAGAAATATCAGTGTTGTCGTCAAATTCTACAGTGAGTTTTTGTGTCATAAAATTCATCACAGCGTTTTTTACACCGCTTGTTTTCTTTATTGCATCTTCCATTTTGGCTGCACAATTTGCGCAATCTACTTCAACCTTATAAATCTTTTTCATCTGTATTCTCCTTTATGTAAGATTAAACGAATATTTAATCGTTGATTAAATTATATAAACAAAACAATATGTTGTCAATCTCTTTGATATAAAAGCAACTGATAAGAATAATTTTATTTCTAAATGGATTATTATTTCAGAATTATTGACTGTTTTATGTCCAAATGGTATAATAATTAATGAATTGGAGGAATAGTTATGCAAATAAAAGAATTGCCACATAATCATGGCCATGTTTCTGATGAATTGCAAATTGAAATACTTAATACCACTGCTTTTTCAGTAATTTCAGATTTGTTTAAAATGATGAGTGATGAAAAGAGAGTACAGATTTTTTTACTGTTATGTCATTGTGAGGAATGTGTTATAAATATATCTGCTCTGCTTGATATGAGTAGTCCGGCAGTATCACATCATTTGAAATTACTAAAAACTGCTGGTCTTGTTATAAGTCGTAGAGAAGGCAAAGAAGTATATTATACTGCAGCAAATACATCGCGCTCTCAGTCTCTTCATAAGCTAATCGAAGAAATGATAGAGGTTAATTGTCCTTCTGATAAAACATTTAATGAAAGTGACAATTATGATTCGCAGGTGCAAATTGTAAATGAGATACAACGCTCCTTAACAAAAAACCTCAGAAACAGATGTACCATAGAAGAGCTTGCAGTGAATTTTCATATTAACCAAACTACCTTGAAATCAACTTTTAAAAGAGTATTCGGGAAGCCGATCGCCACATATATGAAGGAATATCGAATAAAAAAAGGAATGGAGCTTTTGATGAAGACAAATTGTTCCATAGCTGAAATAGCAGGACTTGTAGGATATGAAAATCAAAGTAAGTTTACGCAGGCATTTAAAAATGTCACAGGTATTTTGCCAAGTGAATATAGAAAGAGTATAAAATAAATTAGGAAGAGATTTTGAATAAAACTAACGGTGTCTGTATTTCAGAACAGACACCGTATTTGTTTTTATATGTGTTTTTCGTAATATTCTTTGATTCTTTCAAAGCTTTCCTGACTCAGATCGTGTTCAATCTTGCAACTGTCCTCATAAGCGGTTTCCTCGCTGACTCCGAGAGCAATCAAGATTTTTGCAATTAGCTGATGCCTTTCATAAACCATTGATGCAATCTCTTTGCCTTTATCAGTTAAAGTAATGATTCCGTCAGCATCCATATTGATATATTCATCTTCTCGCAAATGCTTCATAGCAACGGAAATGCTTGCTTTGGTAAAATTCATTTCATTGGCAACATCAATACTGCGGACAGAGCCTGTTTTCTTTGATAATATTAAAATTGTTTCTAAATAGTTTTCAGCGGATTCTTTAATTTTCATAACTTCTTACCTCATAATATGCGAAAATAAAGATTATCATTGTATCTTTTTATAATATTATCATAAAAGCGAAGAATTGTCAAAGCAAAAGGTTATAAAGCAAAGTGTTTTTGTTGAATTTTATCAAAAAAGAAAAATTTAGCAAAAAGTATTGACAAAGTGAGTTAGTTGTGTTAAACTTATTCAAGTGAGTTAGCGACCGCTAACCGTAAAATGCATTTAATATATAGTTGGTTATATATAATATACAGAAATAACAGGTGGTAACAATGACTCTGCTTGAAGCAAATGAAGGACAGGAATACATAATTAAGAATATTGAAACCGATGACGAAGAATTAAACTCTTTCTTATTCTCTCTCGGCTGCTATTCAGGTGAGGCAATTACTGTAATTGCATTCAGAAAAGGCGGATGTACCGTTTCAATTAAAGATGGAAGATATAACATTGATAATCAGTTGGCAGAAGCTATAATTGTTTAATATAGCTTCTAATGCCATATTTTTTTGGTTGGTGGTTAGCCGTGCCTAACTTCAATATATAAATTATAATCCGGATGGATTTAATAATAAGGAGGAATATATCATGAGAATTGCTTTAACCGGCAATCCGAACTCCGGTAAAACCACAATGTATAATGCTCTGACCGGCCGTAATGAAAAGGTTGGTAACTGGGCAGGTGTTACCGTTGAGAGGAAAGAACACCCAATTAAAAAGGCTTACTATAAGGGAGCCGAAGAACTTATCGCCGTGGACTTGCCCGGTGCTTATTCGATGTCACCTTTTACATCTGAAGAAAGCATCACAAGCTCCTATGTGAAGAAGGAAAACCCTGATGTTATCATCAACATCGTGGATGCTACAAACCTTAGTCGTTCTCTTTTCTTCACAACTCAGCTTTTAGAGCTTGGCGTACCTGTTGTTGTTGCTCTTAACAAGAGTGATATCAACGAAAAGAAAGGCACAAAAATTGATGTTGCAAAGCTTTCTGAAAAGCTTGCGTGTCCTGTAATCGAAACTGTTTCTATTTCTGCAAACGGCTTACAGGCAGTTGTTGAAGCTGCAGTTGCACAGGCAGGAACTGCACAGCAGGCAGTTTATTCACAGGGCAATGTAGACCTTACAAACAAAGATGCAGTTGAAGCTGCTGACCGTAAGCGTTTTGATTTTGTAAACAAAATTGTAAAAGCAGTTGAAACTCGTAAGGTTCTTACAAAAGATAAGAATTTCGGTGATAAGATTGATGCCGTACTTACAAACAAATGGCTCGGTATTCCGATTTTTGCCGTTGTAATGTATCTTGTATTCCAGATTTCTCAGGTTTGGGTTGGTACACCTATCGCAGACTTGCTTGTTGGATGGCTCGAAGGCTTCCAAGGTTGGGTTGGCGAACTCTTGGGCGATGCAAATCCGCTTCTTTCAGCAATCCTTGTTGATGGTGTAATCGGCGGTGTTGTAGCGGTTGTTGGTTTCTTACCGCTTGTTATGGTAATGTACTTCCTGATTGCACTTTTGGAAGATTGCGGTTATATGTCAAGAGTTGCAGTAGTTCTTGATCCTATCTTCAAAAAAGTTGGTCTTTCAGGTAAATCTGTTATTCCGTTTGTTATTACAATCGGTTGTGCAGTTCCCGGTATTATGGCAAGCCGTACAATCAGAAATGAACGTGAAAGAAGAGCAACAGCAATGCTTTCACCGTTTATGCCTTGCGGTGCCAAAATCCCTGTAATTGCACTTTTTGCAGGTGCTTTCTTTGATGATGCAGGTTGGGTTAGCACACTTATGTACCTTTCAGGTATTGTTTTGATTTTCCTCGGCGCATTACTTGTAAACAAAATTGCAGGTTATAAAGCAAGAAAATCTTTCTTTATCATTGAGTTGCCTGAATACAAAGCTCCTTCTCTTTGGGGTGCTTTCAAATCAATGTGCAGCCGTGGTTGGGCTTACATAGTAAAAGCAGCTACAATCATTCTTCTTTGTAACATGGCTGTTCAGCTTATGCAGACATTCACATGGAGCTTCCAGGTTGCAGAAACTGCTGATTCTTC
>JAFTUP010000020.1 GCA_017466205.1 Clostridia bacterium
GCAAGCCCCCGCCCTACACTGACACCAATGAATTACATAATCATCCCCACAAACTCCGATTTGCCAGTATCCTATTGCGGACAGACGAGGACGTCTGTCCCTACGCGTTCAGGGTGACCTACCCGAATTAATTACATATTAACCAACAACGGCGGGGTCAAGACCCCGCCCTACCGTGACACCAATGGTTTTACATTTATCCCTACAACCTCCGATTTATCATTTTATTTTACGCTTTTAAACTTCCCTTTTCTGTATATAAAAAATTATGGGCTTTTCATTTACTACTTCTTTCTTATTCATATTGCAGAAATAAGTCCACCTGCACATTGTCACATAAGGAATTACATAAACAATCGGCACTACGAACACACACGAAGCAACCCATCCGACAAATGACAAGGAATAAAAAGCGTATTCCACACAATGATTTTCTGACAACTCAATGCTCTTTGCAATTATTTTTAACGGATTACGTTCCTTTTGAGTAAATAATAAAAAGGTACAGAATGAATAACGCTTCATTGTAACAAATTGGAAAATTGAACCGATAATAAACAGAATTACCGCTGACACAAATAAGGTTAAATTCACATTAAAGCCATAATTTTCATACCTGTAACAGTAAATAAGTAAGCCTGACACCGCAATACAAGGAAAATAATATACTACACTCCAAGAGACTGACAGTAAAAATCTAATTACTTTAACTGCCACATAGGAAAGATATTGTGAAAATGTAATTTTATGTTTACCGTTTACGGTCCCCCAAAAATACATCTGTGAATAAAGACCTACAAATTCTGTAAGCAAAAATGAAATCACAATCAGGATTGCTGAAATTATCAAATAAATTACTTTATCATAAAGTGACACAAAATTTTCTATCAGAAAACCTGATTTTTCTAAGGCTCTTATGAAATAAAAATCGGCTAATGCGAGTAAAATAATAGTGAAAAAAGGTAGAGCACCAACAAGAAAAAACCTGAATATATTTTTGTGAATTTTCCTTTTGGCATCAAGCTTCAAGCAGGTTTTATCCATTTTATCGCCTCCTTTTTTATTATTGACACAAGGGAGATTTTTTATGTGTGGAATTATAGGCTATACAGGTGTTGAAAATGCTGTACCAATACTTGTAAACGGGCTTAAAAGTCTTGAATACCGCGGTTATGACTCCTCGGGCATTGCAGTTTTTGAAAAAGATGTGGTTGTGGTTAAGGAAAAAGGTAAAATCAGTAATCTTGAAAGCAAATTGCAGAATATTCAGCTTTCAGCTAACGTCGGAATCGGTCACACCCGCTGGGCTACTCACGGAAGACCTGATGAAATAAATGCTCATCCCCACTCATCAGTGAACAGAACAGTAACACTTGTTCACAACGGAATTATTGAAAATTATGCGGAGCTGAAAAATGAGCTTATAAATATGGGCTATGAGTTCACTTCACAAACTGATACTGAGGTTATTGCGCAGCTTTTTGAAAGTCTTTTCGACGGAAATGCAATCAGCACAATGATTAAAACTGCTGAAAAATTGCAGGGTTCTTACGCTGTTGCCATGTTAATAAAGGGAAATGAAGATAAAATCTATGCTATGAAAAAGGATAGTCCTTTAATTGTCGGCAAAGGTGAAAATGAGAACTTTTTAGCTTCTGATATTCCTGCAATTTTGTCACACACAAAGGATTGCTACATTGTAAATGACGGTGAATTTGTTGAAATCAGCAAGAATAATATAAAGATTTTTGACAGCAAAGGTGTTGAAAAGCATTTCACCACAAAAAGGGTTGATTTGACACTCAGTGCTAACGAAAAAAACGGATATACCTACTATATGCTCAAGGAAATTTTTGAGCAACCGAAAGCTGTCCGCAACACTGTTGCACCACTTATTTCAAACGGAAAAATCACTCTGCCGTTTACACCTTCTGAAAAACTGAATCACATTCACATTGTTGGCTGCGGCAGTGCTTATCACGTTGGTGTTACAGGAAAATACATTATTGAGGAGCTGACAAGAATTCCTGTTACGGTTGATATTGCAAGTGAATTCAGATACAGAAATCCCATAATCAATAAAAACGACCTTTGTATTTTCATCAGTCAATCAGGTGAAACTGCTGACACACTTGCCTCTTTACGTGAGGCAAAAAGAAAAGGTGCATTTACCTTATCAATAGTAAATGTACCTTACAGCACTATTTCAAGAGAAAGTGATGCTGTAATTCACACTTATGCAGGACACGAAATTGCAGTTGCAACCACAAAGGCATTTTCCTCACAGCTTGCTGTCCTGTATATTCTTGCACTTTTCATTCGTTCAAAGCAAAACTGCATTGAAAATTATATTGATGAGTTACTTGCATTACCTGAAAAAATTGAAAAAACACTTAAATGTGAAAATCAGATGAAGCTTCTTGCAAAGCATATTGCAACAAGGAAAAATGTGTTTTTCATCGGTCGCGGAGTTGACTATCCGCTCTGTCTTGAGGGCTCGTTAAAACTCAAGGAAATCTCATATATTCACAGCGAGGGCTACGGTGCAGGAGAACTGAAGCACGGAACAATTTCACTTATTGAAGAAGGTACAGTCGTAATAGCACTTGCAACTGATGACACACTTCTCGGCAAAATGATTTCAAATATGAAAGAGGTGGCATCCCGCGGTGCAATCCTCATAGCAATCACAAATGAGGACAACAATGAGCTTGAAAAAATCGCAAATCATGTGATATATGTTCCGAAAACCAATAAAATTTTCTCACCGTCACTTACTGCAATTCCGCTCCAGTTATTGGCATATCATACCACAATCGAAAAGGGACTTGACCCTGACAAGCCACGAAACCTTGCCAAATCTGTTACTGTGGAATAAAACCAATATTTTAAATGTACTAATTGAAAAAATGTGTTGAAAAATTTCTATTGACAATATTTGTTTGTAGTGATAAAATTCATATAAGTTAATATTTAACCAATAAACCGATGAGAAAGAGTAGTAATTGATTTTTTCTTGTTTTCAGAGAGCTGTTGGTGGTGAAAATACAGCAACGAGAATTTCAATGAATGGACTTTTGAGGGCAATCCGAAAAAGGCGAATAAAGTCGAGCACAATACGCCTAAAATGTTGACCTTAACCGAATTTTTACTTTTTCAAACTTGACTTGCGTCAGCAAGCCTGCGTTTTCAAAAAACAAAAATTCATCTTAATTTCAAACATTTTAGGTGCGAGCAGTTCTTGTTAAGCAGATTTTTGTATAGGCAAGGATAAAATCGCAACAATACTGTCGTATTGCAAGATTTTAGACGCGGAATAGGCGAAAATATGCTAACAAGAACCGTATCGTGTTCGGCGTTATTCGCCTTAATAGGTGCGACGGAGGGCAACCGTTACAGTGCTGAGTGTATGTTTGTACACTATGAGTGCGTATCTTCGATACGAATTTGGGTGGTACCGCAGATTTTTCAGTCTGTCCCATATTTTTGGGACGGATTTTTTATTTTTAAAGGTGATTTTATGATACTTTTAACAAAACGATGGCGACTTTGAAAGTGTAAAGCGGAAAACTGAAAACGATTTATTATTTAGGAGATGTAATTATGATTTTAAACAATGTTGATTTCAATACTTATTTTAACAATTACCCTGACAAGAATGGCTACTTTGGTAAATACGGTGGCGTTTATATTGACGATAAATTAAAGAATGCTATGGCAGAGATTACTGAAGCATATTACTCAATCTGTCAGTCCAGAAAATTCATTGCAGAGCTTCGCAGAATTCGTAAGGAATTTCAGGGTCGTCCAACTCCTGTTACACATCTTGAAAGACTTTCAGATGCTCTCGGCGGAAAAGTTCAGCTTTATGCAAAACGTGAGGATTTGAACCATTCAGGTGCTCATAAGCTTAACCACTGTATGGGTGAAGCACTTCTTGCAAAATATATGGGTAAGAAAAAGATTATCGCTGAAACAGGTGCAGGTCAGCACGGTGTTGCTCTTGCTACTGCAGCAGCATATTTCGGTCTTGAATGTGACATTTATATGGGCTCTGTTGATATTAAGAAACAGGCACCAAATGTTGCAAGAATGAAGATTCTTGGTGCAAATGTTGTTGAGGTTACTCACGGTCTTCAGACTCTTAAAGAAGCTGTTGACGCTGCATTTGACGCATACAGCAAGGAATACAAAGACTGCATTTACTGTATCGGTTCAGTTCTTGGCCCTCACCCATTCCCGATGATGGTTCGTGATTTCCAGAGTGTTGTTGGTATTGAAGCTCGTGACCAATTTATTGAAATGACTGGTCATCTTCCAAATGCTATTGTTGCTTGTGTTGGTGGTGGCAGTAATGCAGCAGGTCTTTTTGCAGGTTTCTTAAATGACCCTGTTGATATTTACGGTATTGAACCACTTGGTCGTGGTCCGAAAATGGGCGACCACGCAGCAAGTCTTAAATATGGTACTGAAGGCATTATGCACGGATTTAACAGCATTATGCTTAAAGACGAAAACGGTGAACCTGCTCCTGTTTATTCAGTTGCAAGTGGTCTTGACTATCCTTCATCTGGTCCTGAACACGCATTCTTACAGGAAATCGGCAGAGTTAAGTACGATGTAATTGATGACGAAGAAACAATTGATGCTTTCTTCAAGCTTTCTCGTCTTGAGGGTATTATCCCTGCAATTGAAAGCTCACACGCAGTTGCTTTTGGCATGAAGCTTGCACAGCAGATGGAACACGGTTCAATTCTTATTAACCTTTCAGGTCGTGGCGACAAAGATATGGACTATGTGATTGAAAACTACGGAATCAGATAATTGAATATTAATACTAACGGTGGGAATTATTCTCACCGTTTTTTGTTACACAAATCATATTTTATCATAATAAATTTTAAAAAAACACTTGATTTACGAAATAAAACATACTATAATTTAATGTATTCATCGAGATGTAGCGCAGGTGGTAGCGCGCCACGTTCGGGACGTGGATGCCGCAGGTTCGAGTCCTGTCATCTCGACCACAGCCTGAATTTAGCTTTTGTTAAATTCAGGCAATTTATTTTTAGGATGAGGAATATGAGCAAACGAAATATTGATATGCTTAACGGTTCTTTGTTCCGCAATGTAATATCATACACAATCCCAATAATTCTGACAGGACTTTTACAGCTTCTTTTCAATGCTGCTGATTTAGTTGTTGTAGGTCGTTTTTGCGGTAGTATTTCCGTTGCGGCTGTAGGGGCTACAGGTGCTGTCACTAACCTTATTGTCAATCTTTTTATAGGGCTTTCCGTAGGTGCAGGTGTTGTTGTAGCGCAGGCTCTCGGTGCAAACGACAATAAAAAAGCTCATCGGGCAGTTCATACAGCAATCCCGACAGCACTTGTGGGTGGCATTGTCCTTACAATTATTGGTGTCGGTTTTTCTGAAACATTTTTAAGATGGATGGATACTCCTGAAGATGTACTTCCACTTTCTGCACTCTATATGAAAATATACTTTGCAGGAATTATATTTATGATGATTTACAATTTCTGTGCATCAATTCTCCGTGCTACCGGTGACACAAAATCTCCGCTTATTTTCCTGACGATTGCAGGTATTATAAACGTGATTCTCAACGTATTTTTTGTTACTGTTTTTCACCTTAATGTTGCCGGTGTTGCGTTGGCAACTACGATTTCACAAGGTGTTTCTGCAATACTTGTTGTTATCACTCTTGTCAAAAGAAATGATGCTTGTAAGCTTCACTTTTCACAGCTTAAATTCTATAAAGACGAGCTTTTGCAGATGGTGAAAATCGGTTTGCCGGCGGGAATTCAGGGTTCACTTTTCTCTATCTCAAATGTTATTATTCAGTCATCAATCAATTCCTTTGGTGCAGTTGCAATGTCAGGAAATGCAGCAGCACTGAATATTGAGGGATTCGTTTATGTAACTCTCAATGCATTCCACCAGACAACGCTTAACTTTACAGGTCAGAATATCGGTGCAAATCAGTATAAACGAGCTAAAAAGGTTCTGCTCATGTGCCTTTGCTGTGTGGTTGTAATAGGTCTTACAATATCAACTATAATGTACTTACTCGGTCCGCAATTGCTTTCAATTTACATTACTGACTCACCGGAGGCCATTGAATATGGTCTTATACGAATAGCTTGTCTGTTTATTCCTTTTTCACTTTTAGGCTTAATGGATGTTTCCACAGGCGGACTTCGTGGTATGGGTGTTTCGCTTGTACCTATGATTATCTCAGTTTTAGGTGTTTGCGGTATTCGTATAGGCTGGATTTATACAATTTTCCAGCTTCCACAGTTCCATACACTTGAATGGTTATATCATTCATATACCGTTTCCTGGGGTGTGACATTCATAGCACAAACGGTGGCATATTTTATAATCTACAATAAGAAGAAAAAAGGAAAATAATATGAACTTTTCAAAATATCTTTTCTGTTATTTCACAGGAAATGAGCCTGAAAATGAATCGGTACATTTTGCTGTTTCGGAAGACGGATACAATTTCACAGCCTTAAATAATAATGAGCCTGTGATAAATCAGACTCTCGGCACAAAATGTTGTCGTGACCCGTATATTTTTCGTGGTCAAGACGGTGTTTTCCACATAATTGCAACTGATATGAGATGTTATGACGGTTGGGCAAATAATCACTCAATGGTAATATGGGACAGTATTGACCTGATTAATTGGGAAAATGAAAGAATAATTGATTTTTCTATGTTTGAAGCTACAAAAACTGCAAATCGTGTATGGGCACCTCAGGTTGTTTTCGATAAAGACAGACAGGAATATATGATTTATTGGAGCAACAATAATGAGGATGAGGGTTGGCATACGATTCCCTGGTATGCTTACACAAAAGATTTTGTAACACTCACAACAGAACCAAAGATTTTATATAACCCTACAAGTGGTATGGCTGCTATTGATGGTGATATTATTGAAAAGGATAACAAATTTTATCTCTACGTTGCTGACGAAAAGCAAGACGGAATCTGCTATGTTGTCTCTGACCACCTTTCAGGACCTTATGAAGAGCCTGAAAACAACAGGATTTCTGTGGCAGATACTGCTTTAGAGGGACATTGTACATATAAAATTCTTGGTACAGACAAATATGTGCTTATTGCTGACCAATTCAGAGCCGGTGGATATTTTATGCAGGAATCAGAGGATATGATTCACTTTACAAAAGTTGATAAGGATAAGCATTCCCTTGACCATCTCCGTCCTCGTCACGGTTCAGTTATGCATATAACTGATGAGGAGTATGAAAAACTAATAGCCAAATGGTAAATAATATACAAAAATAAAAATCCGTAAATTGGGAAGTTTCCCTCTTTACGGACTTTTTATATTATTAAAGCTTTTTCATTTTCATATTTCGTGCAACAAGCGTTAGAACAAGCATAATGATGTAAAGACAGCCTATTGTTACGAAAATTGCCGGCCAACCAAAAGCGTCCTTTACAAATCCAAAGATTGAAGCCTGAATTGCAGCACCCATATAAACAGCCCAGTCAAGAACACCAACTACTGTTGAAGACAGTGCTCTGCCGCCCATATCACCTGCGATAGCCCAGATAACACCTGTTACCATTCCTGAAACGCCAACAACAAAAAGCATTATTGACGCAGGAGTCTGGCTTGTAATAAACGGAAATGTTACCATACCTAAAAATGTTACAACAGATGCAAGAATCAGCATCGGTTCACGTTTTCCCTTGAACACCTTATCAGTTATGAACGGGAACACAAACATTGCACAAGCCTGACCTGCAGGTAAAAGAATTGAGCTGAAAATACCCTCTTTTACTGATAAATTCATCTCATCCATAAAATAGCTTGGTACCCAGGTGAGGAGTCCGTATCTGCCGATACCTGCAATTGCTGAAATCAAGCAGAAAACTATAACCTTTGGTTCGCTGAAAAGCACCTTATACGGATAAAGATAACCTTTACGTACAATTTCCTGACTTAAAACCTCGTCACGTGCTGCTAAGGCCTTATCTTCCTCTTCAAAGGGTTTAAGACCGATATCTTCAGGCTTTTCCTTGAAGAATAATGCAAACGCAACAAGCATAAGCACCATCGGAATCATAGGATAGCGGAAGCCTGCTCTCCAGCCCCATTCCGGATTAAGCTCCAGACAAAGAAGAATTGTCAGATAGGTCACAACCTGAGCCACACCTGAAAATGCGGTTGCAAGACCTGATGCAAAGCCTCGTTTTTCTTTAGGCCACCATTTGTTCAGTACACCTACACCGTTTGCCCAGACCATTGACTGACAAAATCCGTTAAGTCCCCACAATACTGCAATTACATATATGTTATGCTGAAATGAAATCGCAACATTCAGAACTGCTGATGCGAAAACACCAAACATCATAAATCGTTTATATCCGAAAAATGCACCAAGACGACCATTGATTAACTGACCAAACGCATAACACCAGAACAATGCAGATGTAACAACACCGATAGCACCTGCAGAGGAACCGAATTCCTCTTTCATAAGGTCCATAACAAGGTTGATATTCTGACGACCGTTATAGAAAAACATATATGTAAAACCAAAGCTTAAAAGCATCAGCCACGCATATTTTTTGAATTTTGCAAAATCCTGCTTTGAATAACCATAGGTCATTGCTGTTTTAATTTTTCCCAAAATTCAACCCTCCTCAGAACAGCTTACTGTCTGCTTCATCAAACGGAACAATCTCAGCAGTCACGCGAGTATAGTCATCAAGATTGTCAATTTCATCAATATAA
>JAFTUP010000194.1 GCA_017466205.1 Clostridia bacterium
CAATCAGAACAATCAAGAGTATTTGAACGATTCTACTGTGTAGATAAAAGCCATTCTAAGCTTGTTGGTGGAACAGGACTCGGACTTTCCATCGTGAAGCACGGTGCAATGTTCCATGGTGCACAAATCAAACTTGAAAGCACTGAAGGTAAAGGAACTTCCATCTCTCTGATATTTAATAAGGCATAAGGAAAGACAATATGTATTTTGAGAAAAGGAGGTATGCATATTGAATAAAATTGATTTTAACAGTAAAAAAGGCTTCATTTGTGATATGGACGGTGTTATATACCACGGCAAAAAACTTTTGCCCGGCGTTCCGGAATTCATAAAATGGCTTAATGATGAAAAAAAGGACTTCTTGTTTCTCACCAATAACAGCAGTTATACACCAAAAGAACTACAGCAAAGATTATTTCGTTTAGGTCTTGAGGTTGGTGAAGAGCATTTCTATACAAGTGCATTGGCAACATCGGCATTCCTAAAAGAACAGTCCCCCGGATGTTCGGTGTATGCGATCGGCGAAGCAGGGCTTATTAAAGCCCTGTACGATGCTGGGATTACGATGAATGATGTTAATCCTGATTATGTTGTAGTAGGCGAAGGAAAGAATTATTCTCTGGATACACTTACAAAAGCAACAAATCTTGTTCTTGGCGGAGCAAGACTGATTGGAGCAAATTCTGATGTAACAGGACCTGTTGACGGAGGTATTGCTCCTGCCTGCGGAGCACTCGTTTCTCCGATTGAAATGGCAACAGGCGCACATGCTTATTTTTGCGGAAAGCCGAATCCGCTTATGATGAGAACAGGATTAAGACTTCTTAACTGTCACTCAGCAGATGCAGTCATGGTCGGCGACAGAATGGATACTGATGTAATATCAGGTTTAGAGAGCGGTATGTCAACTGTACTTGTTCTTTCAGGCGTAACAAGTGAGGCAGAGATCAGAACATATGCATATAAGCCTACCGTTGTTTTGAACGGAGTAGGTGATATCGTTAAGATGGCTGTATCCGCAAAGAAAAACAAAGAATGATAAATAATACATATACTAAAAGGCAGATGATTTCCATGAAAAAAATATTTGGGGTTGTATTGTCAGTTTTGTCTGTTGCTTCTGTTGTGGGGTTTATCTTTATCAAAAAAAAGAACAAAACCGGCAAAAAGGACATATAGTTTTTCTGTGCAATAAGGAGAAAACTAACAAATAAAAAGTAATAAAATTTTTATTTCCTATTGAAATTTTATTTTATTAGTGGTATAATATATAAAAACAAATAAGAAACGGGAGCTTGTATTACTTGCTGAGAGGAAGGTATAACCTTCGACCGAGAACCTGATTTGGATAATGCCAACGTAGGGATGCCTTGTGCGACATCGCAATTGACATGGAATATGCGGAAGCTGCCAAATCGGTAGCTTCTTTTTGTTTATAAAATTCAAGTTAATAGGAAGCGGGAGCTTGTGTTACAGGCTGAGAGGGAGGTAAAACCTCTGACCGAGAACCTGATTTGGATAATGCCAACGTAGGGATGCCCGACATATTCGGGAGTGATAATAAATGTTGGAGGATGCCAAGTCGGTATCCTCTTTTTTGTTGCTGTTTTGGAGGTGATTTAAGTGGTAAGAATTAACGGAGAAGATTTGGATGTAGGTGGTAAATCTGTTTCAGAATATCTTAATTCTGCAGGCTACGACTTAATGCGTGTTGCAGTAGAACTTAACGGTGATATAGTTCCTAAAGTGCAGTATGCTGACACGATTTTTAAGGATGGCGACAGTGTTGAGGTTGTAAGCTTTGTGGGAGGTGGCTGATATGATTCCTTCAAAAGATGAATGGAGAAAAGCTTTAAATGACAGACACGGAACAGATTTGCAGAATAAGATTTCATCAACAACAGTTTGCATTTGCGGACTTGGAGGACTTGGTTCTAATATAGCAATCACTCTTGCACGTGCAGGAATAGGAAAACTCATACTGATTGATTTTGATAAGGTGGACATTACCAATCTTCACCGTCAGCAGTATAAGGTAAGTCAGGTCGGAATGTATAAGACAGAAGCATTAAGAGAAAATCTTACGGAAATTAACCCATATCTTGAAACAGCGCTACATACGGTTTGTATAACAGATGAGAATGCAAAAGAACTTTTGAAAGATTGCAATATCATCTGCGAAGCCTTTGATAATGCAGAGTGTAAAGCGATGCTTACAAATCTTGTCTTGGAAGAAATGCCGGATAAATATATTGTGACGGCCTCCGGAATGGCAGGCTTAGATAGTGCAAACTTAATAAAAACAAGAAAAGTTTCAAAACGATTTTATCTGTGCGGTGATGAAATAAGTGATGCATCCGACGGAATCGGTCTTGTATCATCGAGGGTAATGCTATGTGCTGCACATCAGGCTCACATGGTGCTAAGGCTTATAGCAAATAAATTTGAAGTATAGGAAGAAGGAAAGCAATATGAACAATGACAAACTTATTATAGGTGGACATGAATTTAACTCTCG
>JAFTUP010000195.1 GCA_017466205.1 Clostridia bacterium
CATAGTAGTACTGTCAGTAAGTTCTTGTTCTGTAGTATCAACGAGTATTGATAAATTTTCAGCACTGATGCTGTCAATATGTGATTCTTTACCTACAATTTTAACGGAAATATCCTTATCCTGATTAATTGACACATCATAATCATCTCTGATATGTTTTACAGTAAAATTCGAAAAAGGAATACTTATAGTTCTGGATACCATTTCCGATGCATCAATTTTAACTGTAAACTTTGAAACATTTTTATCAGTAATCTTTAGTGTTGAGTTTAATTGATTAACATCTATATTAAAGGTGTTAATACTACTTGAAATATCAGCGAAATCAATTGTACTGACAACAAATTCAGTAGTGGTATCAACCATATCAACAGGAACTGCCACCTTAACACTCGCAGGATAAATAGTATATGGAAGAGGATTATTTATGAAATATGACGGAGCATTTCTGAATTCTACAACAGTTGGCAAGGTCACTTCTTTAAGAACGGGAACTGTTACGGTAATGTCATTTTCTTCAGTTTCCATTTTAACATATTCAAGTGAAGAGCCGTCACTTGTTTCAAGCTTGAATACAGGGTCAAAGGTTGTTGTTTTTTCCAAAACATCATCAACAGTAATATTTGCAACTACACTTACTACCTTATTGACCTCCGTCGCAGGACCACTGATTAAAACTGTGTTTTTTGACAGAACTGTATCACCGGCAATGCAATCATCAGGAACAATTGACATGAGAGTTGTTTCAATATTACCGATAACGGGTAACTCGACTTCCTTATATGTATCAAAATAAACCTCAATATAGTTTATTGAATAGGATGTGATTTCATAATCATTATTAGAGTCCTTCTGTGAAACCTTTAACTGGAGGTTTTTAACACCTGAACCATCAACATAATTTGTATTCGCAGTAACAACAATATCATCGGCATTAAGTGAAGATGTGACATATTTCTTACCTTTTACGGTAACATCAACCGTAAATTCGGAATTACCGAAAACACTGAGACCGAGCTGCTCGGGAACACTGTTTTCAAGATTTATCTGAACAGGAACATCAGTAATTGTACGCTGAGTTTCAGGACTTTTTTCAATTGCAACCCAAGCCCACAAAATAAAGGCAATGATTATGGATATTGCAACATTAAATCTTTTGTCATTAAGAAGCTCTGACAATGACAATTTTTTATTATAATCATTACTTTTCTGACTCATTTTTTACTACCTCTGAAAATATTTATAATCTTTTTATTTTCCTTATCATTTTCTTTAACAAGCGCCGTTGTAAGTGCTTCTCTTAAATCTCCTGCTGAAACATTACGATTAAGATTACCGTTTTCAGCAATTGAAATCATCCCTGTTTCTTCAGAGACAACAACAGCGATTGCATCGCTTGATTCTGTCATACCGATAGCTGCCCTGTGTCTTGTACCAAGCTCACTTGCGATATTTGTGTGACCGGTCAACGGAAGAATGCAGCCTGCTGAAACAACTCTACCCTCTTTAATTATAACCGCACCATCGTGCATAGGTGCTTTGGGAAAGAATATATTTGAAATAAGCTCAGGAGTAACAGAAGCATCGAGCATTGTGCCGGTTTTGGATATTTCACCAAGCAATGTATCTCGTTCAAACACTATTAATGCTCCAATCTGCTTATCACTCATATCACTGCAAGCTCTGCAGACTGAATTAATTGATTCTTTAACCGCTTGTTGAATTTCACTTTCATCACGGTTTCTGAAATTAAAAAAACTAATGTTTGAAACAGAGCTTTTGCCGACATTTTCAAGTGCTTTACGAATTTCAGGGGAAAAAATGATAACAAGGATAATAAGTAAGTTACCAAATACCAGACTTAAAAGATATTTACTTGCTTCCATATTAAGAAGCGATACAATAAAATAACCGACAACAAGCAATACAACACCCTTTACAAGCTGAATTGCACGTGTACCCTTAATAAATTTAATAAAGCTGTAAATAACAAATGCAACTAAAATGACATCAAGAATATCTCCGATTGAATTAAAAGAAAAAATCGCTCTTTTTATCTGTTCAAATAATGTACTCAATTGTTCAACCATAATTATCTCACTCTTTTCAAATAAAAAAATACAATATATTGTAAAAAATTCGTAAATAAACTATTAAATGTATACGAATACACATATTCACAATATATTGTATCACAATTTATTCTATTTTGCAATTTTAATTAAAGAATTTATTAAATAATCTATATCATTTTTTTCAGTAAAAATTGACGGTGAGATTCTTACTGTACCTGTTTTCAGCGTATTTCTACTTTTATGAGCTAATGGTGCACAGTGAAGACCTGCTCTTACACAAATACCGTCATTTGATAATAGCAAAGCTGTCTGCTCACTATGAAGATTATTCACATTTAACGACAAAACAGGCGCTTGCATTTTTCCTGATAGAAGATTTGTATAAAATTTAATGTTTTTGTTTGAATTAAGATTTCTCTGCAAATATTTCAGCAAGCATATTTCGTGAGAATATACGTCTCTGTTTTTGATAAAATCAATTGAGTCAGATAGTGAGATTATACCAAGAATGTTTGGCGTACCGCTTTCAAGCCTATCAGGATATTCTGTGGGTTGCAGAAGATTTTCAGAATTACTTCCTGTTCCTCCCTCGATAATTGTATTTAAAGCTATATCGTTATTTATAATTAATAAGCCAACACCGGGCAGACCAAGAAGTCCTTTATGAGCCGAACAACATACTATATCAATTTTTTTATCACTTAAATCAAGCGGCATAATACCTGCAAGCTGCGAGTAATCAAGTATAAACAGTAAATTATATTTATGAGCAAGTGCTGCAATTGACTTAAACGGCGGAATAATGCCAAAAACATTTGATGCACCTGTACATATAATTGCCACTGTGTTTTTCCTGATACATCTTTCAAAGTTTTTCAAAGTGAAATACGTGTCATCCTCTATGTTTGCAATAGAATAGTCACAATATCCTCTTTGTTTCATTTCTTCAAGCGGTCTTACAACTGCATTATGCTCATAATTAGAGATTATAAAATGACAGCCCTGTTTTGCAACGCCCTTTATTGCAATATTCAAAGAAGCAGTGCAATTATAAGTAAAAATAACATTTTCACTCTTTTTTATATTAAAAAATGATGCTGTCTTTTTTCTCGTTTCATATATTTTTTCTGATGTTTCAATGCCCATTTCATAAGAACCGCGACCGGAATTTGCACCATAATTGCTCATTATTTTACTTATATTATTCAATACAGATTCAGGCTTCGGATATGAGGTTGCACTGTTATCAAGATAAATCATCCGTAATCAAATCCTGTGTATTTGATTTTATTTATATTCAGAAGATTGATAAATCTGTTTACATTACCCTTTATTACAAGGCTGTATCCACAGCCCTCACCCTTCTGCGGGTTAAGATTTTTTCTTATTATTGCATTTCCTCCGTTATTTTCAATAAGCTCTTTTGCTCTCATTGCATGAGTTATTGAAGAGAATTTTATAGTTATTCTATTCACTTTTATCACCTGTTATATACTATGAACAAGAATAAAAAATGACAAAAAATCGCCGGAACAATTCCGACGATTAGTTTATATAAATTTGATTTGAGCTTTTTGTTCAACAAGACAGACGCAATGTGCAGAAATACCTTCTTTAGCACCCGTAAAACCAAGTTTTTCCTCAGTTGTCGCCTTAACGCTGACATAATCCTTGCTTATGCCCAATGCACAAGCAATATTATTTCTCATTTCATCAATATATGGAGCAAGCTTAGGTGCCTGAGCAATTACCGTTGCATCAATATTATTTACCACAAAGCCATTCAGTTTAATAAGCTCAACAACTTTTTTTAAAAGCTCAAGACTATCAGCATCCTTAAAGCTACTATCTGTATCAGGAAAATGCTTACCAATGTCACCTAACGCACACGCTCCGAGTAATGAATCGGAAATTGCATGAAGAAGAACATCAGCATCGGAATGACCCAAAAGACCAATTCCGTTATTCTCGATTTCAACACCACCAAGAATAAGTTTTCGTCCTTCAACAAGTTTATGAACATCATATCCATGTCCAATTCTAAGCATCCTTATCTCTCCTTTTATTAAGGTAATTTAATGCTAATTCAACATCTTCAGGAGTTGTAATTTTTATATTCTCATAATCACCGTCAACAAATTTTACCTTTTCGCCATAAGCTTCAATGAGCATACAATCGTCTGTAAAATCTCTGCTGTTTTCAACAGTATTAACCGCATTAAGATAAAGTGATTTATTAAATACCTGTGGTGTCTGAATAAAGCGAAGGTAAGTCCTGTCGGGAGTTGCAACAATATCGTTATTATCATTTACTTGTTTTACAGTATCTTTGACTTTAACACCCGTTGCAGCAGAGTTATATTCAAATGCTGTTGTAATTGTATCAGCAATAACTTTATCTGTTACAAGTGGTCTTGCACCGTCATGAATTGCGACAAAATCAGTATTTTCCGAAGTGTTGACAACACCATTATAAACACTAAGCTGTCGTGTTTCTCCACCGCAAACGATCTTTGACACCTTTTTGATATTATGTTTTTTTACAAGAAAACCGACACTTTCGATATCAGATTCTCGAGTTACAATAACAATTTCATCAATCAAATCTGATTCATCAAAAGCTCTAATTGTATAAACAATTACAGGAATATTGTTAATTTCGAGAAACTGCTTGTTAATTCCGCCCATCCGAGTTGAATTACCTGCCGAAACAATTACAGCAGAAACAAATTTATTATTTTTAACCGTAATGTCTGACATAGCACTCACCTTTTATACCAATGCTTCAACTGCAGCA
>JAFTUP010000196.1 GCA_017466205.1 Clostridia bacterium
ACTCGTCACGGTGTTCTTGTTGAGGTTTATGGTGAAGGTGTTCTCATAGTCGGTGACAGTGGTGTCGGTAAAAGTGAAACAGCTATTGAGCTTATCAAGCGTGGTCATCGTCTCATTGCTGATGATGCTGTTGAAATAAGAAAAGCATCTGCAAAGACATTAGTTGGTTCTGCACCTGATAATATCCGTCATTTTATCGAACTTCGAGGAATAGGTATTATCAATGCACGTCGTCTTTTCGGTATGGGTGCTGTTAAACTTACTGAAAAAATCAATATGGTTATTCAGCTTGAACCTTGGGACAGCTCAAAGGTTTATGACCGTATGGGACTTGACAATGAATACATAAATATTATGGATGTTAAAATTCCGCTTACTGTTGTTCCTGTTAAGCCCGGTCGTAACCTTGCAGTTATTATTGAATGTGCTGCCATGAATAACAGACAGAAGAAAATGGGATATAACGCTGCTCGTGAGCTTCTTCATCAGCTTGGTATGGATGAGGGCTATGAGCCAAAAGCCCAGGAGATTGACATCTGGCAAAATTATTAATTGGAAGAGGGTATATAAGTGTATAATAAAATTGCATTATTCGCTGAAAATATTGGTGCTGAAGTAATTAAGGATGCACCAATGAAAAAATATACAAGCTTTAAATGTGGTGGTAATGCAAGTGTACTGATTATACCTGACTCTCTTGAAAACCTTAATAAAATTACTGCATTTTGCTACTCAAACAGTGTAAAACCTTTTATTGTTGGTAACGGTTCAAATCTTCTTGTTACTGATAACGGAATAAACGGAGTTGTTATTAAAATCGGCTCACAGATGTCAGAAATCAGGCTTCTTGATGATACAACTATATATTGTGAAGCAGGTGCATCCTTAAAAAGCCTTTGCATGTTTGCACTTGAGAAATGTCTTTCAGGACTTGAATTTGCTTACGGAATTCCGGGAACTCTCGGTGGTGCAGTATATATGAATGCAGGTGCTTACGGTGGCGAAATGAAAGATGTGCTTTATTCAGTAAATCATATTGACGATAACGGAAATACAGGCACACTTTCTATGGATGAGCTTGACTTGGGCTATCGTCACAGTGCTTATACAAATAATGGATTTACCATTACGTCAGCGGTTCTTAAATTACAGAAAGCTGACAAAAAAGATATTAAGGAAGCTATGGATGATAAGCTAGGGCGAAGAAAAGATAAACAGCCTCTTGAATATCCGAGTGCAGGAAGTACATTTAAAAGACCTGAGGGATACTTTGCGGGAGCACTTATTGAAGATTGCGGACTTAAAGGTTATACGGTTGGTGGAGCGCAGGTCAGCGAAAAGCACGCAGGCTTTGTAATTAACAAGGGCGGTGCAACATCAACTGATGTTATAAATCTTATTAAGGATGTTCAAAGAATTGTTTATGATAAACACAAGGTAATTCTTGAAACTGAAGTTAAAATTATCGGAGAAGAATGAATTAATTAATTATTAAAGGAGGAGAACAAATATGCAACTTATAATTGTTACAGGAATGTCAGGTGCAGGCAAATCAAGAGTAATGGACTCTCTTGAGGATATCGGATTTTTCTGTGTTGATAATATGACACCAAAGCTTATTCCAACCTTTGTTCAACTTCTTAATGACTCAGCAGAAATCCGTGAGAAAGTTGCTGTTTCTGCTGACTCTCGTCTTGGTTACTCTTTTTCTTATTTGCCGTCAGCACTTGATGAGCTTAAGAAAATGGAGTGTGACTATAAAATTATGTTTATGGATGCTGATAATGATGTGCTTTTGCATCGTTATCAGGAAACCCGCAGAAAGCATCCTCTTGTTACTGATGGCTCAACAAGGCCTTTGCTTGATGTTATTGCTGAAGAAAGAGAATTGCTGAAAAAGGTCAGAAACATTGCGGACTATGTGATTGATTCTTCATATTTATCAACATCACAGCTTAAGGAAAGGGTGTCAAAGCTTTTCCTTGATGATTTTACAAATGCTTTGAAAATAAATGTAGTTTCATTCGGCTTTAAGTATGGCTCACCTAAGGATTCTGACCTGCTTTTCGATGTTCGTTGTCTGCCAAATCCATTTTACATTCCTGAATTAAAGAATAAAACAGGTCTTGAAAGTGAAGTCAGAGAATATGTTATGAGTTTTGATGAGGCAAAAAATCTTGAACCAAAGCTTACTGACTTAGTTACATATCTTATTCCGTTATATATAAGTGAAGGAAAAAGTCAGCTTACAATTTCAGTTGGATGTACAGGCGGAAAGCATCGTTCGGTTGTGTTTGCAGAAATTATTTATAATGCAATCAAGGAAAAAGGATTTAAGGTTTCAGTTTCCCACAGGGATATTAACAGGTAGGTTATTTTAAAATGTCATTTTCAGCAAATGTAAAAAATGAAATATTATGTGCAGAAACAGAAAATGATTGTTGTCGTCACGCTTTTGCTTATGGTATGCTTCTTTTTTCAAGAGCATTTTCATATTATGATATGTTCTTGCTGACTGAACACGAAGGTGTTGCAAATAAGTATGCAGAATTAATGCAGACGGTTTGTGGTGTCACACCAAAGCTTATTAAATCTGACGCAGGAAAGTTTAAGGTTGAGGTTATATCAAAGGAAGACAGAATTAAGGTTATGGAAACCTTTGGCTATGACAGGAAAAACGGCGGTTCAAGACTTAATTGGAGTAACATTTCTGACGAGTGCTGTAAAAGCTCATTTTTAAAGGGTGCTTTTCTCACTTGCGGTACCATTAATGACCCAAACAAAAATTATCATTTTGAGTTTGTAGTGCCATATCTCAATCTTAGCCGTGACCTTAAATTGTTTATTAATGATTATGATGAACTATCGGTTGTGCCGAAGAGCATAACAAGAAATTCTAACTATGTTATCTATTTTAAAGACAGTGAATCTATTGAAGATTTGCTTACGGTTATGGGTGCATTTAATTCCTCACTTGAAATTATGGGAGTTAAAATGTACAAGGATATGCGAAATAATGTTAACAGAAAACTTAATTTTGAAAATGCAAATCTTGATAAAACTCTTGATGCATCATCAAAGCAGATTGATGCAATTTTACATATAAAAAATACGGTGGGACTTTCATATTTATCAGATGATTTGAAAGAACTTGCAGAAATCAGACTTGAAAATCCCGATATGTCTTTGCGTGAATTAGGTGAAAAGTTAAGTGTGTCATTATCTCGTTCAGGAGTTAATCACAGACTGCAGAGAATTTGTGAAATTTCTAAAGAAATAAAATAGGAGTACTTATGAGAAGAACAGAAGATGTTTCATTTGAATATGGGAAAAAACAGGATGCTGCTCAGGTTGAGGTGAAGGCTGAACCAAAAGCAAAGAAATCTTTTAATATAGAAAAAACAAAAAAGCCTGCTGACGTCAAGGTGAAAAAAGGCTTTTGGGAAATTATTTACGAATGGATGGACTCATTTGTATTTTCAATTATCCTTATTTTGCTTGTATTTACGTTTTGCTTCCGAATTGTCGGCGTTGACGGAGAGTCAATGATGCCGACCCTGAATCACGGAGATTGGCTTACAGTAAAGGCTATTAACACAGAGATTGAGCGTGGAGATATTGTAGTTGTAACTCAGCCTAACAATCTTAACGAGCCTTTGATTAAGCGCGTAATTGCTGTTGGCGGAGATTCTCTCAAAATTGACTTTGTAACAGGTAAAGTTGAGGTTAACGGTAATGTTATTGACGAACCTTACATAATGGAGGCAACTCATAACAAAGGTGATTTTGATACACCTGTTATTATTCCTGAGGGTTATGTTTTTGTAATGGGTGATAATCGTAATGATTCATTGGACAGCAGGTTCGAGTCTGTTGGTGTTATTGATGAAAGATATATTCTTGGTGTAGCAGATACAAGAGTTTATCCTTTTGGTGAATGGGAGATATATTAATGGACGAAAAATTAAACTCAGAAACAGCGGTTGAAAATACAAACGAAAAATCCGATAAAAACGTAGAGTCTGCTTATGATATTGCTTCGATAGTAGTTTCAGCAGTTCTTGCAGTTGGTATTATTTTTACATTTTTCTTTAAGATTTCAACGGTTTCGGGTGAATCAATGGAAAATACTTTGCAAAATGCTGACAGGCTTGTAATCAGCTCAATTGTTACTGATGTTGAATATGGTGATGTTGTCGTTACTTCTCAGCCAAATATTTTTAACAAGGTACTTATTAAGCGTGTTATTGCTGTTGGAGGACAGACCGTGTGGTTTGATGAAAAAACTAATCAGGTTGTTATTGATGGTGTTGCACTTGATGAACCGTATATTAAAGAGAAAATGGAATATACACCGGCTATGGATAAGCTCGTTACTGTTCCTGAGGGTTACGTTTTTGTAATGGGTGACAACAGAAATAATTCATCAGACAGCCGTGATGATTTCGTTGGTGTAATTGACGAAAGATATATTGTTGGTAAAGTAGTTTACAGAATAGGTGACAAGTCATTGTTTAATTCTGATTTTAAGGAGTCATAAAATGGGTGATAACCAAAAGCAAATAGTTCAATGGTTTCCCGGTCACATGGCAAAAACCCGTCGTCTTATTAAAGAGAGCCTCTCTCTTGTAGATGGGGTTACGGAAATTATTGATGCACGAATCCCTTACAGCAGCTCAAATCCTGAGCTTGAAGAAATTATAAACGGTAAGCCTCGCATAGTTCTTTTGAACAAATGTGACCTTGCTGATAAAAATACAACTAATCAATGGGTCGAGTATTACAAAAATAAAGGAGTAAGAGCAATTCCTGTTGATTGCAGAACAGGCAAAGGTCTTAATAATTACATTGGTGCCGTAAGAGATGTACTTAAAAATGTAATCAAGAAGAATGAGGACAGAGGAATGCCGGGTAAAGCCTTGCGAATTATGGTTGTCGGTATTCCAAATACAGGTAAATCTTCATTTATAAATCGAATGGCAGGGTCAGCTAAAGCTAAAGTTGCTGATAAAGCAGGTGTCACAAGACACAACCAATGGTTTCCTATCGGAAATTGTATTGAATTGCTTGATACGCCGGGTGTTTTGTGGCCAAAATTTGATGACCCGAAGGTAGGGGACAGGCTTGCATTCATCGGTTCCGTTAAGGATGAGATTCTTGATAGTGAAACACTTGCTATCCGTCTTCTTGAGGTTATGAAAAACGATTATCCCGACAGACTTGCTGAAAGATATAAAATTGCAGATTTTGAGCAAAAAGAAGCTTGGGAAGTCCTCGAAATGATTGGAAAAAAGCGTGGAATGATGATAAAAGGTGGAGAAATTGACTATGAGCGTGCCTCTGTAATGCTTCTTGATGAATACAGAGGCGGAAAATTAGGAACTATTTCTCTTGAAAAGCCGGAGTAAAATATGGATTATTTATATGAACAAAATGCTGTCAATGCAGGATATAAGTTGATTTGCGGTATTGACGAAGCGGGCAGAGGACCTCTTGCCGGTCCTGTTTATGCAGCTGCAGTTATTTTACCGTTAGGACTTGAAATTCCTGGACTTAATGATTCGAAAAAAATCAGTGAAAAAAAGCGTGAGCAGTTGTTTGATGTTATTTGTGAAAAAGCAATAGATTATTCGATTGGTATTGCAACTGAAAAGGAAATTGACGAAATCAATATTCTCAATGCAACTTTTCTTGCTATGCACAGGGCTGTAGAGGGATTAAAAACCAAACCCGATTATGCATTGATTGACGGGAATCAGTATTCCAAAATCCCTCTTGTAACAGAAGAAACCGTTGTAAAAGGTGATGCTAAAGTCATGTCTATTGCAGCGGCATCAATTCTTGCAAAGGTCAGTCGTGATAGATTTATGCTCCAGAAAGCAAATGAATTTCCTCAATATCAGTTTGAAAAGCATAAGGGCTATGGTACAAAGCTTCATTACGAAATGTTGCAGGAATACGGTCCGTCACCAATACATAGAATGACCTTTCTTAAAAAGTTATATGGTGGAAAATAATGGATAAGCATCTGCTTGGTAGATTTGGCGAAATTATTGCTTCAAGATATTTAAGGTGTCACGGATATGATGTGGTGTCTGCACATTACAATTGTCGTTTAGGTGAAATTGACATTATTGCTGAAGATAAGAAATATATCTGTTTTGTTGAGGTTAAAACAAGAAGTGCAAATATGCTTTTTGCACCTGCTGATGCTGTTGACCGTTTCAAAAGGCATAAGATTATTGCTGCAGCTCAGCTTTATCTTAAGGATAATGATATAGATAAACAGCCTCGTTTTGATATTATTGAAGTTTATTTTGAAAATGACGAACCTGTTCGCGTAAATCACATTGAGGATGCATTTGACGGACGAGGACTTTAAATGATAATCCGAAACTATTTTGAATTATATTTGTCAACTTCTGTTGAAAAACAAAAAGTAATATGATAAAATACCACACGAAAAGGATGTGTTTTAAATGTTTTATACAAGTACAAGAGACAAATCTGTTCGCGTAACTGCAGCAGAAGCTATCGCAAAAGGCATTTCATCTGAAGGAGGACTTTTTGTTCCGACAGAAATTCCTGAGATTTCAGCTGAGTTCATTGAAAAGCTTGTTCCAATGACATATATTGAAAGAGCAAAGGAAGTGCTTCGTCTTTATCTTACAGATTTTACAGAAGAAGAGCTTTCAATGTGTGTTGAAGGTGCTTATAAAGCAGGCAAATTCAGTTCTGATAAGGTTGCACCTTTATATAAGCTTTCTGAAACAGCTAATGTTCTTGAACTTTGGAGAGGTCCGACTTGTGCATTCAAGGATATGGCACTTCAGCTTCTTCCTTATCTTCTTACTGTTTCAGCAGGTAAGACTGTTAAGGATACTGAAATTGTAATTCTTGTTGCAACTTCAGGTGATACAGGTAAGGCAGCACTTGAAGGCTTCGCAGATGTTCCGAATACAAAAATTCTTGTTTTCTATCCTGTTGACGGTGTAAGCCCGATGCAGAAGCTTCAGATGACAACTCAGGAAGGTTCTAACGTAAGTGTTTGTGCTATTGAGGGTAACTTTGACGATGCACAGTCAGGGGTTAAGAAAATCTTTACTGATAAAGACATTGAAAAGAAATTTAGAGAAAACGGACTTGCATTTTCATCAGCTAACTCAATCAACTGGGGACGTCTTGTTCCGCAGATTGTTTACTATGTTTCAGCATATTGCGATATGATAGAAAATGGCGAACTAAAAAATGGCGAAGAAATGAATGTTGTTGTTCCTACAGGTAATTTCGGTAACATTCTTGCGGCTTATTATGCAAAGAGAATGGGTGTTCCTGTAAAGACTCTCATTTGTGCATCAAATGCTAACAATGTCCTTACAGATTTCCTTACAAGCGGTACTTATGATAAGAACAGAGATTTCTATTGCACAACATCACCATCAATGGATATTCTTATTTCAAGTAACCTTGAAAGACTTCTTTTCCATCTTTGTGATGAAAATGATGTTCAGGTTGCTGAATGGATGTCTGCACTTAACAATGATGGTAAATATACGGTTTCTGCTGATGTTGCTGATAAGGTTAAGGCTTTGTTTGCAGCAGGTTGCTGTGATGATACCCAGACAAAGGCAACAATCAGTAAAGTATTTGATGAAAAGAATTACCTTTGCGATACACATACAGCAGTTGCAGTTAAGGTTTATGACGATTATGTAGCAAATACAGGTGATAAAACACCAACAGTTATTGCTTCAACTGCTAACCCATATAAATTCTCAGCAAGTGTTCTTGCAGCAATTACTGATGAAATCAAAGCAGATAATGAGTTTGATATGGTTGATGAACTCTTTAATAAGTCAAATGAGCCTGTTCCGCAGCAGCTCGCTACTCTTAAATGTAAAGAACCTCGTTTTACAGGTGTAAGCAAGAAAGAGGAAATGAAGCAGGTTGTATTTGATATGTTAGGTTTATAAACAATACCTAAATAATTCTTGCGGAAACCGAGTGAGTTCATTTTCAGGTTTCCGCAATTTTATTAGTTACATATTTTCTTTCATTTTAAATGTTGCACATCTTGTGTCATCACAGCAACAAGCATTATGTGTACCAACCTTAATGCCGTCTGCAGTGCAATTCATGTTACCGTCATTGTATGTGCAATGACAAGCATCGCAAGTAATGTTTTTATTCTTATTCATTTTTATTTCCTCCTTTCAGTTTTATTTTTTGAAAGACGATTATAATTATTCATAGGAGAAATTTCTTTATGTCAGTTTTCGCAATTGGTGATACTCATTTATCCTTTTCCGTTGATAAGCCCATGGATATTTTCAAGGGCTGGGATGATTATGCCCAAAGAATAGAGAATAATTGGCAACATCTTGTTGAAGAAGATGATACAGTTATCATTAATGGTGATATTTCATGGGCTATGAGCCTCGAGGAAGCAGAAAAAGATTTTGAATTTCTTAATAATTTAAAGGGCACTAAAATTATCTCAAAGGGAAATCACGACTATTGGTGGAATACTGTTACAAAAATGGAAAAATTCTGCAAAGAAAAAGGTTTTGACACAATAAAATTTTTGCATAATAATGCGTATCGTATAGGTGATATTTCAGTTGCAGGTACTCGCGGTTGGTTTTTTGATGCAGAAAGTGAAAATGTGGATAAAGTAATGACTCGTGAGTGTGCAAGACTTCAACGTTCTATTGATGAAGCGAAAAGGCTTGGCGGTGAGGTGATTGTTTTTCTTCATTATCCGCCAATCAGCATATTGCGAGATTGTGAACCTATTCTTAAAGTTCTTATTGACAATAATATTTCGAGATGTTATTACGGACATCTTCACGGCGGTGCAATCAAAGGAGCTTTAAACGGTGAAAAATATGGTATAAATTTTCATCTTAATTCAGCCGATTACCTTGATTTTTGTCCATTGTTCATCAATAAATGATATTTTTTCAGAAAATCACTGATATTTTTGCTTAAAATTCAAGAAAAACTTAAGGAAAATATTGTATTTATAATTTTAATGTGTTATAATATTATGAAATTTTGCGGTATATAAAACGCTATAAACAATGATATTCAGGAGGAATATTTAATGTTAAAGTCAACAAACAATGTAGAAAAGAATGTCTATGAGCTTGAAATCACAATTGATGGTGAAAAGTTTGAGGCTGCTATTCAGAAGGCATATCTCAAGCAGAGAAAAGACATCATGATTAAGGGCTTCAGAAAGGGCAAGGCTCCAAGAGCTTTCATCGAAAAGATGTATGGTGAGGGTGTATTCTATGAGGATGCTCTTGAACTCGTTTATCCTGAGGCAGTAAGTGAAGCAATTATTGA
>JAFTUP010000021.1 GCA_017466205.1 Clostridia bacterium
CGCAGATAAAAGCCGACAAGCTCGATGTTGATAAACTGACCGGGCTTTGTTATATCGGAGGTATCTCCGCGAAGTATCATCTTCCAGACGCGTTTGGCTATGCCATCATTACTGACTATTTCGAATAAGCCTTTTTTCATTTTCTTCGCTGTCAAAATCTTCAGGCAAACCATTTTCGATAACATAATAAAGACAGATGCTCATAACGGGAGGCCACTCACGAATAAGCGAATGTGTTCCGTCAATATCGTGAAAAGCATATTGAATTTTTCTGTCTTTAAAATCATTTATAACAATGTCCGATTTGGTGTTATGAATTAAAATCATATATTATCTTATCCTTGGTAAGCTGTCTATCAAAGTAATATGGTCAGTATAGAATTTCCGTGTTTCATTGGTTTTTCCGTTCATACCGATAACTGCACCGTGGTCACCCTCAATTGTCGGGAAAACATACCATTGACCACGCAGAACTTCTTCAATCTGTTCATTGTATTCAATATATTCTTCATCAGCAGGGCATTGTGCAGAAATTACATTCACAAGTCCGTCATTAGGAAGCCAACTGTCATCAATATTTGCATCTGTATATCGTCCGATTAATGTTGCCAACGGCATAAGCACAACCATTGTTGAAGAAATCGGTATCTGATGATTGGATAACGGAGATTTCTGTGTTGTATTGTAAGCAAATGAGAAATAATATACACTTTCAACCGTTTTGATTGTTTCATTAAGCTCTGCTGCACCGTCAGGTGATAAATCGTAAAAAGCATTGTCCTTACCTTCGC
This sequence comes from Clostridia bacterium, assembly GCA_017466205.1. Taxonomy (GTDB): domain Bacteria; phylum Bacillota; class Clostridia; order Oscillospirales; family Acutalibacteraceae; genus Fimenecus. Next base: position 792 of record JAFTUP010000021.1, read on the forward strand.
TGAAATCACCGTTTACAAGGGAAACAGTATCCTCTGTTCCTGACTTGATACCAAAATGCTCAAGCTGAAAATCAATAAGACTGCTGTTATACATATCCCCTATTCCACCTGTTGCAAAAAGCACGTTCAATGCAGTTTCCACAAGATTTCCGTGGTCAACAACATAAAACAAGGTTGAACCGTTATGAGGTGCACAAAGAGTTGTAACACTATTTACATACTCACCTTTTCCGCCTGTAAAGAATGGCGAGCAATCATCAGGACTTGCCTGAATTTCTGCTTCACTTCCGTATTCAAGAATACTTGTAAAAAGCGTAACAGTATTACCACCGAAAGAATGACCAACAAGATTGATTTTTCTTGTCTGACCGCCCTCAGTTTCTGTTCCCCAATTTTCAACAAGTGGTGTCTCATAAGTTCTGCCATATCTTTCGTGTCCGTGAGCCTTACTGTGAGCCTCACCGTAGTCAACCGTTGTTCCCATAAGCTGAGCATAAAGCTCACACGCTCTGTCCCAAGCACTTGAAAACGGTCCTACAGTTGCCTCTTCAACAAGGTAACCTTGTGAACGAAGATAGCCTGAAATACTGCCTGTTGACGAGCCCCAATATGGTGTAACATCATTCATTCCGGCACTTTCGCCCCAGCCACCCATACCGTGTACAAGCACATAAGTATAGTCAATTGGGTCTTCCGTAAGCCTTGCCCATAATTTTTTGTAGCCACCAAAAGGTAATGGCAAAATTGCAGCAATCACGAGACAAACCACTAAAATTCCTGCAATTGTCTTTTTGACACTGAACTTATCATTTTTCATAACCTTAGCCTCACTTTCTTCAGTTAAAGGCTTGGTGTATGTGACCTTTCCCGTATCAGCTTCAAACTCGTTGTTTTGACCTGTAAGAAGAAAATCAGTTGTAACACCTAAAATTTTACTCATTGCAAGTGCATTTTCGGTATCAGGAATAGCAGTACCTGTCTCCCATTTTGAAACTGACTGGCGAGAAACACCAAGTTTTTCTGCAAGCTCTTCCTGAGAAAGACCCTTTGCTTTTCGCAGTTCATATATTCTTTCACCGATGTTCATTCTTACACCTCACTTTTAACTGTATCTCTATTTTAAAGAAACAGTCTTATTTTTTCTACCAACTTTAGTTTGAACTTCAATTTTTTCTTAAAATTACTTGTGTAAACTCAAGTATAATTTTTTTTGAAAAGGTATCTTTTTAGCAGTAAATTCAAGTGTATCAATCCTTATGATGCTTACAACTGTTGTAAGCTTATCTTCAAATGTAAAATCCTTACCTGTCTGCGTTTTCATAAGAATTGAAAGTGCCTGTTTTTTCTCCTCAACGTCTTCAACGAGAGTCGCAACACCTCTGCCCATAATTGAAGCATAAGTGATTCCATAGTTACAAGCAACATCACCCTCAAACGGTGTGATGCCACAGCACATCTCATAAAACACTTTTGGATTTGCTCTTAACGCATCAATTTTTCTGCCTCGTCTTGCACCGTGAAGATACAAAACGGGCTTCCCGTCTTCAAAAACATATCCGTAATTCATAGGCACAACATAAGGCTCGTCACCATCAATCATACCAATATGAACTACCTTTGATTTTTCGAGAATTTCAATAATCTCATTTAAATCTGTAACCTGTTGTTCTCTGCGAGTCATTCCGTTCATAACTTTTTCCTCTCCTAATATCAATCATTCTTTGTTTGTTTTTTCTATCCTTGGATTCGGCATTCTTAACAGCAACTTCCATTCTTCAGGAAAACCAATTAACTTTAAATCAATTGTGCTTGAATACTCCTCAATCAACGCTTCTAAGTTGGGTAAAAACAAATTATTCCACTTTTCAATATCAAAATACAAGAATTTTAAAACCATAATATAACCAAACACACTTCGGTCTAATTTGTATGGAAAATCCTTTGGGGTTGCAGGTATTGCAACCATATTACAATTATATAATCTTGAATAGTGTGCACAAACATTTCGCAAATCTGTTAAACATCTGAGCCAGCTTTCCACATTTGTGTCCGTTGTTTTAAACAAATCTCTTGCTATAACCTTTTTGTCTGCTCGCAACATATCCGAATAAAAGAAAGATAACTGTCCCATAGTAAACAGTTCGACAATTACCCAGATAGGAAATTTCCCGCCATATTGACTTTGATGGTGTTTTACAACCAAATTGTTTTTATTGTGGGCAATGTCAATTTCAATATTTTTTATGAAATCCTCATGATTATGCTTTCCGTTATAATAATCTTCGTTTTCATAACCTAACGGACCGTATGTGTGGGCATGATAGTATGACAGTTGGGTTCTTAACATAAGTTCGATTTCTTCTACTATTGAAAACAACAAATTCCTTAATCTTCTGTCAAACTCATATATTCTGTAAACATTATTGAACGTTGTACCCTCAATATATTTCCCGTTTTCTTTTTTAAACGGCAGAAAATAGGCTGTTAATCGATAATAATTTATTTGTTTTAAGACTCTTTTTGCAAAATTTTCGTCACCAATGATACAGCCACGATTTTTTAATTTTTCTAACTGATCATCAAAGGTAGTAGCAGGCTTCACATCACGAAAACTATTCTCGTTTTCCATTTACTTCTCTCCAATAATAAAAAATCTCCCACTGGGACACATATCAAAAGACAGAGGTGCGGGGAGTCTTATCAATATCTATTATATCATCTATTTGCAAAAATGCAACAACTTTTTAAAAAGTTTTTAAATTGTTTTCTTATCTTATATTATGCTGAATAACAATTTAAAATAACTGATAATCATTTTGAATATTTCTGTAACGAATGTATTTATATGTTGTTCTGCTGTTTCCTCATTTATATCTGTTGGTAATTCAACGAAAGTTTCGTTTGCAGGTACCTTTTCCGTCTTTTTGATTGCATAAGAGTCGATAAGAGTCTTTTCCTGTGTTTCATCATTAACCATATATGCCTTGTAAACAAAATGCTCACTGTCAAGGCTTACTGTTGCAAAAACTCCGCCCTCTTTTGTATCTCTTGCAAGTGCTGCACTTTCGAGAATTGGTGGAATAGCATCCTCATTTACGCTGTAACGCTTTGTGCCTGCTGTTGACGGTAAGATGTGAGTTGTACCGTCAGGATTTAATGCAAATGTTGTTGATTCACCATTCCAGACCTCTGTTATTGTCTGTGTTTCCTGAACCTTTTCGCCTTTTACAGTTTCTGTTCTGAAATACATGTGGTCGTGACCGGCAAAGACAACATCAATTCCAAGCTCATCAATTACAGGTAAAAGAAGATTTCTCATAATTATTGTGTCAGGCTTATTAATATTTTTTCCTGCTGAATAAAGTGCTCTGTGAGTAAGCACAATCTTCCACTGTGCATCAGATGCGTTCATATCATTCTTAAGCCAGTTAATCTGTGATGCAGACATCGGATACATATCGTTTGAATTAAGCACAGCAAAATGAGCATCGCCCCAATCAAATGAGTAATAACATCCCGTAATAACTGCACTACCCTCTGCTTCACCGATATTAAACATATTATTGAACTTAAACCACTGCAAATTACCTTCGTGGTTACCCGCAACAGGAATAAGAGTTGTGTTCATATTTGAAAAAGCAAAATTTCTGAAATAACTGTCCCATTCTTCGTTTGTGCAATCGTTTACAAAGTCACCTAAATTAACTGCAAATTCGTAATTTGGCATTGTTTCAACTGCTTTTTGCATAACGACAGCAGCTTTCCGGAAATTTTCCTCATTACTTGCCTGAACATCGGCAATTACAATAAAATTAGCCTCATCATCTGTTTTGCTTGATGTTGTAAAGTACCCGATTTCGCTCCATACACCGGCTTCGCTGTCACCAACACGATACTGATATTTTGTATCAGATGTGAGATTTTCAGCTTCTGCTTTATGCACATATTTTTCCATTGACGGATAACTGATACCTGTGATAACCTCAGCCTTTGTCAAGTCTGTACCAACTGGGGCTACCTGCAAATCTGTTCCTGCTTTTTCGTCTGTGTACCAGCAAAAGCCTCTTGCAGTTGCAGTATCACCGTTAATTGTCACACTGACTCTTGTAACCTCATTTCCAACAGCAGCACTTGCCACCATAGGAAATACCATGCAGAATACAAGCATAAGTGAAATAATTCTTACAATAGTTTTTTTCATAATAACCATCCTTTTTTATAAATCTCGTTTCCGTAAGGAAACATATCGAGTGCGTAAGCACATATCGAATCATTGGGATACATCGAAAATCTTTTTAAAGATTTATATCGCGTGTCGTTTTAACAAAACGACACATTCCACATGTGCTGTTTTTGGAAACATATCAACAGGAGTTACTTCTTTAGTTTCGTAGCCTAATTCCTTTAGGATTGCGCAATCTCTTGCCTGTGTTGACACATCACAAGAAACATAGACAATTCTTTTAGGGTTCATTTCTGCGACACATTCAAGAACTTCTCTGTCACAGCCTTTTCGTGGTGGGTCAAGGACAACTGCATCAGGTGTTATGTTTTTATCACGAAGCATTTTTACTGCATCTTTTGCATCACCACAATAGAATTCGCAATTTTCAATGTTGTTTCTTTTGGCATTTTCTTTTGCGTCTTCAATAGCCTCAGGAATAATCTCAACACCGATTACCTTACCCACATTCTTTGCCATTGAAAGACCTATTGTACCTGCTCCGCAATAAAGGTCGAGAATGGTTTCGTGCCCACTTGTCTCCACATATTGGAATGCTTTTCCGTAAAGCAATTCTGCACAGTCGTGATTCACCTGATAAAAAGACAATGGTGAAAGTCTGATTTTCACACCACAGAGAACATCTTCGATATAATCTTCACCCCAAAGGGTTGTGCAGTTTTTACCGAGAATCACATTTGTTTTTTCTGTGTTTTCGTTTATGACGATACTCTTGATTTCTTCAAATCTCATTAAATCGTCACAAAGCTCGTCTGCATAAGGCAAATTGTTTCCGTTTATCACAAGACACACCATTATCTGTCCTGTTTTAAAAGCTTTTCTTATGTAAATATGGCGTACAAGACCAATATGATTTATTGAATCATAAGCAGTAACACCAAATTCCCTCATCCAAGCTTTGATAATTTCAACGATTTCTGAAAATTCTTTCGGTTGTAATGCACAATCCGAAGAATTGATAATTCTATGACTTTTTTGAGCGAAAAACCCTGCCACAATATCCCTGTCAAAACCTACTGGATATTGTGCCTTATTTCTGTATCTTTCCGTTTCGCAAGTGACAATATCCTTTACAGGCACATCAATATGAGCTAATCGCTGAAAGGCATCAACGACTTTCTGTCTTTTAAGCTCTTTTTCTGCCTCATAAGAGATATGACGAAATACACATCCACCGCAAGAACGAAAATGCTGACAATCAACATCAACTCTATCCTTTGACGGCTTGATAATTTTCTTGATTATACCGATAGCATAGGTCTTTTTTGCCTTGATAATATGTGCAATTATAGTATCCCCTTTTGCTGCACCCGATACGAAAACTGCCTGACCATCATAATGACCTACACCATTTCCTTCAGCAGTATAGCCCTCAATATTCAGTTGTATATCCTGATTTTTTTGAAGTGACATACAAACACCTTATAATTTAAGAATAATCCCTGCAATTGCACCGATCAAAAGCCAGAATGCAGGATGTAATTTTTTCAGTTTCTTTATAAACATAAGTGCAAAAAGCACCACTGCAATTATAATTACGGGAATTACAAATTCACCATTCACGTAGAAAATTGGCTTAATAATCCCGAAAACTGCAAATAAAACAAGGGCTGTGACTACGGGACGGATGCCTGAAAAAGCACCTTTTACATATTCATTCTCTTTAAACTTCTTTAAAAAGCCTGCAATCAGCACAATTACAATAATTGATGGTGTTACAAGTCCTAATGTGGCAATTATACCGCCAAGAATTCCACCAACTGTGCCCAACTCAGCAAAACCTGCATTGTACCCTGCGTAAGTTGCCATATTAATGCCGATAGGTCCCGGTGTGCTTTCTGCGACAGCAACCATAACACCTAACTGCTCAGGATTAAACCATCAGTAATCACTTCTTGCTAAATCCTGCAAGAAAGGAATAGTAGCAGGACCACCACCAACTGCAAAAAATCCTATTTTAAAAAATTCTAAAAACAAATATAAGAAGGTCATCATTTTGCTTTAACCTCCTTAATTTTATTGTAAACAACGCCAACGACTCCACCGAAAACAACAAGCAGAATAGGTGTTACATCAAATACAAAACAAGCAATAAGTCCGATTATGAAAAGTACAACTGACATTACATTTACAAGACTTTTTTTGCTTAATGTGATTACTGTATGAGATAACAAAGCACAGACAACAGCATTGATACCTGAAAGTGCCGATGCAACAATCGGGTAATCCATAAAGGTCTGTAAAACAGATGCTACAATTGTGATAATGATTATTGATGGTGCTACCATTCCCAAAGTTGCAAATATTCCACCCATCACACCTGCTTGATAATATCCCACAAACGTTGCAGTATTTACCGCAATAATACCGGGAGTACATTGTCCAACAGCATAATAATCAAGCAATTCTTCTTCCGTTGCCCATTTTCTCTTTTCCACAATCTCTCTTGTGAGCAGTGGCAACATTGTAAGACCGCCACCAAATGTTATTGAACCTATTTTTGCAAAGGTCAAAAAAAGGTTTAGTAATTTTTTAACCATTTCGTTCTCCACCGTTTAGTTATTTATTGTCTCCGCTCCAAAAAATGAAGTCTGACACAAGAAAGGCTCTTACAGGACCTGCCTCTGCACCGCTGATTTTAAGAGGTGCTGCCGATAAAAAGTAGTCTCCTGACTTCACATTACTCAAATCCAGATTTTCAAGAAGTGTAATGTTGTTCATCATAAATGTTCTGTGACTTCTTCCGTCACTTTCCTCCGGCTCAACGGTCATTCCGTCTGTTCCGAGAAGAGTTATACCAATGTCAGCTAATGCCGAAGCAGCCGATTCGTGAAAATAAGACACTCCGTTACTCTTTACAAGTATTCTTTTGGAGTTTCGCGGAAAATATTCCTCAACAAACGCACCTGTAATCACAGGAGTATCCGTTTCAACAACCACACAAGGACCAAAGAATACCTCATGAGGAATTTCTGTAATATCTTCACCGTCAGGTAAAAAATGCAAAGGTGCATCAATATGTGTTCCGTTATGAAGACACATCCGGATTTCACTAAGATTATACTGACATTCACTATCAATACTCTTAACTCTCTCAAGATTAGCTACAGGGTCACCGGGATATACAGGACAGCTGAGAATTTCTCTTGTAATATCAATTATCTTCACGCATACTCCCCCAATTTTGTTTATCGTTTTATTCTACCATATAATTATCAGTAATTCAACATTTGTAAAAAATAAAATAGTCTGACAAATCAGAGTTTATCGACGAAGTGTAAAATGTAAAACGGAAAGTGTAAAACGAAGGGGTGCGGGCATCCAGTGGATGCCGAATTAGCACTGTCTGAGCCGGTAGGCGAGTATCTGCGACGCTGATTTTATTACAATTGCAACGCAGTTCCGACGTTTTCCGTTTTCAACTTTC
>JAFTUP010000197.1 GCA_017466205.1 Clostridia bacterium
AGCGTATGCGAGACTGAGGGGTTTGTTCCCTTTATTACTTACTAACAGAGAACTTTGCAACCCCTCTGTCAACTTCGTTGACATCTCCCCTTTCAGGGGAGACAAGAAATTTAAAGAGCCCTACAACCTCCGATTTGCATTATTAAAATAAAAAAACGGAAGTCCGAAGACCTCCGTTGATTTCATATAAAGCTTACTCTTATTTGAAGAGCATACCTGCGAGTGTGCCAACAAGACCAAGAATTACATCGATTGCATTAAGAATTGCGTCGAAAATACCTGTTGTTGCATCAGGGAGTACATCAGGAAGTGTTGGAGCAGCAAAAGATGTGATACCCATAACTGATGCCATAACTGCTGTAAGAATTGCTGTGATTGTCTTTTTCATAACCGTTTAATCCTTTCTTTGTTTAAAAATATTTTCCTCAACCTCTCATTGTTCTTTAATTATAATCAATGAAAAACCAATTGTCAACAAATTGAAATTCATTTTTTGATGATAAAATTGATTTTGAACAGTTGACTTTTAATCTGAACATTATTTTTCTCGAATTTCTGCACATTATATATAAGCAGGGAGGTGAAAAAATGCTGTTCTCCAAGAAAAACAAGCTTGAAAAGCAACGCTCTACACGAAGAAAAATAAAGCATATAAGTGAGGAAATTGCTAAAATCTGGAATAGCGAGGAAGATACAAAACAATTTGATGCTGAAGGCTGGTACACAGGAAACCCAATGGATTCGGATGTTCCCGTTCAGGACGCCGACGACCTTTGATTCAGATAATTATTCTTTAATCATCAATGACTTAACTATCTTAGTCATTTCCTCTTCACCATAAATTACAGGAACAGGATAGAGTGGGTTACCTTCCTTAAGAGCACGTTCAACAATAACAGGAATATCCTTTTCCTGAATCTGAGTAAAGCCCTTTGGAATACCCATTCTTTCGTTCATAGCATAGATTTCAGCGATAAATGCCTTTGCCTTTGCCTCGTTACTGTCACCCTTGATGCCGACAATGTCAGCAAGCTTTGCAAGTGGTGTATAAACAGCACTGCCGTAAGACTCAAGCATTACAGGAAGAATAACTGCGTTTGCAAGACCGTGAGGGATTCCGTACTGACCGCCAAGGTTATGAGCAACTGCGTGAACATAACCGACATAAGCACGAGTGAATGCCATACCTGCGTAATATGAAGCTAAAAGCATATTGTTTCTTGCTTCAATATTCTTGCCGTCTGTGTAAGCTGTTTCGAGATTCTGGAATATCATTTTTGTAGCCTTTTCAGCATACTGTGTTGTTGATTTAACATTTGATTTTCCGATATAAGCTTCAACAGCGTGAGTAAGAGCATCCATACCTGTTGTTGATGTGATATGAGGTGGAAGACCAACTGTGAGCTCAGGGTCAAATACTGCATAACGAGGACGAAGGAACGGGTCGTTACAAGCATTCTTTTCGTGTGTTTTTGAGTTGGAAACAACTGCTGCCAAAGTACATTCTGAACCTGTACCTGCTGTTGTAGGAACTGCGAAGAATGGCGGAAGCGGTCTGAGGATTTTCATAAGACCACGCATTTTTTCAACAGGCTGATTGGGTTTTACAACTCTTGCAGCTGCAATCTTTGCACAGTCCATTGGTGAACCGCCACCAAATGCGATAATACCCTGACAACCGTTCTTGAGGTACATATCCTTTGCTTCTTCAATGTTTTCAATTGTCGGGTTTGGCTGAGTTCCGTCATAAACAACATACTCAACTCCTGCCTTATCCATTTCCTCATAAAGAGAATTGAGAAGGCCTAATGAAGTAAGTCCCTTGTCTGTTACGATGAGAACCTTTTTAAGTCCTTTTTCCTTGATAAGGTTAGGAAGCTTTCTGATACTTCCGGGACCTGTGAGCATAAACGGCTCGCCCCACGGTAAGAAGCATTCCATAACCATCATAACCTTCTGGAAAACTCTGCAATAAGCCTTGTAAAATTGTGTCATAAAATCGTCCCTTTCATTTGTGATTTTAATTTTTATTTGTACTATCAAAAATCCTGATAGCTTGTTTACTGTCATAGTCGATTTGTGCCTTTAATTCGTCTTTTGAGTTAAATTTCTTTTCAGCACGAATAAAGTCAATCAGTTCAACCTTGATTTTCCGGTAATAAAGGTCACCGTCAAAGCCTAAAATACAGGTTTCGGAAAGCACCTTATCACCGCCGATTGTGGGATGACAACCGAAATTTGTAACTGACGGATAAATTTTTCCGTCAACCGTTGACTGTGAAGCATAAACACCGTGTTTAAGATTAATAAATCCTGTCGGGAAATGCTGATTTATTGTTGGAAAGCCAAAAATCTTTTTGCCGATTTTATTCCCTTCAACAACGAGAAAATCATAAGAGAATTTTCTGCCCAGCATCTCATTTGCAGTTTTTATATCTCCGTTTGCAAGCGCTTCACGAATTCTTGTGGCACTAATCATCTCGCCTTTGTATTCAATGCTTCGTGCCATTTTGTAAATTATACCATACTTTTCGCACAATTCACAGAGGATTTTACTGTTTCCGCCACCATCTTTGCCAAAAAGAAAATTTTCACCGCAGACAACAGCACCAACATTGTATTTATCAATGAGAATATTTTTTAAAAATTCTTCAGGAGCAAGATTTCGTATTTCCTCAAAGCTCACATGTACAGGTAAAACACCGTTGTGCCTTGCAAAATCCTCCTTATCCTCACTTGTAATGAGAAGCGGAGGCGCAATCCCCTTAAGCACAGCCTGAGGATGAGCATCAAACATAAGCATAGCAGGGACAAACCCTTCCAAAGCAAATGCCTTTGCCTCGTTAAGTACATTTAAGTGACCCCTGTGCAACCCGTCAAAGGTGCCAAGTGCCAATGCAAGTTTATTCATTCTTCTACAAGCACCCTCCTAACTGTCAGGTCGCCTTTTTCTGTAAGTATTTCACCAAGTCCCAAAAGCTTCCTTTCAGGAGAATATACACGGTAAATTCCAATATTGTATTCACCGTGAAGTCTGTCATAGCCCAGAGCACCACCGTTATGAAAACGGTTGGCCTGAGGCTTTGTAACTGTAATTTCAGGATAACTCATAAGTGCCTTTTCAACTGATGTTATGACACTTTCAGCCTTGTTTTCACTTACAAGCTTCTCCAATTCTTCTAAAGTAACTGCATTTTCGATTGAAAAGCCATTTGCCTCAGTACGACGAAGTTCAGTCATAACTGCACCACAGCCTAAATCTTTGCCTATATCATCGCAAAGAGAACGGACATAAGTACCTGCTGAGCAGGTCACATCCATTGAAAACTCAGTTCCGTCAAAATCGTAAATCTCTAACTTGTGGATGGTGATTTCTCTCTGTTCACGCTCGATTTCAATGCCTTTTCGAGCCAGATCATAAAGGCGTTCACCGTCTTTTTTCAATGCAGAATACATAGGCGGTGTCTGTAAAATATCACCTTTAAAATTTTCTGCAACAGAAAGCAACTGTTCCAAAGTTACATTAACTTCGCTTTCGCTTAAAACTTCACCTGTAATATCAAGTGTATCTGTGGTGATGCCAAGTTTTACCCTTGCAGTATAGCTTTTCTTATGTTCAGGCAAAAGCTCAATAAAACGGGTACAATGTCCCAACATAATAACAAGTACACCGGTAGCCATAGGGTCCAGTGTGCCTGTATGTCCTGCTTTTTTGACACCCAAAATTCGTGAGGCCCTTTTAACTGCCATAAATGATGTCATATCACAGGGTTTGTCAAGACAAATTATACCTGTCATTAAAATTCTTCCTTTATTACTTCCAGTAATTTTTCTTTTGTTTCATTGAGTGAACAGTCAAATTCACAGCCTGCTGCTGCATTATGACCGCCGCCACCGAAATTCGCACAGATTTTTGCTGCATCATAAGGCTCAATTGTTCTCATTGAAACCTTAAAACTGCCATTGTGACGCTCACGGATTGTAACAGCAATTTTGACGCCCTCGATTTTACGAGGAATTGCTGCAATTCCGTCACATTCAGATGAGCTTGCACCACTTTCTTCGAACATTTTGCGAGTAACTGTCATAATAGCACATTTACCGTCAAAATGAGACTCAATTGAAGAAACTGCCATCTGTTCAAGTCGAAGATATTGTAAGGTCTTTGTTTCAAACATAAGTCGGTTAATAAGTGTATAATCAGCACCTTTAGCCATAACCTCTGCCGCAATTCTGTGAACCGTGGGTGTTGTGTTTGAATACATAAAGCAACCTGTGTCAGTTGCAAGTCCTGTATAAACACAGCTTGCAATTTCAGGTGTGATTTCCACACCCAACTGACGGATTACCTCATAAATTACAACTGCTGCAGCCGCTCTGTCCTCTAAAAGAAGATTTTGGGCATATTCTCTGTTTGATGTATGGTGGTCAATGCACAAGAATACATTGTCACCGTATTTTGCCTCAAACTCTTCACCTAAAAGCTTTTTATCAGCAACATCAACTGCGATTATTTTGTCAAAGGTGATTTCGCTGTTATCAACATTTTCCCAAAGATATGAAAACTTCGGGTGAATATCATCATTACAACGAACCATTGATTTTTTGCCTAACAAATCCAACGCTCTTTTAAGTGCATAAGCACTGCCGAGAGTATCACCGTCAGGGTTGCGATGTGTAAGAATAAGATAATTATCAAATTCTTTTAAGAGTGACACGCACTCCATAACATCAATTCTTTTCATTCTACGTCCTCATTATCGTCAGCATCAGCACTTACTGTGCTTTCGATTTTTCTAAATATTTCCATACCGTGCTGAACGGAATCGTCAGCGATAAACTTAAGCTCAGGAGTTTTTCTCAAGTGCAATTTACCGCCAACCTCACGTCTTATAAGACCTGTTGCAGATGTAAGTCCCCTGCAGGCCTCTTTAGCATCTTCAATGCCACTCATTGAGCTTACATAAACCTTTGCAAAAGACAAGTCAGAGCTTACATCAACACGAACAACTGTGAGAAATTTATCTCTCACTCGCGGGTCTTTTAATTCACGGATAATGGCAACAATTTCGCGTTTAATATCTTCCGATACTCTTCCTACTCTGTATCCTGCCATTAGTCTCTGTATTCCTCCATAATAAATGCTTCAAAAATGTCGCCTTCCTTAACATCATTGAACTTGTTAAGGCCGATACCACATTCATAACCTGAAGCTACTTCCTTAACGTCATCCTTAAATCTCTTAAGTGATGAAATTGCATCTTCAGCAATAACAATACCGTCACGAACAACACGAATCTGTGCATTTCTTGTGACCTTACCGTTCTGAACATAGCTACCTGCGATAGTACCTGCAGATGAAAGCTTGAATACGTTACGAACCTCAATACGTCCGAGTAATACTTCACGGTATTTAGGTGCGAGCATACCCTTCATAGCATCTTCGATTTCTTCAATACAGTCATAAATGATACGATACATTCTCATATCAACACCGTCACGCTCTGCAATTTCAGCAGCAACAGGGTCAGGACGAACATTAAAGCCAACAATAATAGCATTTGATGCGTTTGCAAGCATAATATCTGATTCACTTACTGCACCAACACCACCGTGGATAACCTTAACTGCAACTTCTTCATTAGAAAGCTTTTCAAGATTCTGCTTAACTGCTTCAACCGAACCCTGAACGTCAGCCTTAACGATAATGTTAAGAGTCTTGATTTTACCTGCATTGATTGATGAGAACAAGTTATCAAGAGTAACCTTCTGATACTGATTGAACTGTTCTTCTTTCTTCTCCTGCTTTCTCTTTTCTACGAGCTCACGAGCAAGTCTTTCGTCAGAAACTGCATTGAATACATCACCTGACTGCGGAACCTCATCAAGACCCATAATTTCAACAGGAACTGATGGACCTGCTTCTTTAAGTGAACGATGCTTGTCGTCAACCATAACACGAACACGACCAACTGCAGTACCTGCCACAACAATGTCACCTGAATGGAGTGTACCGTTCTGAACAAGAAGTGTTGCAACAGGGCCCTTACCCTTATCAAGACGAGCTTCGATAACAATACCCTTAGCAGCTCTGTTAGGGTTAGCCTTAAGCTCTCTCATTTCAGCTGTAAGAAGAACATTTTCAAGGAGCTTGTCGATATTCATGTGTGTCTTTGCAGAAACAGGAACACAGATAACGTCACCGCCCCATTCTTCAGGAACAAGACCATGCTCTGTGAGCTGTTGCATAATTCTGTCAACTGTTGTACCCGGCTTATCCATCTTGTTGATAGCAACGATAATGTCAACTTCAGCAGCTTTTGCGTGGTTAATAGCCTCAATAGTCTGTGGCATAATACCGTCGTCAGCAGCAACAACAAGGATTGCAACGTCAGTAGCCTGAGCACCACGAGCACGCATTGATGTAAACGCAGCGTGACCTGGTGTGTCAAGGAATGTGATATACTGACCGTTAAGGTTTACTCTGTAAGCACCGATGTGCTGAGTAATACCGCCTGCTTCAGTAGCAGTAACATTTGTATTTTTAATTGCGTCAAGAAGTGAAGTCTTACCGTGGTCAACGTGTCCCATAACAACTACAACAGGGTCACGAGTAACGAGATTTTCTTCATCATCCTCTGAGTCGTCAATAATTCTTTCTTCGATAGTAACAACAATTTCACGATTAACCTTTGCACCAAGTTCGGTTGCAACGATTTCAGCTGTGTCGTAGTCAATTACTTCGTTAACAGATGCCATCATACCAAGTGTGAAAAGCTTTTTGATAACTTCAGCAGCAGTCATTTTAAGACGAGATGCAAGCTCACCGACTGTGATTTCGTCACCAACTGTGATTACAGGTGGTTTCTTTGCACGTTCTGCAGCAATTCTCTTGAGTCTTTCTGCTTCAGTTTCCTTTTTACCGCTTCTCATACCCTGCTTACGGTACTGCTGGCTCTTCTGCTTAAGCTTCTGCTTCTTAACCATATTGTCACTCTGGTGAGTGTTTGCAGGAGCAATATTTTCATATTTTTCATTATATTTTTCAGCATCAAAGGAGTTTGCTCTTGTGTCGATACGACGCATTTCACCCTTAGTACGAGCCTGCATAGGCTTACTCGGGTCTTTTTCCTTTTTCTTTGGCTGCTGAGGCTGTGCCTGTGGAGCAGAAGCATTCTGCATTTTAGTGTCAGCAGGCTTTGCATCCTTCTTTGCTTCCTTTTTATCCTTTGCAGGAGCCTTTTCCTTTTCAGACTCTGCCTTAGGCTTTTCCTTCGGAACAGCATTGAAGTAGTCATTAAAGCTCTTAACTGAATTTTCCTTTGTAATTACATCAAGGATAAAATCAAGCTCTTTTTCGTCAAGAGCAGTCTGGGATTTCTTTTCACCCTCAAAATTCTGTGAAAGTTTTTCTATAATATATTTACTCTGAATATTAAAATCTTTAGCAAGCTCATGAATCTTGTACTTTTTAACCATTCTCATTACCTCCGGTTATTATTTTATAAAGCTTTTCTGCAAATCCGCAGTCATCAATTGAAACAACACCTGCACGAGCGTTTATGCAAAATGAAAGCTCCTTCATTGTAAAATCTGCTTCAATACATTTAATATTTCTGTTATCGAATGAACATTCATCCTTCATTTCGTTTTTAAGTCTGTCAGAAGAGTCGGAACAGATAATCACAAGCTTTGCTTTACGCTTTTTAACTGCTGTGACTACTGCATCGTGTCCCAAGGACATTTTACCTGCTTTTCTGCAAAGGCCTAAAAATCCTTTTAAGCTATCACTAATCATCTTTTTTGATTTGTTCCTCCAGACTGTTATAGACTTCGTCGGGTATAGCCATTTCAAAGGTTCTGTCGATTCTGCGGGATTTTCTTGCTTTACGGAGACACTCAATGTCGTTGCAGATATAAGCACCTCTGCCTGATTTTTTGCCTGTAAGGTCAAGGCTGATTTCGTTTTCAGGACTTTTCACAACTCTGATAAGCTCATTTTTAGGCTTTTGCTCATTACAGCCGTTGCATCTTCGCATTGGTATTTTTCTCTGCTTCATAACACCGTATCTCCTTTAGTATCCGCTGAGAATTGTGAATTCAATTTAATCAGTGGTTACTTTAATAAACTTTTAATTAACCCTCGTAGAAGCCGCTTTCAGGCTTGATGTCGATTTTCAAGCCTGTAAGCTTTGCTGCAAGCTTTGCGTTCAGACCCTTATTGCCGATTGCGAGAGATAACTGATGGTCAGGCACTGTAACCTGACAAGACTTTGCTTCCAAATCAACAATCTCAACCTTGAGTACATTTGCAGGAGCAAGAGCTGCTGCGATAAATTCTGTCGGCTCATCACTGTATTTAACGATGTCGATTTTTTCACCGCCGAGAACCTCAACAATGCTGTTTACACGAGCACCGCGAGGACCGATACAAGAGCCGATCGGGTCAACATTTTCATCAGTACTGCTGACAGCCATCTTTGTTCTCACACCTGCTTCACGGGAAACAGAGTGGATTGAAACGATACCGTCATAAATTTCAGGAACCTCCTGCTCAAAAAGTCTTCTTACAAGACCTGAATGAGTTCTTGAAATCATAATGCTCGGACCTCTTGTTGTTTCCTTAACATCACTGATGTAAACCTTAATAAGCTGACCCTCTGTGAAGCTTTCACCGGGAACCTGCTCACCGCGAGGAAGCACTGCAGTACCCTTGCCGATCTCAAGAGTAACATTGCCTGTAACAGGGTCAATTCTGCCAACCTTTGCAGTAACAAGGTCCTTGGTCTTTGACTGAAACTCCTTAATAACCTGACCGCGTTCAGCATCCTTGATGCCCTGACGGATTACGTGCTTAGCAGTCTGAGCGGCAATTCTGCCGAACTGCATTGTGTCAAGGTCGATTTCGATTGTTTCGCCAACCATGGCATCTGCTCTGTATTCCTTTGCATCCTCAAGAAGAATGTCAGTATCCTCGTCCTCAACTTCTTCGACAACATTAAGACTCAAGAAAACTCTGATTTCATACTTTTCAGGATTGATTGTACACATTACAACATCCTTGTTGTTGTAATCCTTTCTCGCAGCCTTAGTGATTGCTTCGCTGATTTTTTCATAAAGGTAATCTGCCTGAATACCCTTCTCCTTTTCCATCAAAGCGACTGCTTCAAAAAATTCTTTATTCATTGTTATATCCTCCTAATGGTCATCCTGCTCAGTCAATATTGCCGATTCCCTCGAAATCGTCAGCCTTAATCCAGGATGCTTCCTTTTTTAATATATTCATTTCAGTTTCCTCATCAATGGCGATTGTAACACTGTCGTTATCATAATCAATAAGAATACCTTTATACTCTCTTTTGCCTTCAAACGCCTTGATAAGACGAACCTGAATTTTTTCACCCAAATAACATTCAAAGTGGAAATCACGGCAGAGCTCACGCTCAATACCCGGTGACTGCACCTGAAGATTATATGCCTGTTCAATCGGGTCAGCATCATCCAAAGGACCGTCAATCGCGTGATGCATATCAACACAATCGTCAATACTCACGCCATCCTCTTTGTCAATAGTGATACGAAGATACCATCTTGCACCCTCTTTTACGAATTTTACGTCCCATAAAATAAGACCTAATTCATCAGCAATAGGCTTGGCAATATCCCAAACCACTGAGGCAGTGTTTTTTTTCATAAAGCCCTCCAAAACATCTGAAAAATTGTCCTTATAAATTCAAGAGAGCGGGTCGCCCCACTCTCTCAAAATTACGAATATTCTTACATTAGGTATGATACCACACAAATTCCAAAAAATCAAGTGTTTTTTATATTTGTTGAATATAAATCGAAGTTTGTCGGAATAAATGTAAAACCATTGGTGTCACGGTAGGGCGGGGTCTTGACCCCGCCGATAAGTAATATACGAACCAACAACGGCGGGGTCAAGACCCCGCCCTACCAAGCTGCAATTACTTATTTTGTATTTTAGAAATGCTTTCTTCAAGCATATTGAGTTTTTCTGTGTATTTTGCAAGTTTTTCGCGTTGCTCGTTTACAAGTGCTTCAGGTGCTTTTGCAACGAAGTTTGCATTGTTAAGTTTACCTGAAACGAATGCGATTTCTTTCTGTACTGCTGCTTTTTCTTTCTCGAGTCTTTCGAGTTCAGCCTTGAAATCAACAAGCTCATCCATTGGGATAAAGAGTCTTGCGTCTTCTGTGATAATCGCAACAGCGCCGTCTTCTTCATAACCCTTAACGAGCTGGACTTCAGATGCAGATGCGAGTCTAACAAAGAAGTTTGCACCCTCTGAGAATGTGTTTTCATAAGCAGTCTCAATGAAAATCTTTGCTTTCTTTGACGGTGGAACATTCATTTCTGCACGACGGTTACGAACAGCCTTGATTGCTGTCATAACTTTTTCCATTTCGTTTTCGTCAGCCTTGAATGAAAGCTCATCACTATAAACAGGCCATTCTGAAATCATAATTGAATCACCATCGTGAGGTAATGTCTGCCAGATTTCTTCTGTGATAAATGGCATAAACGGATGTAAGAGCTTGAGTGTATTTGACATTACATAAACGAGAACTGCTTTAACAGTAGCCTTTGCAGTTGCACATTCACCGTTAAGACGGATTTTTGCGATTTCGATATACCAGTCGCAGAATACGTCCCAGATAAAGTCATAGAGCTTCTGTACTGCAAGACCTAATTCAAATTTTTCAAGTGAGTCTGTAACATCCTTAACAAGGTCATTGTACTTGCTTAAAATCCACTTATCTTCAATAGCAAGGTTCTTTGGAACATAAGGTGCATATTCGTTTTCATCAAGGTTCATAATGATGAAACGAGCAGCATTCCAGATCTTATTAGCAAAGTTTCTGCTTGCCTCAACCTTTTCGTCAGAGAAACGCATATCATTTCCCGGACTGTTACCTGTTGCAAGAGTAAATCTGAGAGCGTCAGCACCGTACTGGTCGATAATCTCAAGTGGGTCAATACCGTTACCCAGAGACTTTGACATCTTTCTACCCTGAGCATCACGAACAAGACCGTGAATGAGAACAGTATCGAAAGGAACTTTACCTGTGTATTCAAGTGCTGAGAAAATCATACGAGATACCCAGAAACCGATAATATCGTAACCTGTTACAAGTGTGTTTGTCGGGTAATAATGTTTCAAATCTTCTGTCTGCTCAGGCCAACCCAGAGTTGAGAATGGCCAGAGTGCTGATGAGAACCAAGTATCAAGAGTATCCTCGTCCTGATGAAGATGTGTGCTGCCACATTTTGGACAAACAGTTACTTCTGTCTTTGAAACGATTGTTTCGCCACAATCTGCACAGTACCAAGCAGGAATTCTGTGTCCCCACCAGAGCTGACGGGAAATACACCAGTCACGAGTCCCGTTCATCCAGTTAAGATAGTTCTTTGTAAATCTTTCAGGAATGAACTTTGTTTCGCCCTTTTCAACTGCTTCGATAGCAGGTTTTGCAAGAGGAACCATACGAACGAACCACTGTTTTGAAACCATTGGTTCGATTGTGTTATGACAACGATAGCAAGTACCAACTTCGTGCTTACGAGGTTCAACTTCCTTAAGGTAGCCACCTGCTTCAAGGTCAGCAAGAATTGCTTTTCTTGCCTCCATAGTTGTCATGCCTGCATATTTGCCACAGTCGAGAACTTCAGGCTCATTTTCTGTTGCTCTGCCACTTGCAATAAGCTCGTCTGCAATTCTCTTATCTTCAGCACCTGTAAGATGACCGTCATAAGTAAATGTACGAACGATTGGAAGATTATTTCTCTGTCCTACCTCAAAGTCGTTAGGGTCATGAGCAGGAGTAATTTTAACAACACCTGTACCCTTTGTCATATCAGCGTGTTCGTCACAAACGATTGGAATTTCCTTATTGAGTAAAGGAAGAATTACGTGACAACCGTGAAGATGCTTATATCTTTCGTCAGCTGCATTAATAGCAACTGCAGTATCACCAAGCATTGTTTCAGGACGAGTAGTAGCAAGTTCAAGCTTTTCGCCTGTTTCCTTAACTGTATAAAGAAGATGCCAGAAGCTACCGTCTTTTTCTTCATATTCAACTTCAGCGTCAGAAATCGATGTGTTACAGCAAGGACACCAGTTAACCATACGGTTACCTCTGTAAATCAAGTCCTTTTCATAAAGACGAACGAAAACCTCGTTAACTGCTTTACTGCAACCCTCGTCAAGAGTAAATCTTTCTCTGTCCCAGTCGCAGGATGAACCCATCTTCTTAAGCTGTTCGATAATTCTTCCGCCGTACTGCTTTTTCCAGTCCCAAGCTCTTTCCAAAAAGCCTTCACGACCTAAATCTTCTTTTGAGATACCCTCAGCACGCATTGCCTCAACGATTTTTGCTTCAGTAGCGATAGATGCGTGGTCAGTACCGGGAAGCCAGAGTGTGTCATACCCTGCCATTCTGTGATAACGGATAAGAATATCCTGTAATGTGTTATCAAGGGCATGTCCCATGTGAAGCTGACCGGTGATATTTGGTGGTGGAATTACAATAGTGTAAGTCTTTTTGCCTTCTTCACGCTTTGCGTGGAAATATTTGT
The DNA here is from genome assembly GCA_017466205.1 of Clostridia bacterium. GTDB lineage: Bacteria > Bacillota > Clostridia > Oscillospirales > Acutalibacteraceae > Fimenecus. The sequence continues at coordinate 12,599 of JAFTUP010000197.1, forward strand.
TGTCGAGCCAGGTTTTATATATCCTGTCTTCAACATTTTTCGGATTATACTGTTTTTCAAGTTCCTTGGACATATATATTCTCCTTAAACATTATTTACTAACTTAGTGTCATTCTGAGCGTAGCGAAGAATCTCTATTATCGTTTTAGCAGACCCTTCACTTCGTTTAGGGTGACTTATACTTTTATAACTTTTATAATATTTCTTCCCACAAATCTTTCCATTGGGGATTAACAGATTCTACAAGAGCATTTTTCTTTGCTCTCAGCCAACCTTTTAGTTGTTTTTCTCGTTGAATTGCATCACGAACATCTTTTGATGTTTCAACATATACTAATTTTGTTACATTATATTTTGAGGTAAAACCCTCAATCAAATGATTTCTGTGCTCATAGACCCTTCGTGCAACATCATTTGTAACTCCTATATACATTACGCTATTTGTTTTATTAGTTAAAATATATACATAATACATTTTTGAGATTCTTCACTACGCTCAGAATGACTTGTAATTTTAGTTTGTAAAACTTTTTTCACAGAGATTCTTCGCTACGCTCAGAATGACCTCCCAACGCATTTTTCTACACAGTAAGCGAAGTTATAATTGATGAATAAACTTTCACAGGGTCGTTTATGAAATTTTGTTTTACTGTTTCTAACTGCAAACTGTCAACAACATAAATTGACAATTTCATCAGTTCTGTGCCTCGGTCAAAAAGTGTGAATGTGATGGTGTATCCACCGTCGTCTTCTTTTTTGACCTCAATGTTATTATCTCTTTCAACCTTTGCTCTTGTTGTGAGTCGGATAGCAGAATTAACCGCCTTTTCACGGACTGTTCGCGGCAAGCTTGTCTGCAAAAGTTCAGCAGCTTCTCTGCCCTTTTCTGTTACTGTGATAACCTCTTCTTCGTCAAGGATATCAGCAGTAATATTACCTGTTTTCAAAAGCTCCTCAATAGCCTGACCAACCTCAAAGAAGTTTGCAAGTCCGTCTTCCTGCATTGCATCATTGAGCATCTGTCTTGTCATTGGTGCGTCAATGCTCTTTAAAAGGTAGCAAATGAGAAGTCGGATATCGTCACGGCTACGCAGTCCGCCAAGTTCAATTCCTGCATCAAATGCATCAAATTCCATAACTTTTACTCCTGCAATTCTTTAAGTATTTCCTTAATATCCTTACGGACATAAGTTGGTTTGATTTCGCTGTTGTCAATATCGACCTGTGTGCTTTCACCGCTGAGAACGCAGATTGTGTCAACGCCTGCATTATATCCTGATGCAATATCAGTATAAAGTCTGTCACCGATTACAACAGTTTCTTCCTTTGTGAAAGGTGAACGCTCAACGGAAAAGTCAATCATAAATCCGTCAGGCTTACCGATATACAAAGGTCTGCGATTAGTTGCATAATTTATTGCTTCACACATTGCAAAGCAGTCAGGCACAAGGCCGAATTCAGTAGGACAACCTCTGTCAGGATTTGTTGCGATATAAGGAATATCCTTTTTTGTCTGCAACAAATATGACACATCCCACAGCTTTTTATATGTAAGCTCAGTATCATAACCAACGCAGATACAGTCAGTATCCTCGTCTGCTTCAGTTGTGATATTGACACCGTATTTTTCCATTTCAGCAATCATTGAAGCTGTTCCCATACAGTAGATTTTCTTATTTGGGAAGTGCTTGTTGAGATATAAAGCAGTTGCCTGAGAGGATGTGAAGAAATTATCCTCAGTCACCTTAATCCCCATATTTGAAAGCTTTATAACATAATCCTTAACGGAACGGGATGAGTTGTTTGTGATGAACACATACTGTCCACCTACACTTTCGATGTGTGCAAGAAATTCATTGACACACTCGAAAAGTCGGGCACCCTCATAAATTGTTCCGTCCATATCAAGTAAGAATAACTTTTTATCTTTTAATGACATTTTCTGTCCCTCTTATCTGTTAGCCTTTAACTTAGCAAATAATTTTACATTTCCCGATTTTACCTTTGAGATAAATGTGCCTTCAAGGTAAGTTAAGAAAGTGAATTTTAATTTAATCGGAATTAACATAAGCTTCATTACAAGAGAATTCGGCACTGCAATTTTCAACGCTTTACGCACCTGTTCACTTGTAATCATATTTTTAATCTCCTGCATTTTCTCACGGAATGTAAGTGTGCAGGCAGAATTAGTTACATTTTCAATACAGCCGATTACTCTTTCGATATATCGGCGATAAATCATTTCACGACTTTCATCTGAATTTACATTCCAATATTTATATAAATCAAGCATCCAGCCGTGTTCTTCTTCTCGTTTTTCATACATATCACTACGATATTTTGCAGTTTCGCTGTCTGCACGGGCACGCATAAAGTGATAATAACAATTTTCGAGTAAAACAACTCGTTCAACATCACGGACAACATCTAAATTGAACGGAAAATCATCCCAAAAAGTAGTTTTGAAAAGGATGTTGTTGTCCATTATATATTTTCTCTCAAAAAGCTTGTTCCAAGGAGTATAAAGTAAATTCTTGTCGAACATTTTGTGGGCATATTCCCTGAATTCTCTTTGAGATTTAAACTCTTTAGTAGGTAAAGTCTGACTCTGAGTATAAAACTCTGTGTCGGAATAATAAGTGTCAATATAAAAACCTGCAACGACAAGCTGTGCATTGTTCTTCTTTGCAGAGTTATACATATCCTCGAACATTGTGGGTTCTGCCCAGTCGTCGGAGTCAACAAAATAAAGGTACTCACCGCAAGCCTTCGGAATTGCAGTGTTTCTTGCACTTGGTGCACCACCGTTTTCCTTATGAATTACGGTAATTCTGCTGTCCTTTTTCGCATACTCGTCACAGATTGCACCTGAATTGTCAGGTGAACCGTCATCAACAGCAATAAGCTCCCACTCTGTGAGAGTCTGTGCCTGAAGGCTTTCAATACATTTTCCTATGAAATTTTCCACGTTATAGACCGGCATTATGGCTGTGATTTTAATATCACTCATTACCTAATTCCTCCTCACAAAGAAGCAAAGCTGCTTCAATGCATTTATCCATATCGTAATACTTATATTGACCTAAACGACCACCGAAAATGACATTTTGCTCACTTTCAGCAAGCTGCTTGTACTGTTCATAAAGAGCGTTATTTCTGTCGTCATTAACAGGATAATAAGGCTCGTCACCTTTTTGCCAATCGGCAGGATATTCACGAGTTATTACAGTTTTCTCCTGTTTTCCGAACTCAAAATGCTTATGCTCGATAATTCGCGTATATGGCACTTGTCGTTCATTGTAATTGACAACTGCAACAGGCTGAAATTCCTTTGTATCCAAGGTTTCAGTTTCAAAACACAAACTGCGATATTCAAGCTCACCAAGAGAATAGTCGAAATAACTGTCGATTGTACCCGTATATACACATTTTTCACAGAGAGATAAATATTCCTCTTTGTTTTCAAGGAAATCTGTATTTAAACGGACTTCAATTCCCTCAAGCAACTTATCAATAATCTTGTTGTAACCACCTATCGGTATTCCCTGATAAGTGTCATTGAAATAATTGTTGTCGTAAGTGTAACGGACAGGCAGACGTTTGATAATAAATGCAGGTAAGTCCTTGCAGTCACGTCCCCATTGTTTTTCCGTATAACCCTTTACAAGCTTTGTGTAAATCTCACGACCAACAAGGCTGATTGCCTGTTCCTCAAGATTTTTTGGCTCACCTGTTATTTCAGAACGCTGTTCTTCGATAATAGCCTTTGCTTCCTCAGGAGTTGTGACACCGAAAATCTGTGAAAATGTGTTCATATTGAAAGGCAGATTATAGAGCTTCCCCTCATAATTTGCCATTGGAGTGTTGATGAAATCGTTGAAATCACAAAGTGAAGTCACATAATCCCAAACACGCTTGTTGCTTGTATGGAAAATATGTGCTCCGTACTTATGAACGGTAATATCTTCCACAATTTCGCAGTAAATATTACCACCCGTATGACTTCTTTTTTCAAGCACAAGGCACTTTTTGCCCTGTTTTGTTGCTTCGTGGGCAAACACGGCACCAAAAAGCCCTGCACCCACGATGATATAGTCATAATTCTTCATCATACACAAAATTAGATTAATTAATAATTGAGAGACTGCGACACAAATTTTAAGTGGAAAGTGGAAAACTGACAACTGAAAACGAATGGTTTGCGACGCTGATTTTTATTATAATTGCAACGCAGTTCCGACGTTTTCCGTTTTACGTTTTCAACTTTCAACTTTACAATGCAACGCAGTTCTAAAATTATTTACTATTCATTAATTTTATTCGTAGTCGTCTTCGTTTTCCCAGTTATGATACACGTTCTGAACGTCGTCGTTATCCTCAAACATTTCGAGCATTTTGCCCATATTCTTGATGTCATCAGGATTTGTGAGAGTTGTGTATGTGCTTGGAACGTATTCAACTTCTGCAGAAACGAACTTGTATCCCTTTGCTTCAAGGTCATCACGAACAGCACCCATATCGTTTGGCTCTGTACGAACATCATAAATTTCATCTTCTGCGATAAAGTCAACTGCACCGGCTTCAAGTGCATCTTCCATAAGCTGATCTTCGTCAATTCCCTCTTTTTCAAAGAGAATTACACCCTGACGGCTGAACATAAATGAAACGCAACCGCTCATACCCATATTTCCGCCGAATTTATCAAAAGAGTGGCGAACATCAGCAGCAGTTCTGTTACGGTTATCTGTAAGTGCTTCAACAATAACTGCGATACCTGATGGGCCATAGCCCTCATACGTGATTTCTTCGTAGTTGTCACCACTGCCCTCACCTGCAGCCTTTTTGATAATTCTTTCGATATTATCGTTTGGCACATTGGCAGCCTTTGCCTTTGCGATTACGTCCTTAAGCTTTGAGTTACCCGCAGGGTCAGGTCCACCCTCTTTAACTGCAACTGCGATTTCACGACCGATTTTTGTAAATACCTTAGCTCTCGCGTTATCGGTTTTTTCCTTTTTTCTCTTAATGGTACTCCATTTTGAATGTCCTGACATAAAAACAGACCTTTCCACTTTAATATATTCAATATATTGTACCACATTGCACAACCATTTTCAACAGTTATTATTGTAAAAATAGAAAATTGAAAAGGAAATGATAAATCGGAGTTTGTGGGGATGAATGCAGAGTGCAAAGTGCAGAACGCAGAACGCCTCCCTCTGACGAGGGAGGTGGCATTTTCGTAAGAAAATGACGGAGGGAGAGATAAAAATCAATGTTTTTACTACCCCTCAGTCAACTTCGTTGACAGCTCCCCTGACAAGGGGAGCCGAGTATCGACACCCGTAAAAAGAGCCCGACAAATTATAATTTAATTAATCGCTTTCAGTTTTCCGCTTTCATCTTTACACTAAAAAAGGCTACCAAAACGGTAGCCTTAATTTTTTATTATCCTTTAAGAACATCCTTATAAAGTCGGATGTATTCATTTGCTGATTTGCCCCAGCTGTTGTCACATTCCATTGCTCGTTTAACGAGAATATTCCAGCCTTCTTTATTGCTGTAACCCTCAATTGCTCGTTTGATTGTATAGAGCATATCGTGAGCATTATATGTTGAGAATGTAAATCCGTTACCTTCGTTATCGCCTGAATCCTTGATACTGTCACGAAGACCACCTGTTTCACGGACAATCGGAATTGTACCGTAACGAAGTGAAATCATCTGTGAAAGACCGCAAGGCTCACTCTTACTTGGCATAAGGAACAAGTCACAACCTGCATAAATCTTCTTTGAAAGTGATGGGATAAAGCCGATTTTAAGACCCATTTTGTCAGGATATTTGTCAGCCATCTCTTTAAAGAAGCTTTCGTACTGCCATTCACCGGAACCGAGCACTACAAACTGAACATCAGTTGTTGCAAGTAATTCTTCGAGAACAGCCTTAACAAGGTCAAGACCTTTGTGACCAACAAGACGAGTAACCATACCAATCATTGGTACATCATCACGAACAGGAAGTTCAAAATATTCCTGCAGCTTTGCCTTGTTAATCTTTTTCTTGTCTTCAAAGTCCTCTACTGTATAATTAACCTCAATATCCTTATCTGTTTCAGGATTATAAAGAATTGTGTCGATACCGTTAAGGATACCTGAAAGCTTCCATGAACGCTGATTAAGAATCGGGTCAAGACCGTGTGAATACCAAGGGTCGAGAATTTCATTAGCATAAGATGGGCTAACTGTTGTAACTCTGTCAGCACATTCAATAGCACCCTTCATAAAGTTGCAGTCACCGTCATATTCGAGAAGTGATGCTGCACTTTCAGGAAGACCGACAACATCTCCCAAAAGGTCCATTCCGTAAGTTCCCTGATACTGAATGTTGTGGATTGTGAAAACAGTCTTGATGTTTTCAAAGCCGGGTCTCTGGGCATAGAGTGTGTTGTAATAAACAGGAGTCAAAGCTGACTGCCAGTCGTTACAATGGATAATGTCAGGCTTGAAATCAATGTGTGGAATAATTTCAAGAACTGCACGTGCAAAGAATGCGAAACGCTCCGCATCGTCATAATAGCCATAAAGACCGTCACGCTTGAAATAATACTGATTGTCGAGAAGATAGTAAATTACGCCACCTGCTTTTGCTTCAAAAACACCGCAGTACTGTCTTCTCCAAGCAACAGGAACTGAAATACTTGTGACAAATTTCATTGTGTCTTTAAGCTCCTGACTGATTGTGTCATAAAGAGGCATAACAACTCGTGCACCGATGAGTCTTTTGCGAAGTGCCTGCGGTAAACTACCTGCCACGTCACCAAGACCACCACTTGCTTTAAACGGAAGTGCCTCACTTGAAACGTATAAAACTTTCATATATTTTTCCTTTCAAAATTTCTATTAGGCTTCTCCTTGAGGAGAAGCTGTCACGAAGTGACTGATGAGGTGTAGGATACGAAGTATCCGTTAAAATGTTTTCCACCTCATCCACCGCAAGCGGTTCCCCTTCCCCTCAAGGGGAAGGCATATCTGCATTTAGATTACAATTTCCTTGCCAATATATACCGGATAAGTTTCTGCTCCTGAGAGAGTCTTATTTGGTGTGATTACAACACTCTTATCAACTACAACGCAGTTGAGTGTTGCGTTCTGTGCAACAAAACCGTCCTGCATAACGATAGAATTCTTAACAACTGCACCTTTTTCAACTCGAACACCACGGAAAAGAATTGAATTTTCAACAGTACCGTCAATAATACATCCGTCAGCAATAAGTGAATTTTTAACGCTTGAGCCAAGACCGTAAATTGCAGGCATATCGTCACGAACCTTTGTATAAACAGGTCTTTCCTTATTGAAAAGGTCGTCACAGTTATCCATACTGAGAAGCTCCATATTTGTCTTGAAATAGCTTTCCATTGACTCAATAACCGCTGAATATCCTGTTGCTTCAAAGCCATAGATGTTGAGCTTATTAACATTACCCTGAATAAGGTCAGTTTCAAAATCCTGATGATTAAGGCTGATTGCATCGTTAATAAGTCTTTCAAGAAGTGCTTTCTTCATAAGAATCACATTAAGTGAGAAGTTCACATTTTCCTCTGTTACAGGAGAAAGTGTAACTTTTTCTGCCTTACCGTCAGCGTTCATATCGAGGACAATCATATCCTTAAGAGCAGGAACTTTACCGTTTTTATAAACGATTGTCATATCAGCATTTTTTGCTGTATGGTAATCCATAAGTGCTTCAACATCAAGATTGAAAACCACATTACAGTCAGAAAGAAGAACATATTCTTCGTCAGCACGACTGATAAATCCCATAATGCCCTTTAATGATGTGAGCTTGTCACGGTTTCCGCCTGTTTCGTTAGTTGAGAATGGAGGAAGAATGAAAAGACCGTCATTTTTACGGGATAAATCCCAAGGCTTACCTGTTCCCACATGGTCCATAAGTGACTGATAGTTACTCTTTGTAAGCACACCAACCTTTTCAATTCCGCTGTTTACCATATTTGAAAGAGCAAAGTCAATAAGACGGTAACGACAAGCAAACGGAACTGAACCCATTGTACGGATACCTGTAAGCTCACTTATACATTCATCATAAGCGTTAGAAAAAATAATACCAACAATATTCTTACCTGTCATCTTATTCAGCCTCCTTTACTACATCTTCGTCCACCATAGCCTTAGGTGCAACTGAAGCACCCTCGCCAACAGTAACACCTGCACCGACAACTGCAACTCCCCAATCGTCACGATTAGCCATTTCCTCAGGACTTGCACCAACAACTGCACCTGACTCAATAACTGCATTTTCAGCTACGATTGAATACTGAACAACTGCACCCTTTTTAACAACAGTGCCGGGCATTACGATAGAATATTTAACCTCTGCACCCTCTTCAACAGTAACATTATTGAAAAGGATTGAGTAATCAACATTACCGAATACTCTTGAGCCTTCAGAAATCATTGAATTCTGAACAACTGCATCTGCTGAAATATAATGTGGAGGACTAACAGGAGTCTTTGCATAGATTTTCCAGCTTGTATCTGACAAATCAAGCGGAACTTTTGGATTGAGAAGGTCAAGGTTTGCTTCCCAAAGGCTGTCGATTGTACCAACGTCTTTCCAATATCCGTCGAAGAGATAAGCAAACATCGGCTCACCGTCAGCGTGCATCTTTGGAATAACATTCTTACCGAAGTCGTTACTTGATTCCGGGTCAGCCTCATCGTCAATAAGATACTGACGAAGCTTGCTCCAGGTAAACACATAAACGCCCATTGAAGCCTTGTTACTTCTCGGATTCTTTGGTTTTTCTTCAAACTCGCTGATTGAGTTGTCGTCATTGAGAATCATAAGACCGAAACGACTTGCTTCTTCCCAAGAAACCTCAAGCATAGCGATTGTACAGGATGCACCCTTTTCCTTATGGTACTCGAGCATCTTGTTATAGTCCATTTTATAGATATGGTCACCTGAAAGAATTACAACATATTCAGGGTCATAACGGTCGATGAAATTGATATTCTGATAAATAGCATTTGCAGTTCCCTTATACCATTCTGTACCCTTAATCTGCTGATAAGGTGAGAGAATATGAACGCCACCGTTAGCACGGTCCAAGTCCCAAGCCTGACCGTTGCCTATGTAGTCGTTCAGCTCGAGTGGCTGATACTGCGTTAAAACACCAACGGTAGAAATACCTGAATTTACACAGTTTGAAAGCGGGAAGTCGATAATTCTGTATTTACCGCCATAAGGAACAGCAGGTTTAGCAATGTTCTTTGTGAGAATGCCAAGACGGCTTCCCTGACCGCCTGCAAGAAGCATTGCAATACATTCTTGTTTTCTTGCCATATTTATTCCTCCTTAAATTGGATGTAGTTTGTATATTTTATCTTGTTTTTTGAAGATAGATTGTTGACATTGGTGGTAAATCGAGAGAAATACATTGCTCAAATCCGTGCATAGACTCTTTCTGCCACTTGATTTTTTCAGGTTGTGCTTTTCCTGTTCCACCGTATTTCGTGTCGTCAGAATTAAACACAATCTTATAGTTGCTCCTTGCAGGAACACCGATTTTATAGTTATCTCTTGCCACAGGTGTGAAATTGCAGACTGCAATAATTTCCTTACCTTTTTCGTCAATTCTGCGGAATGAAATTACTGAATTGTCATTGTCGTCTGCTGAAATCCATGAGAAGCCTTCCCATGAATGGTCAACCTGCCAGAGTGGAGCATTTGCTTTATAGAAATGATTAAGCTCCTTGAAATATGTCTGCAACTGCTTATGTGCATCATAATCAAGAAGAAGCCAATCAAGACCTTGCTTGTAGTTCCACTCAATAAACTGACCGAATTCACAACCCATAAACATAAGCTTTTTACCGGGATGAGCCATCATATAACCCATAAATGCTCGAACTCCTGCGAACTTTTCTTCATAAGTTCCGGGCATTTTATTGATAAGTGAGCATTTTCCGTGAACAACCTCATCGTGAGAGATTGGTAGGACAAAATTCTCTGAAAAAGCATAGAAGAATGAGAACGTTATGCAATTATGATTACCTTTTCTGTAAAGAGGATCCATAGAGAAATATCGGAGAATATCGTTCATCCAACCCATATTCCACTTGTAGTTAAAGCCAAGACCACCCATATACACAGGCTTTGTAACCATTGGCCAGGCTGTACTTTCTTCAGCTATGAGCAAGCTTCCGTGATAGTCACGGAAAATATTCATACTCAGCTTATTAAGGAAATCTATTGTTTCAAGATTTTCGTTGCCACCGTCTTTATTTGCAATCCAATGACCGTCATCTCTGCCATAATCAAGATAGAGCATAGATGCAACAGCATCAACACGAAGTCCGTCAATGTGATATTTATCAAGCCAGAACATAGCACTTGAAATTAAGAATGACTGAACTTCATTTCTGCCGAAGTCAAATACCTTTGTTCCCCATTCAAGATGCTCACCTTTTCTGACATCTGCATATTCATAACAAGGTGTTCCGTCAAATTCATAAAGTCCGTTAGCATCCTTCGGGAAATGTGCAGGTACCCAGTCTAAAATTACACCAATACCGTTTTTATGACACATATCAATGAGATACATCAAATCGTCAGGAGTACCGTAACGAGAAGTTGCAGCAAAATATCCTGTTACCTGATAACCCCAAGAACCGTCAAAAGGATATTCGGTAAGTGGCATAAATTCAATGTGAGTGTATCCCATTTCCTTAACATAAGGAATCAATTCCTCTGCCATTTTACGATATGAATAGAAATTCCCGTCATCATACTGCTTCCATGAGCCAAAATGCACCTCGTAAATGTTCACAGGCTTATCATACTGTGCTTTCTCACGCTTTGCCTTTTCCCATTTAGCATCTGTCCATTTATATGAGCCTAACTCATAATACTTTGTGGCATTGTCAGGACGAGTTTCCATGTGATAACCGTAAGGGTCACTTTTCATAAGCTTTCTGCCATCTTTAGTAGTGATGCAGAATTTATATGAATCGTAAATTTTTACATTTTTAATATAAGCTTCCCAGATACCGCCTGCTGTAACTCGCTCTGCTTTATCAGCCTCGTCATTCCAACCGTTGAAATCACCGCTGACGCTGACAGCCACAGCATTAGGTGCCCAGGTTCTGAAAACTACCGTATCATCATCCACACGGTGTGCCCCCATATACTCATAAGCACGGGCATTGTTTCCCTGATGGAAAAGATACACAGGTACCTGAGCATCATAGTTGTTGTTTTGAGCTTCCGTCACTTTCTTCACCTCGCAGCTATAGTTATACACATATATTTTATCACTATAAAAATACGATTTCAAGTGATTTTTGCACAAAATGTTCAAATCATTAACAAATTTTGTTACACTCATTTGTGCAGTTTGTTACAAAAAATTCCACAAAAACATAAAAAGGGACAAAAACGCGTAGGGACAGACATCCTTGTCTGTCCGAGTTAAGTGTAAAATGTAACGCGAAAATAAAAGGCTCCCCTTGTATTGTAAGAGGAGCCATAAATTATTGTTTGATATTCAAATCGGAATTTATCGGGATAATTCGAAATTCGTAATGCGTAATTCGGAATTGTAGGGTCTGCGACGCTGATTATAATCCGCTCCCTCCGTGAGGGAGCTGTCGAACGAAGTGAGACTGAGGGAGTAATCAAAAAAAACTACAAACTCCCTCCGTCATTTTCTTGCGAAAATGCCACCTCCCTCAATGAGGGAGGGAAATGAAATTCCCCAACAAATTGTAATTTATACAATAAAAAATTCAATTTCTCTCATTTTATTTAAAATTGAATTATTTTGGCCTTAGGCAATCTCGCCGAAACGAAGCTGTATCAGGTATACTGCGAGTTGAGAGCGAGGAAGCATAAGGTCAAAAGAATCAATTTTCCTCAAATGAGCCTGTGTAGAGTTGATAATACTTACCTTTCTGCTCCATAAGGTCATCGTGGTCGCCACGCTCAATAATTCTACCATTTTCGAGAACCATAATTGCATTTGCATTACGGACTGTTGAAAGTCTGTGGGCAATTACAAAAACTGTTCTGCCCTCCATAAGTGCATCCATACCCTTTTCAATCTGCTTTTCTGTTCTTGTATCAATTGAGCTTGTCGCTTCGTCAAGAATAAGCACAGGTGGGTCTGCAACTGCAGCACGGGCAATTGAAAGGAGCTGTCGCTGGCCTTGTGAAAGGTTCGAGCCGTCACCTGTCAGCATTGTATTGTATCCGTCAGGCAAGTTCTCAATAAATGAATGAGCATTCGCAATCTTTGCAGCCTCTACCACCTGTTCGTGTGTGGCATCAAGATTACCGTAACGGATATTTTCTTCAATTGTACCTGTAAAGAGATGAGTATCCTGAAGAACAATGCCCAATGAACGACGCAAATCATCTTTTTTGATTTTCTGAATGTTTATTCCGTCATAACGGATTTTACCGTCATTGATTTCATAAAAACGATTAATAAGATTTGTAATTGTAGTCTTACCTGCACCGGTTGAACCGACGAAAGCAATTTTCTGACCGGGCTTCGCATAAAGTGAAACATCGTGAAGAACTGTTTTATCTTCTGTGTAACCGAATGTAACATCTTCAAAAACAATGTCACCTGCAAGACGAGTGTAAGTAACAGAGCCATCACCGTGAGTATGCTTCCAAGCCCAAATTCCTGTATGCTTTTCAGTTTCGTGAATATTGCCGGTTTCGTCAACCGTTGCATTCACGAGCATTACATAACCTTCGTCAACTTCAGGCTTCTGGTCGATAATTTCAAAAATTCTCTCTGCACCTGCAAGAGCCATAAATGCGTTATTGAACTGCTGTGTGATGTTTGAAATCGGCTGTGTGAAGCTTCTGATATATTGCAAGAATGCCACAATTTCACCGGGAGTCATAGCACCTCTGATTGCAAGCACACCACCAAGAGCTGCAGTCAAAGCATAAGCAATATGAGAAAGGTTGTTCATAATAGGGCCTAACATACTTGCAAATGTATTGGCACTTGTTGATGCTTTACGGAGTTTTTCGTTGATGTCACCGAAATGAGAAACAACTTCTTCCTCGTGGTTAAACACCTTAACGACCTTTTGTCCCTCGATAATTTCTTCGATATAACCGTTTACTGTACCAAGAGTTTCCTGCTGTCTTTTAAAGAAGAACGCACTCTTTTTGCCGACAAACTTTGTTATGAACACCATAACAAAAACCATAAGAATAACAATAAGTGTCATCTGCCAGCTGAGGTACAGCATAATGAAGAATGAACCTAAAATCATAATGCCTGAAGATATAAACTGTGTTACACCCTGACTTATAAACTGCCTTAATGATTCAACGTCGTTTGTAAATCGGCTCATTATTTCGCCGTTTGGTCGTGAGTCAAAATAGCTTATAGGCAAATCGGAAAGCGAGTCGAACAATTCTTTTCTGATTTTGTTGAGAGTTCTCTGTGTGAGCCATACTGAGCACTTTGACTGTACAAAGGATGCAATTGCACCACTGATGAACACAGTAGCCATAATCGCCATCATTTTAATGAGTCCCATTACCAGCTCGCCCTCAAATTTTTGTCCTACAAGAGGTGTCAGGTAATCGTCGATAATCGGCTCAATGAAAAGTGAGCCTGAAACTGATGCAAGTGAATTGACAGCAGCAAACACAAGCATTCCGATAAAGAGCCACTTTTGTTTTAAAATATATCCGAGTAAGCGGGTTACTGTGCCTTTTGTGTTCTTAGGCTTCTGCACAGGTCCACGCATACCTCTTTTACCGCCGGGACCACCCGGCATTGGTCCTTTACCACCGGGACCACCCGGCATTGGTCTTCCCATAGGTCCTGCCATTATGACACACCTCCCTGCAAGTCAAAGTCATCTCCGCCTTTTTGCTGAGAATTATAAATATCCTGATAAATTTCATTTCTTTGGAGTAATTCTTCGTGAGTTCCGATATCGTTTATTGTACCGTTATCAAGAATGATAATCTTGTCGCAGTCCGAAACTGAAGAAATACGCTGTGCAATAATGATTTTTGTGGTGTCAGGAATACACTCACGAAGTCCCTTACGGATTTTTGAGTCTGTAAATGTATCAACAGCACTTGTTGAGTCGTCAAGAATAAGAATTTTAGGCTTTTTGAGAATTGCACGAGCAATACAAAGTCTTTGCTTCTGACCGCCTGACACATTTGTTCCGCCCTGACTCAAATCTGTGTTGTAACCGTCAGGGAATGAAGAAACAAATCCGTGTGCATCTGCAATTTCGCAAGCAGCAACTAATTCTTCATCAGTTGCGTCTTTATTACCCCAACGAAGATTGTCTGCAATAGTGCCTGAGAAAAGGACATTTTTCTGGAGCACCATACTGACCTCTTCACGAAGTGCGTGGATTTTGTAATCCTTTACATTGACACCGCCAACAAGAACTTCACCTTCAGTTACGTCGTAAAGTCTCGGAATTAACTGAACAAGACTTGACTTTGCAGAGCCTGTTGCACCTATGATACCTACCATTTCGCCACTTTCAATTGTGAAATCAGCATTTTTGATTACAGGATGAGGTGCACCGTCATACTTGAACTCCACATTTTTAAATGTGATTGAACCACTCTTTACTTCAGTTACGGTTGCATCGTCGTCACGGATGTCAGGAACTTCATCAATAACTTCAAGAATACGCTTTGCACTTGCCTGTGACATAAAGAACTGTGCAATAAGCATAATGAGCATTAAAAAGCTCATAAGAATCTGCATTACATAAGTGTAAATTGCCGTGAAATCACCGATAAGAAGTGTTTCTGCTGAGATTGCTTTTGCAGCAATATAGAGAATTGCAAGAATTGTTCCGTACATAATCATCATAAACACAGGCTGACCCATAATCATAAGCTTTTCAGCAAAAAGTGCTGCATTCATAAGTTCATCGTTTGCCTTTTTGAACTTTTTCTTTTCATAGTCTGTACGAACAAATGCCTTAACAACTCTGATATTAGTCAGGTTTTCCTGAATTGAAGCGTTGAAACCGTCAAACATTTCAAGCATTTTCTTAAATCTCTTTAAAGCAATAGGTGCAAAAACAACGAGAACACCTAAAATAAGCGGAAGAGATACGAGAAATGCGCTTGAAACCTCTTTACTCATTCTGATTGTAATAACAAGTGCCACAACAAACTGAACAGGTGAACGGAAAAGCATTCTGATAAGCATCAGGAATGTGTTCTGAACAGAAGTTACATCAGTAGTCATTCTTGTAATAAGAGATGCTGTTGAAAAACGGTCAATATTCGAGAATGAGAATTTCTGAATTTTATTAATCATAACCTCACGAAGCTTTGAACCAAATCCCATACCTGCAACAGATGCCACTCGGGCAGCCATAGCACCACAGAAAAGTGAACCGAAGGCATAAATGAGCATACGAAGTCCGTAACGGAGAATCTGATTCATACTGTCGTCTGTAATTCCGCCCTCTGCCTGAATTAAATTCACAATATCAGCCATAACAAGCGGAATCATAAGCTCAAGTATAACTTCACCAACCATAAGGAGTGGTGAAAGCAGAGCAGGAACTATGTATTTTTTTGCGTATTTCAAGAGTTTAAACATTTGTATCCTCCTTTTTGCTGAAACTCATTAAGTTCTTATTCATTCTTTCAACAAAAGATGACAGGAGCTCTATCTCATCTTCCGTAAAGCCTGTATAAGTTATATTATCAATATTTAAAAAGTAATCGTCAGCAAAGCTCACGATTTCCTTGCCTTTTTTAGTAAGCTTTAATTTGTGACAACGAGTGTCTTTCTTATTTTCAAGACGGACAATAAACCCTGCCTCCTCCATCTTTTTAAGTGACTTTGCAATAGCAGGCTGACTGACATGAAGACAGTCTGCAATCTCTTTTTGAGTTACATTTTCGTGGTCACTTAAATATTTGAGAATTGGCGGTTGACCGAAGCCTAATCCGTATTCACGGAATTTCGCATCAATAATTTCACGACGAAGACCGTGAAACCTTTTAAAGGCTGTATCTAATTTCTCTACTTTTTGTTCCAATTTTTCACTTCCCTATTATGTAAAGACAAAAATGTATAACCAGTTATTTAATAACCGGTTATACATTTTAAATTATACACCCATTTTTACTTCTGTCAACCCCAAAAAAATCGCTCAAATATGAACTTTTTGTAAACAATTTGCCATTTTTCTCAATTCGTCCCACATTTCCCGGGACGATTTTGCTTTTTCAGACTATATATGGAGGATGTTTTTTTAGGTAAGAAGTAAAAAGTAAGAGTTAATAAGTTGTTTTTTACCTTAATCCTCTCAATCAAAGGAGGCTACAAAATGAATAAAAAGAAACTGACAAAAAAAGAGCTGGATTTCTGTCGTCATTATGTGCGACTGCGAAATCCGAAAGAAGCAGCACTTCATTCAGGCTTTACACTTTTACCTGAATACAGAGGAGTGGCTCTGCTGTCAAAAAAGGAGATAAAGGACAAAATCACAGAGCTTGAAAAAGAATGTCCTGCCACAAGCCAATTGGTTTCAGCGGGACTCCAGCGCCTTGCTTTCGGCTCAGTAAGTGATGCCATCCGTCTTATCCTTTCCGTAAATGATGGTTGTTCCCCCGACATTGACTCTCTCGACCTCTTTAATGTGTCAGAAATCAAAATCATAAACGGAAAAGGTATGGAAATCAAATTTTTTGACAGACTCAAGGCACTTGAAAGACTCGGTGACCTGTCCTGTGACGACAGAGATAACGGTGCACTGTCCTTTTATGAGGCTATTGAGCGAAGTGCAATAAGTCAGGCGGAGAGTGAAAATAATGGCTGACATTAAATTTCACGAATTCTCCAAAAAGCAACTGACGGTGCTTAACTGGTGGTGTAAGCAAAGCCCTTTTAAGAATTGCGATGCTATCATCTGTGACGGTGCAGTCAGGAGTGGCAAAACTCTTTGTATGTCAATTTCATTTATTCTTTGGAGCTTCTACCGTTTTTCCGATTCCTCATTTGCAATCTGTGGCAAAACAATCACCTCATTAAGACGGAATGTGATAACTCCTTTAATTCCCATTCTCACGCAATTAGGCTTTTCAGTTAAGGAATTGAAGTCCTCAAACATTCTTCTTGTTGAAAAAGGTAAACGGACTAACCGATTTTACCTTTTCGGCGGTCGCGACGAGTCCTCAGCCTCACTCATTCAGGGTATGACACTTTCAGGTGTGCTTCTTGATGAGGTTGCACTTATGCCTCGTTCCTTCGTCGAGCAGACATTGGCTCGTTGTTCTGTCACAGGCTCAAAATTCTGGTTTAACTGCAACCCTGAAAATCCTCGACATTGGTTTTACAACGAATGGATTAAGAAATCAAGAGAGAAAAATTGTCTTTATCTTCATTTTCTTATGAATGACAATCCGTCACTTTCAGAGTCTATAAAAAAGCGTTATGAGTCACTTTACTCAGGTGCATTTTACGAGAGATTTATCCTTGGAAAATGGGTTGCAGTTGACGGACTTGTATATCCTTTCTTCAATGAAAAGGACCACACAACCGACGATTTACCCGAAAATTGCAGTCAGTATTACATCTCCTGCGACTACGGTACTGTAAACCCTGCATCCTTCGGACTTTGGGGACTTTACAACGGAATATGGTACAGATTAAAGGAATTCTATCACGATTCAAAGGCAAAAGGCTTTCAGATGACTGACAAGGAATACTATGACGAATTGGTAAACCTTTCAGGTGACAAAAGAGTTGAAGCGGTGATAGTTGACCCATCTGCAGCATCATTTATGGAGTGTATCCGTCGCGAGGGAAAATTTCGTGTCATTCCTGCAAAAAATCAGGTGTCAGACGGTATTCGCAAGGTTTCGGAAAAACTCAAACACAACAAAATCATCATCGGCAGTTCATGTACTGATACAATCCGTGAGTTTTCAATGTATCGTTGGGACTGCAACAGTGTCCACGACACTCCGAAAAAAGAGTATGACCACGCAATGGACGACATTCGTTATTTCGTAGCAACAGCTCTTGACAATACGGATAATTTTTTTGCTCTATCCGTTACGAGAATATAAAAACACAATTGAAAACAAATTTCAGTATAATTCTTAGAGATTGTGTAAAAAAGAAAGGAGGTTTTGGATTGTCAATATTCGACAAATTCGGCAAAAGAAAGGTTTGTGCAACAGCACCGCAGACAAATTCGTCATATCCCTTTGACAGCTTGTGCAGCATTTATCCGTCACAGGTCACAAGCCCTGAATTGTACCGTCAGCTTCGCGAAGCTGTTCCCATTATCGACACAGCAATTTACAAGCTTGTGCGACTTACGGGCGGGTTTCAGGTGAAATCTCTCAACGGTAAAAATCAGCAAGAGCTTGACGATTTCGTGAGAAACATCAGCGTAAACGGTACGGGACAAGGTCTTCAGCATTTTATGGATATTTACTTTGAACAGCTTCTCACCTACGGTACCTCTGCAGGTGAAATTGTCACAGACGGAAACGGTATTCACTCTCTTTACAATGTTCCAATCAAAAATATCAGTCTTAAGCGAAACCCTGAAAAATTCAATGAAATTCTCGTCTGCAATCCTGACAGTATTTCAGGTACACCTGTGAAATATCAGGATTTGGTTATGTTCTCTGCACTTAACCCTGAAGCAGGCAGCATTACGGGCACTTCAATTTTAAAGGGACTTCCGTTCGTTTCATCAATTCTTCTTAAAATCTACAATTCCATAGGTCAAAACTGGGAACGAGCAGGAAATCTTCGTTATGCTGTTACCTATAATCCCGGCTCTGATATGCTCGACCGTGCTTACGCTAAAGAGCGAGCAACACAGATTGCGGCTGAATGGGCAAATGCTATGAATGGCAGTTCTGTTAAAGATTTCGTGGCAGTTGGTGATGTTCAGATTAAGGTTATCGGTGCTGATAATCAGATTTTAGACAGCGAAATTCCTGTTAAGCAATTGCTTGAACAGATTGTTTCAAAGCTTTCTGTTCCGCCGTTTATGCTTGGCATCAGCTGGAGCACAACTGAAAGAATGTCATCACAGCAGGCTGATGCTCTTACAACAGAGCTTTGTGCATACAGACGACTGCTCACACCTGTTATTGAGAAGATTTGCAATCTTTATTTACGACTTTGCGGTAACAGTTCAGGTATAGAGGTTATCTGGGACGACATCACACTTCAGGATGCAGTTGAACAGGCAAAGGCCGAGCTTTACAAAGCACAAGCAAAATCAATTTCAGGAGGTGAAAAAAATGATTAAAAAGAGTTACGTGACTGAAAATCAGGTTGGCGTGCCAACTGACGAAGACATGTCACTTATCAACGGTTATTCCCTGAAAACACTTACAAAAGACGAGATTTTCTGCTTTAGTGTTATTCTCTGTGACAACGACATTGACAGAGATTTTGAACGCTTCAATGAGGAGTCTCTTAAAAAGCTCGAAAGTCTTTTTGTAGGTAAGACAGGCATTCTCAATCACAGTATGAAAAGTGAGGACCAGACCTGTCGCACATATAAAACACAGTTTTTGGTTGACAACGATAAAAGGACTGCTGACGGTCAACCGTATATGTACCTTAAGGCTTGGTGCTACACAGTAAGAAGTGAGAAAAACGAGTCTTTGATTAAGGACATTGAAAGCGGCATAAAAAAAGAGGTCAGTGTCAGCTGTGCCTCCGGCTCACGAATCTGTTCAATTTGCGGCAAGCCCCATTGCAGTCATATTCAAGGAAAAACCTATGACGGTGAAGTTTGCTACAAGACACTTGTTGACATTACTGATGCTTACGAGTGGTCCTTTGTGGCTGTTCCTGCACAAAGACAGGCAGGTGTCACTAAATCATTTAAAAAGGAGAAATCAATGGAAAACATCTTAAAGTCTATAAGAGAAGAAAAAAGTCTTACTCTTAATGAGAAAGATCTTAAAAAGCTTTCTGACTATATGGACTCACTTAAAGAAAAAAGTCTTGACGGTGAAAAATACCGTGAAGCTCTTGTAACTGATGCAAAGAAAAATTTTGCTCTTGCATTACCGTCAATTGAAGAAAATTGTGTTGACGATATTCTTAAAAATCTTTCATCAGAAACACTTGAAGCTCTTTGCACATCTTTAGAAAAACAGGCAAAAAAGATTCTTCCGCCCGTAAGTCAGCTTTATGTGGAAGAAAAAACAAATGATACTTCAAACAACGAATTCAAATTTTAAGGAGGATATTAAATAATGGCTAATTTTGAAACAATTAAACTCGACAAAGGACTTTACAACACAAGAAAAGGCTTTCTTTCAGAACTTGAAAGAATTGATCCCAGCGAAAACTACAAGGGTACTTCTCTTGAAGGACTTGATGCATTTGAAAGACAGTTAAAGCGTTTTGACATCAAGCTCAAGGGTGCAGGCAGTTCAACAGTTGACAAATTCTTCGCAACAACTGACTCTGCTGTACTTTTCCCTGAATATGTATCACGAGCTGTCCGTCAGGGCATTGATGAGGGTAAGCACCTTGACTCCATCATCGCAACACGAACAAACATCAACGGACTCGATTACAGAACAATCACATCAATTCCAACTGCTGACGAAAAGGAGCTTAAGGAAGTGGCTGAGGGTGCTCAGATTCCTGAAACTGTTGTTCATACTCAGGAAAATCTTGTAACACTCAAAAAGCGTGGCAGAATGCTTGTAGCATCTTATGAAGCAATCCGTTTTCAGCGTCTTGACCTTTTCACAGTTACACTTCGTCAGATTGGTGCATATATTGCCCGTTCACAGTTCAAGGATGCAGTTGATGTACTCATTAACGGTGACGGTAACAACAATCCAGCTGCTGAAATCGCACCTGCAACAGCAGGCACACTAACTTATGAGGATTTGATTTCACTCTGGAACAGCTTTTCACCTTATGAAATGAACACAATTATCGCATCTCCTGATTTGACAGCAAAGCTTCTCACTATGCCTGAGTTCCGCGATGCTGCAGCAGGTCTTAATTTCCACGGTAACGGTGAGATGATTACACCACTCGGTGCAACGCTCATTAAATCAACTGACATTGACTCTACTCTCGTTGCTCTCGATAAGAATTATGCTCTTGAAATGGTTACTGCAGGTGGTGTTATGACAGATTTCGACAAGCTTATTGACCGTCAGCTTGAGCGTGCTGCAATTACACAGATTTCAGGCTTTGCAAAAATCTTTGCTGACTCATCAAAAGTTATGAATGTATAATCAGGTGATAATATGATAAACGTCTGGTCAGTTTCTCAATTTCTTGAGGATACAGGTATTCTGGATAAAAATGAGGTAAAAAAGGCAATGCCATTCTGCCTTTCAGCCTGTGCCAACCTTTCAAAAAGGCTTAAGGATGTTAAATATGAGGACGAACCTGCTGTAATCAATGCCTGTGCAGGGCTCGCTCTTTACAATTACAGTCTTTTACAAGGCAGTTCATCAGAGGATTTTTCATCCTTTAAAGCAGGTGATATTACCATAAGCAGAAGTGCCTCCTGCACCTTTGAAAGTGCTGTTAAATTCAGGGATGAGGCATTACTTATGGCAACAGATTATCTTACTGACGTGGATTTTGTATTTAAGGCGGTTGAGATATGAACATTACCAAAATGCTTAATAAATACGGTCGTTCTGTTTATCTTTCAGGTAGTGACGGTTGGGAAAGTCCTGTTTTCAGGGCTTTCATCCAGCCCTTGAGATACAAAACAAAGCTTTATCTTCAGGGTGAACACACACCAATCGGTATTAACAAAAATGATGTTTACTTGTATATCGGTCCTGCCACTCACGACCTTACAAAGCTTAATGAAAGCCACAGAATTCACGACAGAGATAACAACAAATATATGATTGACCGTGCAGAGAGAATTATGGTTAAGGATACCATTGTTTATATCTGGGCAGTTATCAGAAAAACAACGGAGGGTGATTTATGACAAATAACGGTTCAACTATTGACGGCGTTCTTCTTACAGTTTCTGCAGAGGAAAGATTTGCCGACTTAACACTTGTAACGGCTTATGAAAACGATATTAAGCCTATTCCCGTAAGCGAGCCAATCGTCGCCTTTTCAACCAAAGGCTGTGTAATAGGTCCGCAGCTTACAACAACACTTGATTCAGGTAAGATTGTCGCAACATCTGACAGAGAGGTTGACACAACAATCAGCGTTGACATCTATATGCCGTATTCAATGGGTGGCAGTGCTGCTCATAAGGTCTATGACAGACTTGCCACATTTCTTCTTTATGAAGCAGGCTACAATATTATCAAGTCAGTCTGCAACGAAACGGAATACGACAAATCCTGTCAGGCAATAGTGCTTAAATCCACATTTGTCTTCCACGAAGTAGTAAGCTCGTAAAAGTTGAAAACGGAAAACGGAATCGCGTAGGGACAGACATCCCTGTCTGTCTGATAAATTGGAGTTTGTGGGGATCTCCCCCCTTCCGTCACTCGCTATGCTCGTGCCACCTTCCCCTCCAGGGGGAAGGCCAATTTGGGCTCCCCACTTGATGGGGAGCTGTCACCGTAAGGTGACTGAGGGGCCCGACAAATTATAATTTGTACGATAAACCAACAAAAAATACCACCGTTGGAAATCCTTCGGTGGGAAATTTTTATATTCTAATCAGCGTCTCA